>ONBW01000052.1 GCA_900316165.1 uncultured Lachnospiraceae bacterium | reverse complement strand
AGAGATTGCTGACATTATCGATGAGGATAATGTAATCGACAAGCCGACATTCGGTTCAGTGAAACTGGCAGAAAAGATCAGTGAGCTAGCGGCAGCAGAGGATATTGAGATAGAACTTGTCGGACTCTGCACGGATATTTGTGTGGTAAGCAATGCGCTTCTTTTGAAAGCATACCTTCCAGAAGTGAAGATATCAGTTGATCCTTCAAGCTGTGCGGGCGTGACACCAGAGAAGCATAAGGCAGCTCTGGAGACTATGAGGTCATGCCAGATACAGGGAATATAAGGAGATGTCAGATACGAAAACTGTATATGATGGCATGGATATGTTTGAAATCACAGCACAGATTTTAATGATACCCGCCTCGATGTTTATGCAAGGCTTAGCGAGACACAGCTGTTTCATTACTATGAACCGGACGAGGGTCTGTTTGTGGCGGAAAGTCCGAAGGTGATATCGAGGGCTCTGCTGGCTGGGTATGAGCCGGTATCCATGCTCATAGAGAAAAAGGAACTGGAACAGAATCTAGGCGAACTGCAGCACGAGATGGGTGACAGGACTGCTATACTGCAAAGTGTTCCGGTTTATGTGGCTGATACTGAGACACTGCATCATCTGCCGGGCTATAGCCTCATCCGTGGGATGCTGTGTGCTTTTCGCAGGAAAAAACTGAAGCCGGTTGAAAAGATGTTGGATAAAATAGGAGTGACCGGCAGAATTGCGGTGCTTGAGAGCGTAGTGAATCCTACAAATGTCGGAGCCATATTCCGCTCGGCGGCTGCTATGGGGATGGATGCGGTGATAGTCACATCTGATTCGAGTGACCCGCTGTACAGGAGAGCGGCAAGAGTCAGCATGGGAACTGTTTTTCAGATACCTTGGACGTATATCAATATAGATTATCAATATAGATGACTGGGCTGAGAATGGTATAGAAACTCTGCACAGACATGGATTTTCTGTTGTGACGATGGCATTGAGAGATGATGCGATTCCTATTAATGATCCTGCACTTAAAGCGGCGAACAGGCTCGCTGTAGTCCTGGGTTCAGAAGGCCCCGGATTACGAGAAGAGACGATCGTCGAGAGCGATTATAAGGTGATCATCCCTATGTCAAATGGTGTAGATTCCCTCAATGTCGCGGCGGCAAGTGCAGTAGCGTTCTGGGAATTAAGAAAGAGATGAGCATACTATGAAGAATATAACGCTTTTGGACGATGAACCATTCTTTCATCTGCAGCTGAAATATAAAGGAGACAGTCTTGTCTCGCACCGACTTTTGCCACACGTGGTGTTGGCTTCTAAGTCTCCGCGTAGAAAAAGCTGTTTGGTATACTCCCATATGTTGCATCAGCTCTACTACATGGCAGGACGCTTGTGATAGATGGACTTGATGCGAAGATCCATCCGCTTCTTCTCAGATATCTGATCAATGTCTTCAGTTTATATTCTAACACCACCAGAAGCTGACACAAGAGATGACGTGAGGGAGCAACAGCAAAAGGAAACAAAGGGAAACAAAGGGGAATAGCTACCAAAAACAAGGAAAAATAAAGCAGATTGTTTTGTCTAATTTTCACTAAAATTTCTGGGCGGTGGGTATTTTTGTGCAAAACACACAAAAATAACCATTAAAAACTATGAAATATCACCAACAAATAAGGAAAACGTTTACCCAAAAAGTGGTTGCCAACCAGGGAAAATTAATATAAAATTCAAAAATATAAGAGAGAAACAGTGCACAGTTTCAGAACCGATTAGTTTCTATATTGTTTTTTAAGGAGTTTTATATGGAAAAGCTAAGAAAACTTTTTGTTTCAATGCTGCTGATGGCACTAATCATTGCGGCAGTATCACCGGCGGCAGTATATGCGGCTGACAGCAAAACAGATAACGGTGACATGAGACTAGTGTATGCTAATGTACCGGATGATTGGAAGAACCCTTGTCTTTGGGCATGGAATGAAGCGGGAGATCAGGCTTATGAAGCCTGGCCAGGAGAGGCGATGACACCAGATAGCAATAATAAGGGGTGGTATTACATTTATGCTCCATCATGGGCAGACCATATTATTGTTAATGCGAATGCTGGCGAGACACAAACGTCAGAAATTGTTCTTAAAGATGGAAACACATGGGTCACAGTAAAGGATAAAGACAATGCTGAGACCGTGACAGAACAACAGACGAAGGGAAATCTCCCTAAATACGAAGAAACATTTAAAATTCATGTCAAGGTTGATGACAGCTGGAAGGAACCAAATTTGTGGGCTTGGTCGGCGCCAGATGGAAAAAATGCATTTGATAAGTGGCCAGGTGTGGCTCTTATGTCCGGAGAAAAATGGTACACGGGGAAAGCACCTACCTGGGTCAATTCAATTATTGTTAATGCTAATGGTGGGGATGTGAAAACAGAAGATATTTCAGTAGATCCTGCAGAGCTATGGCTGACAGTTGACAAGGATGGTAAGTATGATTTGAGCTATGTAGATCCTGAAAAAGCATCAGTTCCTAATATCACAGTGAGAGTAAAGGCTCCGTCAGACTGGAAATCTCCGAATCTTTGGGCCTGGTCAGCGCCAGATGGAACAAATGCATTTGCATCATGGCCAGGAGAAACGCTTGAAGAGAAGGACGGCTGGCTTACAAAAGAAGTTCCGGGTTGGGTGAATTCTATCATAGTCAATGGAAATAATGGCGACGTACAGACGCAGGATATAAGCGTAGATGCTGGTAAGGATGTGTGGGTAGTAGTAACATCGGCTGACAAAAACCAGGTGTACTACGAAGAACCTAAAGACGCAGAGGCCACGTCAACTTCAGAAACGGTTGATGAGGAAACAGACAAGCCTGATACATCTAAAAAACAGAGTAAAACAACGCCGGTTATACCGATTACAGTTGTAGTTATAATAGCCGTCGCAGTAATCTGCATAGTAGTTGTGGCAAGAAAAAAGAAAAATAAGGCATAATTTTAAGGAAGGCATTATGACAAAAAAGATTATCTCTCTAATATTGAGCGCTACTGTAGCAGTCAGTACTATTTTGACAGGATGTTCCGGTGCAAGTGGAGGACCTTCTTCAAAGGCATCGGATCCGAATACGATTGTTATCTGGCATGATAAGGAAGATGCAGTGGCAGACGTATTGAAGAAGCAGTTGGACACGTTGAGTCCGGATATAAACATAAAGCTGGAGAAGAAAACAGATCTAACGGAATCCCTTAAAATGGTGGGAGATGATCCTAAGTCGGCTCCTGATATGTATATATTTGCGCATGACAAGATTGGCGTATATGCGGAAATGGGGATTCTAGCCCCAATAACAGATATAATCCCGAAGAAGGATCTCACAGCATATATGGATAAAACTATAGAGGCGGCTACTTATAAAGGAGAGATTTATCAGCTGCCAATTTATTATGAAACACTTCTGTTTATGTACAACAGGTTATACATGAAGGATGAAGATGTTCCAAAGACAACTGAAGAATTATATAAGTATATGCAGTCACACACTAGTGGTGGTCATTATGGCTTTGTTGAGCAGCATAGTACGCCATATTATGCTGCCGGATGGATTAACGGTTTTGGTGGACAGATTCTCGATGACAATGGTAAACCACACCTTAACTCTGAACAGGTAGAAAATGCGCTTTCTTATCATAAAAAATTTGTGAAAATGATGCCTGGGGAAACAGAGTATTCAACAGTGAATACTCTGTTCTCAGAAGGAATGGCACATTCCACGATAGCAGGTCCATGGATGGTTCCTACAGTAAAGGAAAAGGGTATGGATGTTGGAGTTGCAGCTATGCCTACTATTAATGAAACAGGAACACCGATAGCTCCTTACATGGGAGTACAGGGCGTACAGGTATTGAAAAATGCAGCAAAAAATAAGACGAAGGCAGTGAAAAAAGTGCTTGAAGTACTTATGAAACCGGAAGTTGAAGTAGAGCTTGCAAATGCCAGTGGATGTGCACCAGCAAACGAATCATGCTATGACCTTGATGACATAAAGAATGATGAGGTCGTTATGATGATGAAACAAACAGCAGATAATGCTGTACCAATGCCTAATCTCCCTGAAATGGATGTTATGTGGACGGTGTTGGGCGATCTGCTTACAGATGTCAATATGAGTGGAGAGGACATAAAGACAAGCGCGGATAAGGCACAGCAGAAAGCGGAGAGTCTTATCAAAAGTATGCAGTAAAGGAATTTATGCTATGAATAGTAAGAACAGGAAACAGACATTGCAATGCTATGCCTGGGCGGCTCCGTCGCTTATACTTATAGCAGTTATCGTGATTTTTCCAATACTATACACAGGGTATATCTCTTTTACAAATATGAATGTGTATCATTGGAACAATTACTCGTTTATAGGACTGAAGAATTATAAGGATGCACTTTTTGTATTTGATAGTGGATTCCTGAAATCATTGTTCTGGACAATAGCTTGGACTGTAGTTAGCATGGCACTACAGCTGGTTATTGCATTTCTTTTGGCGAGTCTATTGAATATGAAAGGTCTTAAACTAAAAAATGTTTACAAGACACTTCTCATATTTCCATGGGCTATGCCAGGATATGTATCTATACTCCTGTGGAAGACAGGAATGTTTAATTCACAGTTCGGACTATTGAATCAGTGGATAGGAAAGCTCGGATTTGCGCCGATACGATGGCTCAATACTGACACTGGAGCGTTCTGGTGGTGTACGATAGTCAATCTGTGGCTTGCACTTCCATTTATGATCACGATTATAGATGGTGCGCTCCAAAGTGTCGAAAAGAGTTTTTACGAAAGTGCACTTCTGGACGGTGCGAACTGGTTCGAGAGGACATTCTACATTACGATACCTATGATAAAGCCAATTATCGGACCATCTGTAGTCATTACGGTGTTTACTACATTCAAACAGTTTGATGTGGTGTATCTTCTGACCAGACAGGTAGGGGCGAAGACCGGAGCTGATTTCTCTACAATCATGACATATGCGTATGAGAATGCATTTATCACCAATAATTATGGATATAGCTCAGCAGTATCGATAATAATATTTGTTCTTCTGCTGATATTTTCTCTTGTAATTAACAGAAATACATCAAGGGCTGGAAAGTGAGGGTACAATGTCAATGACCAGGAAAACAAAGACGGTATTAGGCCTCACTCTGGCCAATATCCTTCTCATAGTGCTGTGCTTTATAACGCTGGTGCCGATACTATATGCACTCTCTGTATCGTTTAATGCGGATAACAGCCTGCTGAGCGCAGATTTTTCATTTATCCCAAAGCATTTTACATTCAGAAACTATAGGGCGGTATTTGTGGATGAGCCTATAATGCTGTGGTTTAAAAACAGCATTATTCTTGCCGTTGTGACTCTCGTGATATCGCTTGGTACAGGAATTCCGGCTGCGTATGTTTTTTCGAGAAAGAAATTCCCGGGTAGGAAGCCGATACTTAGGATGCTGATATTACTATATGCATTCCCATCGCTTCTTTCAATGACAGCATTATACAAGCTGATGAGGCCGATGGGACTCATCAATACCAAGCCAGGGCTTATCATAGTATATACTGGAACGGAAGCAGTATTTGCATTATGGAATATGAAAGGCTACTTTGATACGATCCCGTATGAGATTGAAGAAGCGGCAATGATAGATGGTGCGAGTCCTATACAGATTGTATGGAGAATTGTTATGCCTCTGGCAAAACCTACGATAGCAGTTACAGCAATGATGGTTCTTATATACGTCTGGAATGAATACATATTTGCGGTTAACTTTATGACAGGCTCAGATACATATACGCTGGCGGCAGGACTCTATTCTCTTCAGGCTAATGAGATGCAGGGAAACTGGCCTATATTTGCAGCAGCTTCAATAGTGATATCGATTCCTATACTGATCGTATTCTTTGCATTACAGAAAAATATGACAACCGGCCTTACATCAGGCGGTGTGAAAGGATAATATGGATAAAAGCGCAATACTTCATATACCAATGTCGCAATACGCATATGGTATTGATGAGGATACTATTACAATACGCTTGCGAACGGCTCACGGAGATATCCGGAATTGTAATCTGTACTATGGAGACCGCTCATGCAGGGTGACGCCGGTTATTTTTACGACAGTAGAAATGGAAAGGGTCATAGAATGTGAAAGATATGATTACTTTGAAGCTACACTGGAGAAAGTCTATAAGAGGCTTGACTATTATTTTGAGCTAAATGACGGCACGGAAACCTGTCTTTATTATGGAGACTGCTTCTGCAAAGAGCCAGTAGATGACAGGTCAGAATATTTCCAGTTTCCATTTAATCATAGAGCAGATATTGTCTCGCCTCCGGACTGGGCAAAGGATGCTGTAGTCTATAATATCTTTCCTGACAGTTTCGCGACATCAGCCAGATATATAAGCGGGCAGTCAACGGTATGCGATTATGATGGGATAGATGTTCATGGAAAGCTCGGTGGTACGATAAAAGGTATTACGGAGAACGTGGATTACCTTGATGACCTGGGCATAAATACCATTTATATCAATCCGATATTTACGGCAGGAGAGTATCATAAATATGATCTGCTCGATTACTATCATATAGATCCGTGCTTTGGTACTAATGAGGATTTCCGTGAATTAGTACAGGAATATCACAGGCATGATATCAGAGTGATCATAGATGGCGTTTTCAATCACTGTGGCTGGAAATTCAAGGCGTTTGAAGATGTGGTAAGAAAAGGGAAGGAATCCAAGTATGTAGACTGGTTCTACGGACTTCAATTTCCTGTTATCAGACCGGACGATCCGGAAGAATATCCCAATTATGACTGCTTTGGTTACGAGCGTATGATGCCGAAACTTAATATGGCAAATCCTGAAACAGCAGAATACTTCTGCAATGTAGGAAGATACTGGGTTAGAGAATTTGATATAGACGGCTGGAGACTCGATGTCGCAGATGAGATAAATGATGATTTCTGGAGAGCATTCAGAAAGGCAGTTAAGGCCGAAAAGGCAGATGCAATACTGATTGGTGAAGTATGGCCGACAGCCAATCACTGGCTTAATGGAGACATGTTTGATTCGACCATGAATTATGATTTCAGAAAGCATTGCAGACGTTTCTTTGCAGAGAAGTCTATAGATGCCAGCGAGTTTGCAGACCGAGTAGCAGATATGTATATGAGATACAGAAAGCAGACAGTATTTGCACAGCTGAATGTGCTTGATACACATGATGTCAGCCGCTTTTTATCAGTATGCAATGGAGATGTATCAAGCTATAAAGCCGCTGTCTTTTTTCAGATGACATTCCCTGGTATGCCTACGATTTTTTATGGCGACGAAAATGGACTTGAAGGAATTCTCGAAGCGGATTACCGCAGACCGATGGATTGGAATGGCAAGGGAGAACTGTATGATTTTTTCAGGGATATTATAGCCGTAAGGAAAAAATACTCGCCCCTGCAGGACGGTGATTTTCGTATAGTTCAGGCAGATAAAAACAGTGAAGTATTTATATATGAGCGTTATAATGCTGATATGGTAATAAGGGCTATAATAAATATGTCTGATGATACTATAAGTCTTAAAGATTCAGATAATTACGGTGATGTGATATATCAGAATGGTTTTGAAAACGGTAGTCTGGGTGGCAAGGGCTTTATTCTGCTAGGAAGGTGACATATGTCTGTTACGATAAGAGATGTAGCAAAGGCAGCAGGTACATCTGCCGCAACGGTTTCAAAGGTGATGAATGGATCATATTCGATTTCGCAGGAGACTACTGATCGTGTCAACAAGGTCATGGAGGAACTTGATTATCACCCGAACCTCAGAGCCAGAAATCTGGCACATAAATCCAGCATGACTGTGGTCGTTGTGACGACACTCGGAAGAAATGTGGGGTTTCAGAATCCTCATATGTTTGAGATGATGTGTGGGATTGAGCATACTCTGTCTAAAAAAGGCTATTCTCTTATCATAAAAAGTATGATGCCTGAAGAGGCTGTGGACTATGTCAGGCAGTCTTTTGAAACAAAATCGGCAGATGGATTCATACTTCATGCGTCAGTCATATCACAGGAGCTTGATGAAATGATCTATCAGAAAGAGATACCTCATCTGGTTATAGGAATGCCTGATTTTGACAGCCATTTCTGCTGGACGGATGTAGATAATAAATATGCCGGAGAAGTAGCTGCAAAGTATCTTTTGACATGTGGGTATTGTTCTGTTGCATACATAGGCGGAACAGAAAAAGATCATACATCCATGCATCGTCTTGATGGAGTTGTTTCTATCCTTAATCAGCATGATGTGATACGTCCAAAAAACTATGTTCAGTATGGTGAATCTGTGCCAGAGACAGGCTATGCAATGACAGAACAGGTGCTGTCTGGTGATAAGAGACCAGAAGCTATAATTTGTGCAAACAATTATCTGGCATATGGATGCTATAAGGCACTACATGATTTGAATATAAAAATTCCTGATGACATTGGAGTTCTCTCATTTGACGAATATCCATTTTCGCAGATTCTAGACCCTCAGCTTACAGTAGTAAATATCGACATGTATGATCTTGGAGCAGAAGCAGGTAAGACAGTTCTGCAGATAATAAAAAAACCAAAGATGCATGTACAGAGCTATATTACATATCCTACAGTGATTGAAAGAAGCTCAACAAAGAAAATACAATAGAAAGGAAATTTTACGACTGTTTTTCTCGGCCAGCAGCACGGGCAGGCATTGAGTGATGCCTTATTAGGTTACTGTACATAATTAGAAAAAAATGAGTCATTGAAAGCATAAGAACAGGATTAACTGATGCCGGTTGACGCCGGCATCTTTTTTTATATGGACAGTTCTGCTAAAATATATTCGATTTGAAAAATCAGCTGAGAGGTAAGACACATGGATCTGAAGATCAAGAGAGTTTATGAAGAACCGTCACCTGAAGATGGCCTGCGTATTCTCGTAGACAGGATATGGCCGAGGGGAATAAAGAAAGAGAAGCTGGCGATGCATTCCTGGGAAAAGGAGCTGGCTCCATCAACAGAACTCAGAAAATGGTATGGACATGATCCGGAAAAATATGAGGAGTTCAAGGCCAGATATTTTGCGGAGCTGGACAGTAATAGTGCTGCTATTGATTTTATTGACAGGATCAGGGGTTATGATGGCACGATAACACTGATTTTTTCAGCAAAAGACATGGAGCACAGCAATGCAGCGCTGCTTGCTGACTGGATGGGGAGACATTTAGGAACTATATGATGCAGGCCAGAGATAAAAATGAATGCAGACAATGGGCACTTGGTGACCCATTGATGGAAGAATACCATGACCATGAATGGTGTAAAATAAACCATGACGACAGATTTCAGTTCGAAATGCTGAGTCTGGAGGGCGCTAGTGTAGGACTGTCATGGAAGACGATACTTCACAAGAGAGAGGCGTACCGCAGGGCTTTTCATGATTTTGACATTGATAAATGTGCGGCGATGAGTGACAATGAACTCTTAGGATTGCTGGATGACACAGGACTTATCCGTAACAAGAATAAAATATTCAGTGTCAGAAACAATGCGGCAGCTGTACAGAAGATACAGCAGGAGTATGGCAGTTTCGATAAATACCTCTGGAGCTTTACTGATGGCCAGCAGATAGATGGCAGATGGAAAAGCCCGGAGGAAGTACCAGTAGTCTCTGATATTTCAAAATTTTTAAGCAAAGATATGAAAAAACGAGGCATGAAATTCGTCGGACCGATCATTACCTATTCATTTCTTCAGTCGATAGGGATCG
This sequence comes from uncultured Lachnospiraceae bacterium, assembly GCA_900316165.1. GTDB lineage: Bacteria > Bacillota > Clostridia > Lachnospirales > Lachnospiraceae > Weimeria. Next base: position 5,339 of record ONBW01000052.1, on the reverse strand, counting down.
TAAATGATCACCTGGCTGACTGTGAGTACAGATGATTTTTACGAGAACCGGGCATGTCCCGGCTCTTTTTTGACGTAAATATAATTCCGTGATAATATACTCATTATGAGAAAAAATGAGATCGATGAGGCCATGCGGCCGTATGTAGAGAAGGAAAAAAAGGAGAAAGAGGCGGGAGAAAAGGCTGAACAGAAGGAAGAGGAGCAGAAGGGCAAAAGCGGGGAGAATGAAGAGGATTCTGAGGGTGACGGGATCGTAGATGTCAATGGCGTCCGGAAGTTCAAGCTTGGCGAGTATTATTTTGACAGTTTCCATGAGTACAGGGACGGTAAGGCGGACCTGAAGAAGATCCACCTGATCGAAGAAAAAATAGACCTGACTGACCCGCAGATGGTGCTTCGCCTGTATAATACGATAAGGGACGGGCAGATCTCTTTTAAGACGAAGATAGGCGAAGACTATTTTTCGCATATAGGGGATATGGTGGCCGATAAGTCTGTAGGACTGCTGAAGGATAAGGAAGTCGTGGATTCTGCGGAGCAGAAAGTCCGCCCGCAGAGATACCTCGGAATGGTCGTTATCACAGCGGCGGTCGTGCTTTTTTCGTATTTCGGATTCAATCAGCTGGATGATTACTTGAATACCAGGAGGCTTAAGAACCTGCAGGCGCAGACGAATACACAGACGGCGGACAGTTCCGGTAAGGCTTCGGCTGAAAAGTCGGCAGAGCTCAAGGGCAAGGATCCATTCAAAAGGACTAAGGCTGTTAAGGAAAAAGACCTGAAGGTCCTGAAAGACTATAAAGAGCTCAAGGCACAGAACCCGAACCTGATCGGCTGGCTGAAGATCGACGGGACAGATGTGAACTATCCGGTCATGCAGTCAAAGGACAATTCTTACTATCTGACACATTCGTTTGACGGGAAAAACAGTACTGCCGGTGCACTTTTCATGGATTACCGCAGTGACGCGGTAAATCCGACCACGAATACCATCATCTACGGCCATAATATGAACAATGGCTCGATGTTTGGCGGCCTGAAGAACTTTTTAAGTGAAAAATACTTCAACCAGCATACGACAATAAAGTTCGACACGATATACGAGCACCGTGAATACGAGCTTGTTGCTGTCTGCCTGGCAAAGGTGAAAAAAGCCGACGATGATTCGTTCCGTTATTATAACTTCATTCAGGCAAAAAATGAGAACGAGTGGAACGCATTCACCGAAAGCGTCGGGGCGATGGTCGTAAATGGAGGCATGAGTGTGAAGGCTGGAGACGAGCTTCTGACGCTGTCCACCTGTAACAGTTATATCGAGGACGGAAGGCTGTTTCTGCTTGCTAAACGGGTAACTGAGTAGTATAATTAACTTTGTATGAATTTGCGCATTTATATATAGGGTAGGAAACTAGATGAAGAAGAGTACGAGAACAGGGTGGATTTTGATCACTCTGGCGCTGGTTATGGGTGTGTGGATCTTCACATCGCATAATTCACAGGCAGACCAGACTACAAACGCAGGATTCGTCTTGAGCGATGACGGTTCGAGACTGAAGTCGTATCAGGGTTCTGGCGGTTCTGTCACGGTTCCTTCAGGAGTCACGACTATAGATGCCGGGGTCTTTGCAAATAACACCTCGATCACGAATGTCAGCCTTCCGAGCTCGGTTACGACACTTGGAAGCAGGGTATTTTCGGGAGCCACGAATCTGAGAAGTGTAACGCTTGGCAGAGTCACGAGCATTCCGGCAAGCACCTTCCAGAACTGCATGAGTCTGACGCAGGTATCCATTCCGTCGACAGTTACGAGCATTGGCAGCCAGGCATTTTACGGATGTGCGGCTCTTGGGTCGGTTTCGGTGCCAGGCGGCGTGTCGAGCATCTCGGCAAATGCCTTCGGTGAATGCAATAACCTGACATCTATTTCAGCGTCGAACAGTTTTTATTCATCGTATGATGGATGCCTGTATAACGCTTCGGGTTCGAGACTTATACTGGTCCCGCCAGGAAAGTCATCGATCTCATTTTCGAATAACCTGAGAACTATCGGAGCCGGATCGTTTTCTTATAATAGGAATATCCGCACGGTATCTGTTCCGTCTTCGGCTGATGCGATAGAATCCGGTGCTTTTACGAATTCATCGGTTTCATCGATCACGATCCCGAAGTCGGTAGTGAGTATAGGATCACAGGGCAGCTGGAAGCCGAGCGAGCTTTACGGTTATCAGAACAGTGCAGCTTCGAGATTTGCTTCTGCAAACAATATCACTTTTATAGCACTTGATCCGGGAAGCGGAAGCTCTTCGAACAGCGACAATGGAAGCTCGTCAAACAGCGGCATAACGAATAACGATGATCCTGATCAGCCGGGTGATGACGATGACAGCGATTCTGATTCGAATAACGATGATCCGGATGGCCCTTCGAATGATAATAACGGAGGCTCCGGAAATAACAGCCGGAATAACAGAGACGGTTCGAACTCGAATAGCAGCAGAAAAAATGGCAGTGCTTCAGGAAACGCTTCCTATAATAATGGCGGTTCTTCTGCAAACGGCGGCTCAGGAAGCTCGATAGCCGGTGGACGTGGAAAGACTTACAACGGCAAGGATTACACTCCGAAGACAGCTGATACGGACTTAGATCCGAGATACGCCATGTGTGGTGTGCTCCTTCTCCTTGGTATCTTCGTGATGGTATCCGGGAATAAGAGAAAGCTGACACTGGTAAGCAAAGAAAAGAAAGAGAACTAAAAATAACCTCCCCGATGTGGCAATGCTAATTAGTTAAGGCATTGACAAGGCAGGGCCTTAAACACCGTCCACTTTTGAATAAAAGTCGGGTGGTGTTTTTTTGGTTGAAACTCTGATGTCCTTATAGTACAATAGGGCAATGAGTAAAAAGAAAAGTGATATCAAACGTGGAAATATAGATGTATCCGATCTTGAAGACCTTCCAGAGGAGCATGAGTTCAGAATAGCCCGTTATTTTGCAGACAGAGGTAAGAATGTTCGCTTCATACAGCGTAGCAACATTCCAGGAGTGCATTCACCTGACCTGTATATGGATGGACTGAACTGGGAAATGAAAAGTCCGATAGGTGACGGAAAGCATACCGTAGAGCATATTTTTCGTAAGGCTATGGATCAGTCAAAGTATGTTATTATAGATTTGAGACGATGTAAGATGGAAGAATCCAGAGCAATAAAGGAATTTGCAGCTATCTTCAACAAGAAGCCCAGGATGAGGAAAATGCTCATCATAAAGAAAAATGAAGAGTTACTGGAATATTCAAAGTAATACTATAGTGTTATTGACAAAATCACAGAACATGGTATTATAAAGACAGATGAAAGCCCGATCCACTGTTGTAAGAACAGAGGACCGAGGGCTTTTTTCTTTGCTTAAAAGTCCAACTTGTCTTTCTTTGCTCCGTTACATTTAGAACAGAGTACCTGTAGATTAGAGGGTACAGTCTTGCCGCCCTTAGCGACCGGAATGATATGATCTATCTGTAACCCCACACCGTCTGGCATATATTTACCGCATATCTGACAAGTATAATTATCTCTTTCAGCAATCTGTTTTCTTAGAGCGGGAGTCATAAGGCGTCTCTGATCTTTTATCCCATATTCTCGAAGTGTACATTCATGACCGATCTCTTCAAGCTGCTTATACCGATTTATTATCCATTTCCATCTGAGATATATCCGGTCCTGTTCATCGGTTACAGTATATGCATACTTCTGATAGTTCCTCTGCTGATATCTTGTGTGATTACGGGACAATATCACTACAATCGGTTTGTCGGTACATACTGACTTATATTGTTTCAATCTATGATTAGAAAACAGCATTGTAGGAATTCTTTCTTTCTGCCGCTTCTTCCATGAGATAAGTCTTTCGTGCTTCGCTTCAAGGAACTCCATCCCATGTTCATTCAAATATTCATCAATAATATCCGTTATCTGTGGTTTTCTGCGTTTACTGACATCAAGCCGTAATACTATATAGGGGAATTTAAACGGGTTGTGAACATAAAACCATATTAGCCAGCAGACAAAAATAATGATTGCAGTAACGAGCAGAACCTTCACGGCTCCTTCGGTTCCATATAATCCATACATCAGTCATCTGCTCCTTTATCTTCTTTGCTTACCGAACTCATCGCCTTGTCCACAGTCTCCATATATATCTGTATCGCTTTCTCTGTAGCTCCTGTTTTTGACATACCGCACTTCTCACAAAAATCAGAAAACTTCTCATAGAACCTGCGGTCAAGGCTTACGTTCATATACCTGACATCTTTTGTTTTTGGTCTAGCCATATCACTCACCTGCTTTACTTGTCACTTTTACTGCGGTTGCATGACTGACAGATTTGCTTTATGCAAATTCTCGTTCTTTGCCATATATACTGTTACCATTTCTTTGCTAGATAATCTTATAGTGTTCCCAATCCCGTACAAAACTACCCGTCAGTATTACAGTACAATTACACGATGGCACTATAATGTTGCCTTTCTCTTATATTATAACACTATGCAGTTTTAATTACAACACTTAATGACATTTTACTGTTATTTATAATATGAAAGCTCTGTATATCAGATATAATAACGGCATAATGGTTCTCAAAGAGTTTTATACAACGTTATGATATTATCTGAATGAGCTTTTGTAACATTATAGCGTTATACAAACATATATCGCTTGCAAAGAGGTAACAGTATCATTTATAATCTTTTCAGTTTGTCGTGAAGGGAAAATACGATGTCGGTAAAGATAGATGAAGAAGCCCAGAAGTTTGGGCAGATATTGCAGAAATACAGAGAACAGGCAAAAGTAACACAGCTGGAAATAGCAGAAGCTGCCGGACTCACAAAGAATTATATCAGCTCCATAGAAAGAGGAGTTCATAAGTGCAATGCTGCCACATTTATTGTCTATGCGAAGAAATGCCATATATCCCTTGATGAGATGGCGGGCCTTGAAAAATTGCATCTGATCACTGAACTAAGTCAGCTCTTGTCTGTTATGGATGATAAACAGCAGCAGAAGGTTGCTGACATCATAAAGATCATGATACGCTGACCATGCTTGACTTATCAGGTACAGAATACTGATATCTGAAGACAGCATAAATGTGCCACCCTGATATGATTTAATGAAATATCCGAGTGGTGTTTTTTTTGATAATTTAATTAACGCATTTTTATTGTAATTATCAGGATCCATGTTATAATAATCTAGGCATGTATCATATTCAGAGCAAACAAAAAAGCAGATTATTTAAAACTCTAATCTGCTCTGAATGTGATACTGCCGGATTGTACCA
>ONBW01000080.1 GCA_900316165.1 uncultured Lachnospiraceae bacterium | reverse complement strand
AACTCAACAATATCACAACGGCAGGCAGACTGCCATATTTATTTGAGAACTAGATTATGAGACTAACGTTTGCCGTCGCGCAAGCGACTTGGTACAATAAAAGCGCCTGACAAAGTCAGGTGCACAAAGCAGATATGATCCGCAGCCAAACGGCTGCAAAGTTTCACGGAGGAAATGAAATGTTTTTTATGCCAGTCTTTGATACGATACTTTGGGTATACCTGATAGCGGCTCTTGCGCCGGCCATCTACCTGATGAGCTACATCTACAGACAGGATACGATTGAAAAAGAGCCGGCAGGCCTGCTTTGGGGATGTGTAGGACGAGGAGTTTTAGCTGCGCTTCTTTCGATAATCTTAGAGACTATCGGACAGAGAATCCTTAATGTCAGCCAGGTTAATCAGAATACTCTCCTTGGTGTTATGATCCTAAACTTCGTAGTTGTCGGTGCTGTAGAGGAAGGCACGAAATACGCTCTTATGGGACAGTACACCTGGAACAAGCGTGACTTCAACTGCCGCTTCGACGGAATTGTATATGCAGCTTTCACCTCGCTTGGTTTCGCTGCCTTTGAAAATATCGAATACGTCTTCCAGTATGGCCTCTCTGTAGCTCTTCCGAGAGCCTTTCTTTCAATCCCTGGTCACCTCGGATTTTCGGTTATTTTTGGCTGCTTCTACGGCAGAGCAAGACTCTCCGCAAACCAGGGCCGCCGTGCAAAAATGTACGCTGAGATCATCGTCGGATACCTGCTTGCAGTCTTACTTCACGGTACCTACGACACCTGCGCCACAATCCAGAGCAGCACCTCAACCCTGACCTTCATCGGAGTTGTTGTGGTTCTCTACATCATAGTATTCAAGCTCGTAAAGCACGAGTCAAGGACGGATGAATTCATCGACTAAAATACTAATTGCTAACCCGGATTATAAAAAAATCCGGGTATTTTTTTACGAAAATACCCGGAAAAAATCAAAAAAGTTTATCTTCACTTAACTATGGATTCACCAAAACTGCTTTAAAACTTCCTCCACATTCTCAATTGTAACCGGTGTGATCTCGTCCCACTCCTTTGGGAAAAGTGCCCTGACGTCCGGGCGCGTGTACCTGTCATCTAGTAAGACAATAATACCCCTGTCTGTCTCTGTCCTGATCAGCCGGCCCGCTGACTGAAGGACCTTATTTACTGCCGGATAGAGATAGGCATAGTTAAAGCCCTCGCCGTATTTTCTATCGAAGTAATCACTTAAAATCTTCTGCTCGAAGCTGACCTGTGGCAGCGGAAGCCCTGCAATAATGACTCCGATAAGCAGATCACCAGTCAGATCGATTCCCTCACCAAAGATTCCTCCTGCGATACAGAAGGCCACAAGACTCTTTTCTCTCTCCTTTTTAAACTCCGTCAGAAATAAATCCCTGTCTGCTTCTCCCATATCCTGAGTCTGGCAGAGAACGTCGCACTCTAAAGACGAAAGACGCCCACTGATCTCACTCATTATCGCATATGACGGAACGAAGACCATGTAGTTTCCCTTTTTGACAGAGACGATTTTTCTGATGTAGGCAGCATAGTCCTCGTACATCTGATCAGTGCGCTTCTTGTAGACACTCGTGACACCGGTGCCTGCGACTATAAGCCTGTTCTTCGGATCAAAAAGGCTCTTTGCATAAATCGAAAACGGCTTTTCCACTGTGCACGAAAGGCTCCGATAATAATGAAAAGGCAGAAGCGTCGCTGAAAAAAGCACCGACGACCTCGCCATCGAAAGCTTCTGCTGTAATCTCTTCGACGGATCGATGCAGAAAAGTGTAACCTCCGTATATTTTTCGCTGAAATGCACCTTTATCACATAGTTTTCATCAAGCTCCTCATAGACCTCTAAGAAAAATGAAAGCTCAAAATATAGCTCTCGCAGGCTTTCAATTCCGTCATACCTGTTCTTCGAATCGTCTAAGAATTCATCGAGAGCACTCTTAAGCCTTAAGAGCTTAGGCATCAGAATATTAAGCTCACTTACAATAAAATCAGCCTCTCCTCTTCCCTCGAAGGAATCCTTCATTGCTCTCTGAACCGACGAAATCTTTGACTTGAGCTTGGAAAATACCTTTGGTATCGGCTTTTTAGCCTTTGCAAGGAGAGATGTATCTATCGAAGCGCTGAACATTTTTCTGCCGCGCTCAGGCAGATTATGTGCCTCGTCAATAAGCAGCACGTAATTTTCACTGTTTTCGGCTGCAAAAAATCTCTTCAGATAGGCCTTCGGATCGAAGACATAGTTGAAATCACCTATAATATTATCACACCAGTCACAGAGGTCGTACTCCAATAGATACGGACAGACAACGGCCTTTTTGCCCTTTTCTGTTATTACCTCCCTTGAAAAAATATCCTTCTGATTCAATAACTCGTATAGCGCGTCATTTATCCTGTCGAAATGGCCCTTCGCATATGGACACTTCTCCGGATCACACTCCACAGTCTGATTTATGCACATTTTCTCCTTTGAAGTAAGGGCCACAGTCTTTCCGCGATAGCCATTTCCCGCAAGAAGCTCAAAAGCACTTATGGCATTTCTTGCAGTCATCGTCTTTGCCGTCAGATAAAAAATCCGCTCGCAAAGCCCCTCTCCCATCGACATTACAGCTGGATAAATCGTAGAAAGTGTCTTTCCCGTGCCAGTCGGCGCCATCATAAATAAAAGCCCGTTCTGCACGATGCTTCTGTAGATTGCAGCCATCAGATCAAACTGGCCCGGCCTGTATGAATATGGAAATTTCAGACCATGGATTGCGTTTATTTTTTCAAGAGAGAAATAATATGAAAAATCAGACCAGCGCTTATATGAATCGACTAGCCCCATAAAGAAAAGTGTGAGCTCTTCCCTGCTGTAGGTCTTTGTGAATTTTTTGATGATCTCGGTTTCAAGGTTGCAGTAGGTAATCGTGATATCACAGCTGTCGAGTCCGTTCGCGCAGAGAAAAATAAAACCATAGCACTTTGCCTGCGCGAGGTGCAGAAGCTCCGGCTCTTTCTTAAATCTAAGGTCCTGATAAGTGCCCTTTATCTCATCTATTTCGATTTTTTCAGTTTTCTTGATATGTGGGAAAAAGCCCTTATCAAAGGTGTAGGCTGAAAGTGAAGGATCTATTTCCGATAATTTATTGCTAGAAGATTTCTCGTGGTAGATGATGCCATCGGCTCTGCCAGAGACCACGAGATCATAATCACCCATATCGACACTTACACAGAGCGGCACCTCGGCATGATAATTCACGCCGCCACTCTTCTGTATTTTCTTGTGGATACGGCTTCCGGCCTGCATGGACTCCAAGGTATCTCTTACCTCCATGCCCTCGGTGATATCTCCGTTCCTCAGAAGAAACTCAACAAGGCGCCTTACCGAAATATTTATCTGTGGTTTCTCACTCATTTTTTAACTGAATCTGCCTGATTAGTTATAGTTTCATACTGCATTTATTCATCAACACAAAATGCATCTTCCTGTAATGATGAATCTACTTAATTGGTCATAGTATCGACTGAGGATTTGTTGCTTCCCTTGACCTCTACAAAGACTTTATTTGGAAGGCAGGTGATTGACTCCCCGCTTTTCGATTTGTGCCCCTGGTGGACGCAGATCTGATCCGGACAGTCGGCACTTTTCATATAGACCTCTCCATTTTTTATCACAACAGTATTTGAGACCTTACCATTCGAATCCTTAATCTCTATTGTCCGGTCTTTATTCAAAGGATACGCACCGACCTGCTTACCGTTATGCGTAATTACGGCAACATTGCCCTGCGCCCTCGAGTTATAAAACCAGACGCAGAACAGCACCAGTACGGCAAGAACTGCTGCAATTATGATTATGCTCTTTTTACTGATATATGCGTTTTCTTTCATTTTAATTTTACAAGTCGGCTGTGGATTGCAGCGCTAAGCGTTCCGGTGATAAGTCCAGTTACAATTCCAGAAACAATAAGGACAGGCAGATAAAATACAATATTATAATTAGTGACTAAAATCGCGGCTGCTATCAGCTGTCCCGTGTTGTGAGAGACCGCTCCGATTACAGAAAGAGGGATCATTTTTATTTTTTTAAGCTTAAAAAATAAAAGCATAACAAAGAAGCTCAATAACCCGCCAGCCAGCGAATAGATGATGCTCATACCATTTCCGAAAAGCAGACCTGAAAGCAGAATTCTTAATATCGAAATCAGGAATGCTTCACCTGGGGTAAACAGATACAGAAGTATTACTACAACCATATTCGCGAGACCGAGCTTCATTCCCGGGACTCCGAAGTTAATAGGAATGAGCGTCTCTACATAGCTTAAAATTAGAGAAAGCGCCAAGAAAACTCCAAGCGATGCGATTCTCGATGATTTTTTCATGAGTTATTCTTTCTACAAAATAAAAATCTTAGCTCCAATGCTCCACAAAGCCCTCTCCCATGGCTTCTGAGACATTTCCAACGATGAAGAATGCCTTTCTGTCGTGGTCTTTTACTATATCCTTGATCTGCGGCACGTCCTTTTTCGAGCAGACACAGCAGATAATTTTCCTGGGCTTGCCTGAATACTCTCCTGTACCGCCGATGCTTGTAACTCCTCTGTCCATCTCTACGAGGATATCGTTTGCGATGGCGTCACATTCCTTTGAGATGATAAGAGCAATCTTCGCCTTCTTACCACTGTCCACAACCTTATCGATAACCTTGCCCATCACATAGACTGAAATAAACGCATAGAGGGTGTTCTCGATGCTGAAGGCAAAAATACCTACAAGAACGATAGCGCCATCGAGAATCTGAATCAGAACTCCGACAGGTATATGCCTTATGATATGGGAAAGCGAATTTCCAAGCATATCTGTTCCACCTGTTGTCGCCCGGGCTAAAAGTATTATACCAGTTCCAAGGCCAAAAAGCACCCCTCCGTAAAGGCTGGTCAGAAGAAGGTTATCGGAGATAAGTGAAAACTCAGGAAGCACAGCCAGTTCAATTGTCATAAATGAAAAGCCTATAGCCGTTCTTATTATGCTCTTAATTCCATCAACCTTTAAGGCAAATAAAAATATAGGGATGTTGATCACAAGGTTCGAAACCCAGAGCGGGATCGTAAAAGGAAGATATCTGGCGCTGAGACTTTTTATCACTATTGCAAGTCCGCTGACGCCACCTGTATCAAGTCCTGCTGGGTCAAGAATGTACTTCACAGCCAGCGCTACCAGAGTACTACCCAGCAATATAATAAACAAGTCTCGTACATGTCTTTTGAAATACTTTGGCTTGAAAAAATCACTCTTAAAAATATCTGTCATAAAAAACTCCTGAAAAAATAAAAAGCCTGCAGCCTAAGCTGCAAGCTCTGATACCAGAGGCAGAAGGACTTGAACCCTCGACATTTGGTTTTGGAGACCAACGTTCTACCAACTGAACTATACCTCTATAAACAAAATTCCCAATAATTTTACATTATTGGGGAAAATTTGTCAAATTAATTTCAAGTACCTTCAAAACTTCACACATCATTCCGATAAAACGGAGATCAAGCCTTCGATCTATTAGTGACAGTCAGCTGAGTACCTTGCGGTACTTACACCCCTGCCCTATCTACCTTATACTCTATAAGGGATCTTATGTCC
>ONBW01000088.1 GCA_900316165.1 uncultured Lachnospiraceae bacterium | reverse complement strand
AAAGGTATACCCCGTCAGAGCCAGCTCCACAGGCTTTAGTTCGGGCGGTCCCCGCCCTACATAGATTTTAGCCTATTCCCCGCATCGGAAGATGCGGTAGGCTTCGTTTCTGATGTTTATAGCGGCGTTGATGTCACGGTCGTATGTGCGGCCACACATCGGGCAGATGATCCTGCGGACAGAGAGATCCTTGGTTATCGGATTCTTATATCCGCACTGGCACAGCTGGCTTGACGGAAAAGTCCTGCCTACCTTTATGAGGCTTTTGTTCCTATCAGCCATTTTGTAGGCAAGCATCTGTATAAACATACCAAAACCGTTATCGTTTGTTTCTTTCCCCAGTCCCAGTCCTTTGGAAGATGACATCCCTTTGAGTGATAAGTCTTCTACCCCGATAAGGCCGTACTCATCAGCAAGGGCAGTTGACCGCTTCTGGAGATAGTCACGTCTCTGGTCTGCCACATGCCTGTATTGTTTACGGACTCTGGCAAGCTGCTTTTCAAAGTTGTGGGAAGGCATCTCACCTTTCTTTGAGCCGACTTTGCGTGACAGTTCCCGTTGGAGGTGTTTCAGCTTCTTATGAGCCTTACGGTAGAAGTGTGGCATATCGGCACACCTGCCTTCAGAGTCAACGTACAGACCGTCAGACTTGTAATCAAGCCCCAGACGTTTTTCCGGGTCAGATGCCTTGTCTGCTGTGTCTGTTTTATCGTATTCATAGAGTACGGAGATGTAGTGTCTGCCACACTTGTCGCATGATATAGTAGCGGATTTTAACACCATATAGGAAGGAGCATTTCTATGGATCCTGGCTTTTACCATGCCGACTTTGGGAAGGCGGACAGACTTATCCGCAACAGAGATGGTCCCGCCCTGGTTGTTGGTAGTGTATGACAGCTTTGCACGGCGTTTTGACTTGAATTTCGGGAACTCTGCTATACCATCAAAGAAAGCTTTGTAAGCTTTCTGCAATGCCAGCTGTACGTTTGCAAGTGCGAGGGAGTCTACTTCTTTGAGATACGAATACCTGTCATCTGATTTATACCATGCAGGTGCCGGTAAGAGGGTTATCCCATAATCGTTGTAGGCGTCGATACGGTCGCCGAGCATGAGGTTCCATATCTTGCGGCAGCAGCCGAATGTTTTTGCAAATAAGATTTTCTGGTCGGCTGTAGGATACAGCCTGTAAACGTATGCTTTGTTCATAACTGGACGTTTTTCTGCCTTTCGATGTAGCGTCTGATGTTATCCTCGGATGTAGAGCCTATGGTCTCAACAAAGTAACTGCCGTTCCAGAGATGCCCTTTCCATAAAGATTTACGGAGTTCAGGAAATTCTTCCAGTAGCCTGTTGCCTGATATGCCTTTCAGGTATTTTACGATCTGGGTGATGGATATCTTTGGCGGAGCAGATACGAAACAGTGTACATGATCATTCTCGCCGACTTTAACCTCTACGACTGTAAAACCTTTTGCTTGGCAATCTCATGGCAGAGTTCATAAAGCCGTTCAGATATTTTTTGTGACAGCACTTTGCGACGATACTTTACACACCAGACGATATGGTAATTTATGTTATAGACACAGGTACGTCCATGCGTATATTTGTTCATACATATAGTATAACATGTTCTAAAAGAATAAGCAAGAAGTTACGCTGCTTCTTATCCATACAGATAGTATTCATTTTACGGGCTTTCATCTCGGGAACAAGTTCCCGAGAATTCCCGCCCGATTACTTAAATTAGTCGTTGCCATACAGAACACCTTCATTCAAGTATAGTATACTCAAATGCGTGCCTGACATCAACACACTGTCATTATATAAGATACATAAATTCCGCTAAATCTGCTAAGGAATGTGCAGAAGCTCTAAATTACCTGGCACTTGCCGGGTATGATACACAGCAGATGTGCGATACATTACCAACCGTACTTAACCTGGCTACGGCAGGTGATATTGATTTGGCATCTGCTTCTGATATGGTAACCGATGCAATGTCAGCGCTTGATATCTTAGCAAACAGTGGTATTAAGGGGGCTATAAGTGAATAACGAATTTTGAATATTGCCGGCTGAAGCAGAGATGCTCTGGTCGGCTTTTTTGCTTTCAAGAATGTGGATGTCAAAAAGTTGGGTTTACATTCTTGTGTCTATTAACTGCGGCTCATTTCTGATATAATTAAAGCTATTATAGAACGAACGTAACAAAATCCCGTTCTCATTATCGTAGAGCGGATTTGTTTTCTTAATAGCAAAAAGGTAATTGGCGGAATGGATGAACAGAAAAAATTTCTTACATATAATCAGCAGATGAAGAAGCTGCGGGAAGAGAAGAAAATATCCTGCGGTAAGTCAACTGACAAAGACCATAGTATACCAGTCGGTAGTTCTAAGGACAAAGAACGGCTTGTCAGGATGGGTTATTTTAATATTGTTAATGGCTATAAGGAACCTTTTACATGTGGAAGGGACGCCGAAGGTAAGCATGTCTATATAAAAGGGACGTCACTGGAGCAGATCTACCATCTTAAAAAGTTCGATGAGAAGTTAAGACTCTTTTTATTAAAATACATAACACAGGTCGAAGAGGAAGTGCGGACATTGACTGGCTATAAGTTCGACCAGTGTAATGATAATGGAAAAGTATCATGGTACGAGACAAATGCCTATGATTCCAGCAAGGGTCTGCAGAAAAGAATGGATGCCATTTCATCTGCATATGGAGAGCTTAGCAGGAGCCAACTTGACTATGTGAAGTTCTATATGGAAAAGCATAGTTCAATCCCGACCTGGATAATGATCAAGGTCATCAATTTTTCCACATTTATTAAGGTCCTGCAGAACAGTAAGAAAGAAGTAATTCACGCGCTATGCAGGCTTTATGACATGATGGATGCAAACGGCAAGCCAAATGTCAAGCTATTAGTAGGCAGCCTGCATTGGTTGAGGAAAGTACGAAATTCCTGTGCACATAACGAGAGGGTGTATTGTATCCAGCAGACCCGGGGTAAAAGAGATAGCAACACGGGCAGAATACTGGAGAGATATTTTTCACAGCTTAGAAAGCCTTATTCTAAAGACTCCGATAAGCGGATTATGGATTTGCTTGTCTATATGAAATATTATCTTCCGGATAAGGAATTTAGATCTATGATAAATGAGCTGTCTAAGATGCTGCGTGAATTGGAAACACAGATTCCAGACAATGCTTTTGCAAATATCAGAGGACAGATGGGTATTAAAAAGTTAGATGATCTTGATGCATTGGCCGGGTTGAAGAAGGAAAAAATATCGTATAATAAATTTGATATAATGAGCTAGTAACGGCTTGAAAACAACAAAAGTTTAGGAAAAAGAACAAAAAACTGTTGATTCCATAAGCGTTTTGTAGTAATATAGTTGACACAGAGATAGCCGGATTGATTCCGGCTGAAAGGCACTCGCTTTTGCGGGTGCCTTTTACTTTATTTGTTTGCGAAAATAAAATAATAACAGGAATTTAAAAGGAAAATCAGGCTTCCACACTGCCACCGTCGGTAGTAAGGGAGCCTCATCAAACTCATATTTTGCTGTGACAGGACATAGTGTTATCTGCCAAGTCAGTAAAAACATGCATGAGGAAAAGGCATATCAAGGAACAAATCCTGGAGAAATAATACCATTTTCGATGGCTATGGAGATAAGAACTTTTTAATACTCGAACACTTATTGCAATAATGAGGCACTTGCGGTGATGCGAGTGCCTTTTTTGAAAAAATTCGATGTAACTATTGACATTACATCGGCTACGTGATATATTTATGCCATCAGATGAAACCATAGAGGTTACATCAGAAACACCAATTACAGATTTTTAAGGAGGATACAATCATGACAAACATTGAAAAGGCAAAGGCTCTCCTAAGGAGACGTTAAAATGACAGCAAAAGACTATCTCGACATAATCGCAAATGAAATACATAGAACGATTGTAGCAACCGTCGATGACAGCGGTCTTCCTGTGACGGCAGCAATCGATATGATGGATAGTGATGAAAATGGATTGTATTTCCTTACAGCAAAGGGTAAAGGCTTTTATGACAGGCTGAAGAAAAGAGAGTTTCTTGCCCTGACCGCTATGAAGGGTGAGGATACCATGAGCAGTGTGGCTGTGTCTATCCGCGGAAAGGTTCGGGAGCTCGGATATGATAAGATTCCGGAACTGTTCGAGAAAAATCCATATATGCGAAAAATATATCCCACAGAGGAGTCTATGCAGGCTCTGACAGTGTTCCAGATTTATGAGGGCAGCGGCGAGTGGTTCGATCTTTCAAAGAGACCGATAGAGCGTGCTTCTTTTACATTTGGAGGAGTGGAGAAAAGGGCAGAGGGATATTTCATTACTGACGCATGTATTGGCTGTGGAAGCTGCGCGGCGGTTTGTCCGCAGAATTACATCATGACAGATCGTATTCCCTATGTTATCGAGCAGGAACACTGCCTGCATTGCGGGAACTGCATGACGAAATGTCCTGTAGGTGCGGTGGAAAGAAGGTAATCATGAGAACTGAGAAAATGACACAGGATCAGCGGCTTGCCTATCTGGTGGAGCAATTCAAAGCCGATTCTGATGAATATAAAGATTTGGAAACGCCTAAAGACACAGAAGGAAAGAGGCGTATTCTTCGGTCGCTTATGAACATCCGTATGCCTAAGGCTTTTTCAGATGATGTACTCGCTGTTCAGGATGAATATCTGACAGGTAGAGCCGAAGAAAAAGGCATCGTGCGTCTTTCAGACATCCCGGAAATCCGCGATGGTCTATCTGTCTGGCAGGGAGATATCACAAGGCTGGCCGTGGATGCTATCGTAAACGCTGCGAATTCGCAGATGCTGGGCTGCTTCGTTCCGATGCATACCTGTATCGACAACTGCATTCACACCTTTGCCGGAGTCCAGCTTCGAGCAGAATGCAGCAGGCAGATGAATCAGCTGCGGGAAAGATACGGCAAAGATTATGAGCAGCCGACGGCTGTTCCGATGCTGACGGACGCATACAACCTTCCGGCAAAAAAGGTAATTCATATCGTAGGCCCGATTGTGCAATATGAGCTGACGCCGGAACTTGAGAAGGATCTGGAGAACTGCTACCTGAACACTCTGGACATGTGCCTTGAGAATGATCTAAGAAGCGTGGCATTCTGCTGTATTTCTACGGGAGTATTTCGTTTCCCGAACAAGCGGGCGGCGGAGATCGCCGTCAGCACCGTGGACAGCTGGCTTTCACAGCATCCGGGCAGTATGGAAAGAGTGATCTTTAATGTTTTTAAGGACGAGGACAAAAAATACTATGAAGAACTTATACGATGAAATGCCGAACGGCTATCAGGAGAGCATTCAGAAGGGGCTCAGTGCGGTGCGGTATTTCAGCAGAAATATGTCATTTGGAGCAGGCTCTAAGGAGGAACAAATCGCCAGATTAAAGAAAGAGATCGAAGCAGCAGATGCTATTGTAATCGGAGCGGGTGCCGGACTTTCCACTTCCGCTGGAATGACCTATAGCGGAGAACGATTTGAAAGGTACTTCTTTGACTTTGCAAGGAAGTATGGCATCCGGGATATGTATTCCGGTGGGTTCTATCCCTTCCCCGATGAAGAAACACGTTGGGCATGGTGGGCAAGGAATATCTATTTCAACCGATATATTGATGCGCCGAAGCCTGTCTATCAGCAGCTGCTCTCACTTGTGAAAGCTAAGGATTATTTTGTTGTCACAACGAATGTAGATCACCAGTTCCAGAGGGCAGGCTTTGATAAAAAGCGTCTGTTCTACACCCAGGGAGACTATGGACTTTTCCAGAGCGTCAATTTATCCATTCAGAAAACCTATGATAATGAAGAATGGGTAATGAAAGCAATGGAAGCACAGGGCTTTGTTAAAGATTCAAACGGAGTTTTTCAGGTTCCTGAAAACGGCAAATTATCAATGAGTATTCCGACTGAGTTGATTCCAAAGTGTCCGGATGGCGGATCTGATGTGACGATGAACCTTCGTTGCGACGATTCCTTTGTCGAGGATGAAGGCTGGCACAGGGCATCGGCGGCATATGCGGACTTCCTGCTTAAGACTGAGAGCCTTCAAGTGCTTTATCTGGAGCTTGGCGTGGGAGCCAATACACCTGTCATTGTGAAGTATCC
>ONBW01000068.1 GCA_900316165.1 uncultured Lachnospiraceae bacterium | reverse complement strand
TGACTTGGTTCAAACGGAAAGTACCAAATCTGAGGCAATCCACCTTGACGTGGGTTGCCATTATTAATGCCTCAGACTTGGAACTTTCCTAAGTTATTCTTCACTCCACGGCATTGCCCACCCCATGTCTGAACTGATAACATTTTTGTTTCTTGATCCCGACATCCGCTCCAACAGGTATCTTAGATAGATGTAGACATTTACATTATTGGCCTTTGCCGTATTTACAATGGAATACATAACCATGGCATTTTCTGCCCCTTTTGTGGTATTGCAGAAGAGCGATGCTTTGCGGCCCATGACAAATGGCTTTACGCCTTCTCTTTCTGTAGCGTTATCATCTATTGGCAGGTTGCCATCTTCTAGAAATCTTCTGAGATATTTTTCCTGATTTAAAGCGTAGGAAACAGCATCTTTAAAAGTGCTGCTGTATGTGTCATTGTTTAAATCGATATTCCTGATTGATTCAAAAAAGCGGTCTACAAGAGGACTGACTTTTTCTTTTCTTCCAGTCAGCCTCTCATCAGCCGTAAGCTCTAAAAGTTCACGGTCTGCATCATATATATCATTTATCATATCCAGGCATTTCTTTTCAGTGAGTGCTTCGATCTTTTCGTCAGACACATCTTTAAGATCCATTTCTACCAACGCCTTGTAAAATCTACGTCTGGCATGTGCCATACAGCCACTCACCTTTACAAGCCCACCCATTTCATTTTCAAACTCATGGTATGATGCGTATGCATCACATACTATGTAAAGCAGATGGTCAAGCCCTGCAAAGAAATGTCTGAGATGATCAGTATTCCTCGTAGGTTCATAGCAGTATACGATGACCGGAGGGCGGTCACACAGCCAGTCTGTGATGTGTACCCATACATAGCTGCGCCTTCCTGCTTTTCTGCCATCATGTATAACGATAAGGGTAGTCTCATCACACTGTGTATAGGTCTCATTTCTTAATTCACGACATAGGACATCATACACCGGATGCAGCAGCTCAGCTGCATAGCCGACCCAGTTGGACATGGTCTGTCTCGATACAGGGACACCATCCATAGCGAATTCCTGTTCAAGTCTGTATAGCGGAAGCGACAGAAAGAAACGGTCTTTTATTATTTCTGCCATAAACGAAGCTGACGCCAGACTATGTGAATAAAAAGGATCATAGGGAAGTGCATCCATGGAATATTCGAGACCATGTGATAGGATCGGTGTGAAAACCGTCTTTTTATAGTGGTAAGCATATGAGTATTCTATGGTGCTGTGCCTGTTCCAGTTATAAATGGACCAGTTTCCTTCTCCATACATACGGTTTAAGCTTTCTATATCAAGATCGTATTCAACAGTCTCAGGCAGACGTGAAAGATCCATAGCATGTTTTTTTCTGCGCTTTCTTGCCAGCTTTTTCTGTGCCGTTCTATCATTATCTGCTGATTTTTTGCCAGCCTCATGTGTAGAAGTCATATTTTCCCCGGCATAGGCCTGATCTTCTTCAGGCTCATTTTCTTCCGGATCTGCATCCTCATCTGTTGGATCAGAATTATCAGCGGCAGAAATCCTGCCTATATCAGATGTCCTTTCGGATCTCTGCCCAAATGTATTTCTTCTGAGAGAGTCCAAGATAGAAGCCTGGCGTCGATTCTGTTCTTCCAGCTCGCGTATCTTCAGCGCATCGCCTCTTACCTGGTCCTGCATCTGCTTATATTCAAGGATCATAGGCTGCATCTGACTGCGGTAGTCATTTAATTCTGTATGGTACTTCCGGCATAAGTCCCAAAACTCAATAGCAGACTCTTTGCAATCTTCGAACGAAGAATTATTGAGCCTTTCTATAAATTTTTCGCGTTCAGCATTCATAGGCCTTATGCCGGAAGGACCATCATCATGCTTTGGACACTTTGGATAGTTTTAAGATGACACCGGATACGGCAGACTCGAGTTCTCTGTTTCTTGCTTTCAGATTGGAGTTAGCAGATTTTAAATCTGAGATCTCACTGGTAAGTCTTTTTATCTCACGTTCTTTTTTTATGAGATCATCCGAAAGCCTGCGGCATTCTGCCTCAGCTGTTTTTATATCTGCTGATACTTGAGAAGTGCTGTCGTTTACCGGTGCTTTCTTCTTCCGTCCTCTTTTTCCGGTGGGAACTATCTCTCCTGTATCGGGATCTATCTTTCCGATACATTTCCGGTGAGATCTTGGCTGTTTTTTCTCTTCGTCCCAATAGCTCTCGGATTCGTATACGTATGTAGTGTTAGTGTCCTGATGATATTGCTTTATGATGGCCATGCGGCTTCCTCCATCAGTAGTGACATAATTAATTCTTATCTAATTATATCACTATCAGCCCAAAAGTCAATACTAAGTTACAAATTTATCCAGCTTTTTAATGTCACTATGCATGAGTCTGTCAGTGCATTTACATCTATGATTATAACCGATATCATCGGTATTTATCTATACTTTTATATATCCCCTCTATATTATGTCCATCAAGGAGTTTCCTGTACTGATCTATAGTGACATTTCTCGCTTCAGCAGGATCCTTTGGCCAGTAGAAGTGGTCCCCATTCAGTAAACGCTTCGAGATGAGTACATACCCATCCCCTTCGTATATGATTCCCTTTATAAGTCTTTTTGAAGAACCACAGAACAGGAACAGCGTGCCTTCCTCGGCTGCATTCATGTCAAAATGGAGTCGCAGAATGGCAGCAAGTCCCGGAACGCCTTTTCTAAGGTCCGTTTTTCCTGTACATATGATAACTTTTTTTATTCCAGCTGCTTCTTTAAGCATCAGCAAGTACCCTCAACAGCCTTTTTAGCGCTTCTTCTGAGAAATTTTGACCTATGTCGATCATATAATCATGATATCTGACAGTCAGATGATCATTTGCAGGAAATAACCTTTCATGTGATATAGGATCATCAGACTGTTCAGATTTAGGGCTCCAGTTGTCCGCAGCTATAATCTCTTTACTAGTGTTGTCTGTAACATCGGGTGAAAGCAGCTCAACAAAACGGTTCTCTTCATTTGCGCGCTTTTCTCTTCTGTTGTTAAATTCATCTGGGAGCTGATCTGAGTGCTTTAAATAATATTCTCTGACCTGTTTTAAGTGGTAATAGTATACACGTAATGAGAAGCCGCTGTCCTTGCAGAACTGTTTGATGGTTGTACCACTATTTCTGGCATTGTGTATAATGTCAGCCCACTGTCTGATCCGGATCTCCTCAACGTCATTCTTGAAATCCATAGAAAACGCCTCCTGCTATCATTATTTTTCTTAATGATAACAGGAGGCTAACTCCAAAACTAGATATATTTCATTTGACGCTTACGGAGAACGCCCGCCCCGGCTATGCACCCTGTAAAAATGTGCAAAACAAAAAAAGGCATAAAAAAAACATATCTTCAAATTTTTTGCAATTTTAGATATGTTTTTTTTATGCCTCTGTGTGTCGTGCTTTGTAGAATTATCTGTGCGAATAAAGAATTTTGTCGAATGGATAAGTGCCACAATCCCCGTAGGAACTGTGGCACTCTCTTGTGGTTTTGTAATCTTCGGTTTGTACCTTTCGTACATCCACCATTTTTTGTGTATCAATTTCTCCTTTTCCGTATCTATCTCTCCATTTTTCTCATTTTTTCAGTACATTACAGAACAGAAGATAAAGTCTTTTCCCGTTTTCCTGTTCCGTCTGTCCCTCTAAAACGCAGAAACAGCAATCCGTCATCCGGTAATTACCAGAATGACAAATTGCCGTTTCATGCCGTATTTTTTAATGATCGTTCTTACTTTTATGTTTCTTACTTCAAAACTCTCACTTCACTGTGACCTTGACCTTCTTCGCAAGTCCATTCCTTGCATAGACATAGATTACACAGCTTCCTTTTTTCTTCGCTGTGATCTTTCCGCTCTTGCTTACCGTCGCAATGCTCTTGTCGCTCGATGCATAGCGGAACTCCTTTGCATGCGCATCACCAAGCTGCTTTCTCTTCGGATACTGTAAGACGGTCTTTGCCTTAATTTTTGCTTTCTTTCCCTTTTTCAGCGTATAGCTTGTTTTAGAAAGTTTTATTTTCTTCGCATTGGAATACTTTTTATTCTTCTTTCCGACCACATGACCGGCAATCGTCTTTGCGATACGCACATCCTTCTTCGTGACAGTCTCACCGTTCTTTGTTTCCACAGTACGGTATGCTGCCACATAGACCTTGATGTTCTTCGTGGTGCTTAACTTCTTGCCGTTCAGCTTTTTGATCGTTACCTTGCACTTTGCTGCAGCATCTACAGTTTTTATCATCTTGTATTTGCTTCCGCAGTATGCCGCATAGACCTTGTAATACTTCGCTCCGTCTACCTTACTCCACTGTACGGAAGCACTGGTTCCGTTGTGGATGACCTTTAACCCTGCATTAATGTCAAGTGCTGCCTGTGCCTGCTCCTGTGCCGTGACCGGTCCCGTCTTCTCACCAGACGGTGCCGGACTTGGCGATGCGCTTGCAGATGGTGCCGGACTTGCTGTCGGTATGACATCTGGTGACGGAGATGGTGTGACATCTTCTTTTCCGGTCTCATTCTCCATTGTCGCATCATATACGATCGCATAATCGGAAAAATGAGATGTAGTATAGCTGAACCAGCCGTTCAGATACCTCGTCACATACCGCTCGATGAGACCACTTAATGGAACATAATATACATGGTAGTACTTCGCATCCCTTCCGGCTTCCGGTGAAAATTTGATGGATACCGTTGCTTTACCGCCTTTGAAATCATGGATCTCTTTTCCGCCGCTTTCAAAGTATGCCTGGAACGGCTTTACGGAAGTGAAGCTCTTCAAAGATTCCTTCTGTGTCTCATTGAGCTTCGCCTGTTCCTTATTCTCTACCACAAGTTTTATCGTATTTCCTTCCTTCTGCTCGGAAATCGCTGAAACTGCAGCGCTATCCAACTCTACGGTCGCATTGGTCATCTTTATTTCCACACTGTCAACTTTTTCATTTGCTTCTACCGTCTTTGCAAGCGTTTCTATGGATGTAGAGGAAAGCTCTACGGAAGTCACCTCGGACTTTGCACCGGATACATCTACAGAAATCTTGGTATCATCCGTCTTTTTATCTCCGTCACTTCCGCTGCCGGAAGTATCATCCGTGATCTTATCTAAGTCTGCCTGTGTAATCTCCTGTACTACTGCATTGCCTTCGGAAATATTGACGGAAATATCTACCGTATTTTCATTCGATACCGGAACCGTATAGGCTTCGGTAGCCGGTGCGGGTGCCGGATTACTCGGTACATATGGCACATACGGAGTGGAAGGCCTATTTGCTATGGTCACGGTGATGCTGACCGGCTCCGTATCCGTATGAGTCGAATCGCCGACAACCTTATACCATACATAGTAGGTTCCGGCTTCGGTTTTTGATGGGATGGATGTGGTATAAGGCCCAATGGCTTCGGTTGCGTTGCCGAGGGCATACCGAATTTCAGTCGCACCCTCTGGAAGTGCTTTAGCCGGAACATTGACCAATTCCTGTTCAGAACCGGTATAAACAAGGCCTTTTTTAGCCGTTGGCTTCTGTTCATCTGACAGTATGATTTCTCTACTTCCCACCACTACTTCGGCGGTTTTGCTGGCGGGTGTACTATCCGTCGCTTTTGTGCGGACAAGGTACCCACCAGATTTAACCAATGTAGGATCATCTGTAACATTTGTCCATGTTGTTCCACCGTCAGCGGAATACTCCATGGAAGACGTTGTACCATTTATCTTTCCATCTGTCGAAGTAGCTGTGGTAGCACTCACTGCTGAAAGATTTGAAGGAGTAGCAGGTCGAGATGTAAGTGTTACTTCTACCCAAGTACCGGCAGCGGTGTCATTCGTTTCTGCAGTGCGGATGAAAATTTTCGGAGTATCACTATCGAGAACAGTGGTCAAGCTGGCAGGAGAATTCACCTTATTGGTGCCATCGATAGAAATCTCATAGCCCATGCTTGGTCTCGCTGTCTCGTCCATATAACTGATACCGGCTTGTGTTCTGGCATCATCCACACTAAGCGTGTCAGGAGTCTTTTTCACAACTACAGCTGTAGAAGCAGAATCCTTGCTAGGACGTTTATCCACAGCATAATCTGTTCCCTCGGAATAATTCTTTGTTTGATAAACCTTTACCTTTATAGTCTTACCAAAATCCGCTGATGTAACTGTGTAACTTGTATTATTAGCAGATGCAGTTCCCTTTGAGATACCGTCGATGAACCACTCATAAACTAAATCCGTGGCCGGACATACCACAGTCAGAACATCACCCACTACTGGTGCACCTGAAAGAGCACTGTCTCCCCTTTGAATAGTTACAGGGGTTTTATCACCTGTAATATCCAATTCTTTATACGGAAGCGTATTATCGATACGCATATACTTGGCTTTGGCGATAGTGTCCATTTGAACCGCACTAGCCTCATCTTCGCCACCATAGAGATACATACCAGTACCAAGGGTGATTGTGCCACCTATACCATTTCCGTAAGTGCCACCTCCTCCTTGAGCAATTAATTTTCCACCATTCACAGTGACAGATCCAGAAATACAAGGATCAGCTGTCACAGATGCGATTGCGGTAACCTCACCGCCATAAACAAATACGTTAGTACTACGAATCGCACAGTAACTACCACCTATAACATTCACTATTCCGTCATACACTGTAAATCCGGTTACGCGTATTATCTCCGAGCCTCCATTAAATGTAAGCTTGCCACCATTTACCACTACAGCACCGCCAGGCTCAGTTCCTTCTCCATATATTTGATATTCCTGTCTAGACTTTCCATCGCCACCATAACTTACATCCAATTCACCAGGATTAGTTGCTCCCTGCCCATATATGTTAAGAGTAGAATTTTCCGGAAGTTTAATACCAGGATGACTACGCGTAGAGTCCATATTTGTATCAGTTATAGTCAGTTTTACACCATCACACAAAATGAGGTTGACATCAGCTCCTGATGCTATATTAACAGTACCCCCATCACTTTTGCTCTCTATTTTCCGAGAGATAGTAGTATCCTTATTTACCACGTACCATCCACTGGACCATTCCGTGGTATTGCTTGTAACAATATTGTATGATGAACATGTCGCTTCATCACCATCCTTATCTATATACGATACAGGCTCACGGTAATCTGGTGCTGATATGCTTGCATAATGATATGTATTAGACTCTTTAGTAACCTTAAATGTACTACCAAGTATCGCTCCTAACGTCTCTGTATTAGTACTTTCCGTTTCGCCATTATCTACTTTTACTTCTGGGGTTATTCCTTGCTGAACACCAAGCCACTCTATACAAAAAGCTATACCATCAAATGTCATATTTGTTATTTTTGAGCTTCCGGTAGATTGGATTGCTCCACCATAAAAATTCAATGTTCCAATATCTATACCTCTAGCAATACCACTATCGTATGGATCTACTGTATTTGAATTAGTGATTATCGTTCCGCTTTTCATCTCAAGGGTACCACAAACTACCATAGGTGTTCTATTAGATGCATACCTATTTGCATTCGTACTTGTAATAGAAACACTTCCATTATCCTCACTTTCTATTACAATTTTACCCTCATAGCTCTCCGAGTATATCCCATAAGCAGAATTAGCACCATCTATACTATTATTGCTTATCCCAATTTCATTTGTTCCACTTAGGCGAATAACTAAGGTTTCAGTACCCAGATAATAAATACCTGCATACTCTGGACCATACTCGATTTTATCCGAAGTCGTTTCACCGGTTCCGCTATAATTAAAATTCGACAGCGTAAGTACGGGAATTCCTTTTTCATAGGTCAATGTTGCAGTAC
Organism: uncultured Lachnospiraceae bacterium; assembly: GCA_900316165.1. Lineage (GTDB taxonomy): Bacteria > Bacillota > Clostridia > Lachnospirales > Lachnospiraceae > Weimeria. Next base: position 903 of record ONBW01000068.1, on the reverse strand, counting down.
CACCAGTGACACCTGTAACATTACTATCGATAATGCCGTCTGAATCTTTTGTAATATCTACACCAGCCACATATAATGTATCTTCGCCAAGCGTTGTCGCTTCCGAATCCGCATACGCCGTCAGCCCCATCCCTGGCATCAGCCCGACAACCATCGCCAGCGTGAGCAAAAAGCTTAGTAGCTTCCTTCCTAATTGTCTTTTTTTCTTCATGTAAAATCCTCCTTGAAATTATTTTTATATTAAAAAACCGCCTTACATGACAGGGCATAATACCCCGTCAAGTAAGGCGGTTATCCATCACGAATGTAGTATTCAGTTTCAAGTGCCCCGCAGGACGCAAAAAGGGCGCAGTTAGCCCATGCTCTGCTCTGCTCTGCTCTGCTCTGCTCTGCTAGGATTGTATCTGTATTCAACATACTCGTCAACTCCTTTTTTCTGCGCTTTCCAGCCTTTCTACACCCATTGTTTTAATAAAAATGTACCCTTAAAAGTAGACACTTGATTTTTCTGAAATCCCACTTTTCAGACACCATTTTTACCATTTTCCAATACGGCATCTCCACTTTTTATAAACTACCTCTTGTTTCTTATCAATATCATAACACACCCTTTACTACCACAGTACTACCAAAAACATAAAATTTTCTTGTGATTTATAATTTTCTTATAAATGTTTTCGACTGAAAGGCGAAAAATGTGTATAATTATTTTATATAGTAGCATATTTCAAGAAAAAATGCCACACCCAATCCGGTAAAAATTTAACTCGTATCAGTAGATATATCGGAAATTTTTTCGGCATTTTTGTAAGCGGTGCATAAAACGTGTGAAAGGGTAAAAAGGGTATGCTGTCGATACCCTTTTTGCCCTTGGCTCTTTTTTCACGACTTTTATCCAGAACC
>ONBW01000051.1 GCA_900316165.1 uncultured Lachnospiraceae bacterium | reverse complement strand
CGATGGATCAGGCAAACGCTTGTCTCTTCCTTGCTTCAGATATGGGTAAGCATGTGAAGGGACAGGTTATTCAGGTTTGTAACGGAGCATTCCTGTAACTAATGAAAAAAAGAAATGCTACATTTACACACGTGTCAAAGGGGTTCGCTTTAATATGGACAAGAAAAGTGAGCAAAGATAGACTGTCCTTGTAGTGTTTGTAGTAACATGTTATACCCCATTATACCCTTGATATCGAGGGTATAATGGGGTATATCATCGGAAAGTTCGTCCTCTATCGCGGGGAAAGCCAAGTGGTAGACGGCATTCGGTATCAGAACGTAGAGGAATATCTGAGAAGTCTTGCTTGACAAAACCGCCGACCCAATTTTCCGTTCGGGGCGGCGGTTTTATAACCTTTTCCAGAACAACGCTGCAAAAGAAAGGCGACAATGGTCAGACCGCTTTCAGCTTACCATCCTCCATTCCGTTCATCATGAGTCACCATAATTGCAGCCTTATTTCTCTTATGAACTTCCATCTGAATCATTTCGACTGCATGTCTGCCACGCTCAGAATCCAGGGAGGCCGTCGGCTCATCCGCAAGGATCAGCCTGGCATTGGTCGCGAAGGCTCTGGCGATGGCAACCCGCTGCCGTTCTCCACCGGAGAGTTTGGACGGATACTGGTCAATGATATTTTCAATTTCAAGTTCCCGAAAGAGCTGCTCGACTTCCTGCCGGTTGGTATTCAGAAGCACAGAGAGCTGTTCTCCGGCCTTGAGATAGGGCAGAAGCTGGTGATTTTGAAAGATAAATCCGATCTCTTCTTTCCGGATTTTCGTCCATTTTCTACCGGGGAGCGAAGTGACATTATTTCCGCAGAGATCCACTTCTCCCTGATCCGGCGAAAGCATCATGCCGGCAATATTTAAAAGGGTACTCTTTCCGCATCCGGAAGGACCGACAATGGCAACAAATTCGCCCTCATGGACAGACAGGTCTACATGATTTAAAATCGTCCGCATTGACTGCCCATCCTGATAGGATTTTTCGATATTTTTCAGACTTAAAATTTCTTTTGTCATTGAAAGTCACCTCCGATAATACGGGCTGGGTCTATCTTTGCCACTCGAATAACGGTAGCTAAACTGCCGAGAATGGAAATGAGAACAAAGGCTGCAAGTACAATCACTGCCTGTGAGGCCTGGAGATAGAAGGGCATGGTTACCGGCAGAACGGCACTCATTGCCACGACAAGACACGCTGCAAGCAGTGCACCAAAGACCGCAATGAAGCACACCTGGGAAACGATCTGTCCGACAAGGCTTCCCATGCCGGTGCCAATTGCTTTCAGAACGCCGAATTCTTTTTCTTTCTGGAGGTTGATGACAAAGAAGAAAATGCCGATCACCAGCGCTGTGATGACTACAAGGAGCCATTCGATCATTGTTATGGTCATCTGCTCCGCCTGATATCCCGGGATTGCCTTAATGATCTCGGCCTTGGTATAGTGTTCGGTGCCATCGATCTTCGCTTTTACATTTCCCTGCACGACAGCAGCATGAACGGTTTCCTGATAGGCCGGATTTACTGCTTTCATGATCTTTTGATAAGTGTCTGTGGAAATATAGGCAATCGAAGTATGCCCATACATGGCATCCTTGGTAAAGCCGGAAACCTTGAGCTCGATGCCGGAGGCTGTGTCAATGATTGTATCACCGACCCGGATGCCATCGCTTGCAAAGTCATCATCCAGAACAACCTGATCTTCTTTCGAAGACAGGGCCTTGCCTTCGTATACGTCCGGATTCAGAAAACTGTCCGGGTCGATTGCAAAGTAGGTCACGTTTTCTTTCTCTGCATCCTTATTCTTCTGAAAGTACATTCTTTGTATGTCAAGGGGAGTAGCCTTGTCCTGGTATTCATTTTGGATCTCTTCATATTGTTCTTTGGAAAGGCTGGAGAGCGTGATTAGCTTCTCCGAATCTTCTTTTAATATAAAGTGATCTGCCTGCATATTTTCGATGCCGGACGACACTGCTCGTCCCAGCCCTTTGACCAGACCGGACAGAAACAGCACCATGAACATCATCAGGAAAACAATGATCTCGATTAGCAGATATTTCTTCCAGTTGTGCCGGAGTTCTCTGAATCCTAATTTCATACTAATGATCCTTTTCTTCTTATCAGCTATCCGCGGAATAGTTTACTGCACTAGCCATAGCTGATTTCCTTTCAATTGCATTAAATATAATTGCACTAAATCTATCTAGGTATTATAGTCTATCATCGAGAAAAAGCAAGTGTTTTTTGATAAATTTCACAGAAAGGAAGGAGCCTGTTATCGGCATGGATAATAATATCCATTATCTCTCGGGCGCGAAGGGTGATGTACTCTATGCCAGAAGCCGCTGCCTGAAAAACGGCCATACCACAATAATTCTGGAAGCCGAGGTCACCGATGATACTGGGCGGCTTGTTGCGGTAATGACTGGAACCGCGTTCAAATTAAAACCTGCTTTTACATGATCAAATCTTGAAATACTCCACACTTTCGGCCAGCTGCCCCGCGATGTTTCTGAGTTTTTCGGCGCTGTCGGAAACCTGCTTGAAGGAGTCAGCAACCTCCTCGGTCTCTGAGTGTGTCTTCTTTGTTCCCTCAACGTTGTTCAAAGCGATTTCAGAGAGCTCATCAACAGCGGATACTACTTGATTGCGCGAACTTTCAAGCTTATCAGTGGAAGCCTTTATCATATCGATACTCTTCATAGAATTTTCAATCTGTTCAAGGACGCTTGCGACTACATCCTGAGTCTCTTTCATGCTTTCGCTCTGGCTCGTGATTATATCCTGCATCTGGTTCATCAGCTCAACGGCCTTTGTCGAATCCTCCATCAGGATTCTGGCAGTATCGTCTATCTCATGACTGGAAGTGTCAGACTGCTCAGCGAGCTTTTTAATCTGTTCGGCAACGACAGCAAATCCGCGTCCACTTTCACCAGCTCTTGCAGCCTCGATGGAAGCGTTGAGACTTAACAGGTTGGTCTCTTCGGCAATAGAGGATATAAACGTGGTAGCATCCTGAATCTTCTGTACGGAGTTGTTAGTCCTTATCGTCTGATCAGTAACATCCTGGATGATGCGCTCGACCTCGCTGTTAATATCTCTGAGTTTTTTGAGAGTCTCAGATGCTTTCTGGCTGGACTGCCGCATGGATGCTGCACTGGAATCAAGCTGGTTTACTTCTCCGGAGGTTTCAGTGATATTCTCACCCATGATCTTCATGTGCTCGGAAGTGCTTTGGGAATTCCTGGCCTGCTCGCTGGAATTATCAACGATCATGGTAACAGCGTCCCTCACCTGATTCATAGTACCGTTGGTTCTGTCAGCCACGGTCTTTAAGTCATTACCGGAATTCAGGAGTGATTTGGCATTTGCGGAAATTCCCTGGATAACTGTCTTCATCGCGTCACGCAGAGTTATGGTGACTCTCGAGAGATCACCAATCTCATCATGTCTTTTCAGGAGCTTATCATCTACCCAGACGTCCAGATTACCTTTGGAAACTTTTTCCACGACTCCGATACTTGTTCTGATATTTCTGCTCATTGAAGAGGAGAGCTTATATCCTATGGCAGCGCAGAGAACCATGATAATGACAACCACAAGAATATTTGTAAGCATGATATGGTGGATAACTGAATCCATTTTTGCTTTATTAGTGCCGACAAATATCATTCCGACTATATCTGTGTCACTGCCATTCTGATGAACAGGGATAAAATAACCGTAGTCCATGACGCCGTCAATCGAGACCTGTCTGCTGAAATAATTCTTTCCACCCTTTAAGACTGTCTTTTTGACCATATCTCCAGCGGGAGAGCCCAGAATTCTATTGCCGTCAGAGTCCTTGGCTGATGTCATGATCCTTTTGGTGCCATAGAAAAATGTGACATCCATTCCGGTGTTTTCCTTGATGCCGTCGACAAGACTTTCTGATTTAGAGATGTTATAGCTGCCTTTCCAGATGTCTCCATTGCTCGCCTTGATGTAATCGCCGGTATTCTGGTCATAGGCTGCAAGTGTTGCCGCTGCTGTACCCTTGAGTGCATCCTGTATCTCGTCGATCATCGCACTTTGTACTCTGCTGAGTGTAAAGGTAACTGAGATGATTCCCATAATAAGAACAGGACCAATAGTCATAGCAAGTATTTTTTTCTTAATGCTCATGGATTTTCCCCCTCTTTTTAGTCTACTACAGTAACAGTTTTGAAATACCAGTTGATTTTGCCAGTGATCGTGGCGTCATCAAGTGTCTTTCCCTCTGTTCCTACTGTATCTCCGGTGTTGGTTTCGATTACTCCGTCAAATACTCCGTTCTCTCCGGAAAGGATCTGTTTCTTGGCTTCGTCTACTTTTTCCTGAGTGCCCTTCGCCGCGAAATCGGCTACTGGTGTGATACCTACCAGATTTTCGTTCATTCCGCCATAGTAGTTGCTGCCGTCCCAGGTACCGTCTATGACGCTCTGTACAGCCGCCGTGTAGTAAGCGCTCCAGTTCCAGATAACACTGCAGAGGCAGGCCTTCGGAGCTTCCTTGCTCATATCTGAGTTGTAGCCTATGCTGTAGACTCCCTTTTTCTGAGCGAGTACCTGCGGATCGACGGTATCGCAGTGCTGGGCTATAACATCGCAGTCCATATCGAGGAGTTTCTGTGCGGCTGCCTTCTCGCCTTCGGGGTCATACCAGCTGTTGGTTACTTTTACATAGACCTTTGCATCAGGATTGACTGAATATATACCAAGGGCAAATGCATCGATGCCGCCGGTGACCTCTGAATTGTCAGAGCCCATTGCTGCCACATAGCCGATCTTGTTGGTCTTGGTATTCATTCCGGCTACTATGCCGCTTAAGTATCTGGCCTGGTAGATACGTCCGAAATAATTGTTGAAATTTTTTCCGTTGCTCATATATCCGGTTCCATGTGAAAAATAGACATCCGGATATTTCTCTGCCATTTTTGCTGTGGCCTTCATATATCCCCAGCTGGTGGTAAATATGATGTTACAGCCCTCGTCCACGCATTCCTGAATAGCCTTTTCAGTGGCTTCTTCATCTGAATCGCTGACGTTATTCTTCCTGATGATCTGTGAATCAGAGAGCCCGAGATTCTGCTGCATGCCCTGTATGCCGAGGTCATGCGTATAGGTGTACCCGCTTCCCTCTGCAGGGTCTGAGAGATGAATGACTCCGACTTTGATTTTATCCTTGGATATGCCTGATGATGAACTGCTGCTTTCTGCGTCACCGCTGCTTCCGGTATCATAGCCCTTATTAGTGGCATAATCGTCTGTTTTCTGGGTTCCTGCGCATCCCGTCATAAGTACGCTGCACATAAGAAGTGCAAGCAGCCTGGATATTATTTTACGTCCCATACAAAAATTCCTCTCTAAAATAGTTAATAAATAGCTTTTCAAGCCGCAGTATCACTGTGATTCTGCAGATATTTGATGAATTCTTCCTCACTGATAGGCTTGGAGTAGTAGTAGCCCTGCTCGTATTTGCAGCGGGCCTGGTTCTTAAGCCAGATGTGCATATCCTCAGTCTCGACACCCTCAGTAACCAGGTCGAAACCGCGGTTATTCATTATCTCATAAATGCTTGGGACCAGTTCGTCTCTGGTCTTGAAGTAATCCCAAAGAATAGACTTGTCGATTTTAATGATCTTAAACGGCATCGTGGTCACACGGATCAGGTTCGAATAGCCGGTACCGAAGTCATCAACAGAGAATGTCGCGCCACGCTTGATAAGCGGATTCATAAGGTCACTCAGCTGATCAGAGGTAAGAGCTGCAGTCTCTGTGATCTCGAAATTCAGATAATGCATGTCGACGCCGTAAGAATCAGCGATAGAAATCAGCTCATCCGGAAGTGATGGGTGCATGCACTGGATAGGGGAGAGGTTGACTTCGATGTAATCGAGACCAAGAGCTTTCATATCGTTATCATGAATAAAGCGGCATACATTCTCAAACATGATTCTGCCGAACTTTAAGATGGTTCCGTCCTGCTCAAAGACAGGGATGAAATCATCCGGGAAGATAATCCCGAGCTCACTGTCGTAGAGACGGGAAAGCGCCTCGGCAGAATGGATGCAGTCGCAGGAATTATCATAGATAGGCTGGTAGTAAACCATAACGCCGTCGTGATCGAGGGCATGATAGATAGCCTTTGTGAGCTTTGATTTGTGAGCAGGTTTTTCTACGTCAGCAGCAGTGATGTTCTCGAAAGGCGGCTTGTCGTAGGTCGGATCCCGCAGGGTATCAGCGGCGACAGAGAGCATCTCTTGAGGTGTCTCGAACTGGCTGCTGTCATCAGTGGTTGCCGTATAGTAATTCAAAAATACCTGATCTGAACCAAGAAAACTCTCCTTTGAGAGAATTCCCCTTATCTGACTCTCAGTAACACTGTAATTCTTTTCGTCCACATCGGTTACTATGAAAAGACCATTGTGCAGATAGAATGATGTACTTTTTACAGAGTTGAATTCCTTACCAAGCTGCTTTAGGAGGTTGTCAGTCTTCTCTCGGCCGTAGATAGAGAGTACAGAGCTGTAATTTTCTATCTGAATAAAAAATGTCTTGAAGCTCTCCTGGCTTAGGATCAGCTCGTTCATGTATCTGCGATAGCCGTTGCCGTTATAGTTGCCGGTCTTTGATTCGACTGTACGCGAGGTATTTTCATAAGTGAGATATATGATAGCGAGAGCTACTGCAAATCCAAGGCTTAACACATGTCTCTGGTTATCGACATAGGTCTGGAAAAATGAAGTGACAGCGATAAAACTCAGTGCCAGATAAATGCTGCCGCGGACCCTTTTATCTATGTATTCTCTGGCGCTTATTACAGTTACAGCACAGAAAGCAAGTCCTACGAGGATCATCGGGTAAAAAATAGAATAGAACAGAGGACCGCGCTCATAGCCGAATATAGTCATCCTGAAGACGATTCCTGTAAACAGATTTATAATCAGGACGCCTCCCGCTGCAAAGAACAGGATCAGATCATAAGGCTTTAAGTAATAGAATTTCCCCATGTCCTCTGAGGACAGACATCTGAGATACAGATAAAGGTTAAATAAAAATCCAAATACCAAAAGATGCGACAGGGTATGTAAGAACGTCTGAAACCCTGTATACTGCCACATCCGACTGTTATCACATAGAGAAATACACAGCTCCGAAAGTTCAAGAGCAATGAGCATATAGATGCTGTGCTCAAAAAGCTTGCTGCTCTTCATAGGGAGAACCTTCGCAGTTTTAAAATCCGCGAGGATCAGAATAGATATAACAAAAGAAACAAATTCAAAATCTAATGTCCAACGCATAATAACCCCGTTCTACATACTTTTATAACCAAAAAATCCCCCGTTTCCTTTCATACTAGTATATCATAAAAAATTATTGAAAAAAAGAGAAAAATACCCCGGAAAGCGCTTACATTCAACGATTTTTTTCAAAAACTTAACGTTTATTTTTCATAAAACAACCTGTTCATTTTGGGAAAAGGTTTTGCGGAAAAGAAAACGAATATTGACAATCAAATCATAAATGCTTAAAATATCTACTTAATAAAGATTTTACATAGATATATTCAGCTTGTAAAAATATACGATATCTGAAGGACGATGGTGTCATTTGCCATGGTCCTTTTTTGTTTTTTTGGAGCTGAATTATATCAAACCTGAAAAAGTGAAATGAAGGGAGCAAAATTATGGATTTGTTAAACAGTGTAGTCGGTTCTATCGACTCTTTTGTGTGGGGCCCTGTGATGCTGGTCCTCTTAGTCGGTACCGGAGTTTTTCTGACGTTTCGGACCGGATTTCGGTCGTGGAGAAACTTAGGCTATGCGCTTCACTCAGTGCTTAGTAAAGAGGCGAGGACAAAGAACCGTGGAACCGGTGATGTATCGCCGTTCTCGGCGCTGATGACAGCTCTTGCAGCCACCATCGGAACCGGAAATATCGTAGGTGTCGCTACAGCAATGTTTTCTGGTGGTCCCGGAGCCTTAGTCTGGATGTGGATTTCAGCCTGCTTTGGTCTTACAACCAAGTTTTCAGAGTGCATGCTCTCTATCAAGTACCGTGAGGTCAACGAGCAGGGCGAGATGTCCGGCGGCCCTATGTATACGATGAAAAACGGCTTCAAAAATAAAACAGCCGGCCGTATTCTTGGCTTCCTGTTCGCACTTTTCGCAGTGCTCGCTTCATTCGGTATAGGAAACCTTTCACAGGCCAACTCGATTTCAGGATCTCTTAAGACCTCATTCCATGTACCTCTCTATGTGACTGGGATCATAATGACGATATTTACACTTCTTATCGTAGTCGGTGGTATCAAGAGCATTTCAAAAATATCGACTGTTGTAGTACCTTCTATGGCTGTTTTTTATGTAGTAGCAGGCCTTATAGTAATCATCATCAACTGGAGAAATGTCCCGGCTGGTCTCTATCAGATCTTTGTTATGGCATTTAATCCGAAGGCCATCGGTGGTGGAATCATCGGAACCATAACTGTTTCGGTCATGAATGCCATGCGATACGGTGTCGCAAGGGGCTGCTTCTCAAACGAGGCCGGACTTGGTTCAGCTGCTATCACTGCATCAGCCGCTACTACAGATGACTGTGTAAGACAGGGATACATAAACATGACCGGTACCTTCTTCGATACTATTATCGTATGCTCTATAACAGGTATCGCCATCGCTTCATCAGGAGTCCTCGGAACTGTCGGTGCTGACGGTCAGCCGCTTCAGGGCGTCGACATCACGATTGCAGCCTTTGAGTCAGCTCTCGGCCCTGTTGGAAAATATCTCGTATCGATCGGTATCATCCTGTTCGCTTTCTCGACAATCCTCGGATGGGAGTATCACGGTGAGAAAGCCTTCGAATACCTGGTAAAAAACAACAGACCTGCGATCATGGCTTACAGAATAATTTTCTCACTGATCGTATATGTGGGCTGCACTCAGGCTCTTGACCTCGTATGGAACATCTCTGATATCATGAACGCGCTGATGGCCATCCCGAACCTTATCTGCCTGCTCGTTATGTCGAAGGAGATCAAGCAGGAAGTCGACCGTTTCCAGCCGATTCTTGAGAAGGAAAAGAAATTAAGAAAAAAGGCTAAAGCCTGATTTTAGAATAAAATTCAGCAGTTTGTAGAGATTTTATCCAGCAGTTTGTAGAGATTTTATTCAGCAATTTGTAGAGATTTTATCCAGCAATTTGTAGAGATTTCATTCAGCAGTTTGTAGAGATTTTATTCAGCAGTTTGTAGAAATTTTGACCAGCGGTTTGTAGAAAATATTGATAAAAAGATTAAAAAAAATAAGGCAGATCCATTTTAGTGCAAATGGACCTGTCTTTTTTAGCGTTTATTTTTTGAAGCAGAGCTCGTCGCCATAATACTGGTCAAGACCGTAGAAGGTGCATCCCTTGGACTTGTAGTATTTGATCAGGGCTTCTGTTACGGCTGGTGTGCGGTACTTGGCGTTTGAGTCGTGCTGAAGCATGACCACGGAGCCACGGCCCCAGTGGGAGTTCTTGCCGTTCGAAATCAGCTTATCAGCGCTGTAATATGTCGGTGCGGCATCTCCTGTGGTGGCGTTCCAGTCCATTTCGGTGTATCCTCTGGCGTGAAGCTCCTTTAAGACCTCGCTTCTGATCTTTGAAGACATGTAGTGGTTGTTGCCGCCTCCCGGGAACCTGAAGTATCTCGGCTGCACACCGGTGGCGTCCTTTATCAGCTTTTCTGTCTTGTTAAAATCCTCGAGATAGGCCTTTGAGCTGCTGTAGATTTTTCTGTAATCGTGCGTGTAGGTGTGGATTGCAAGTGTGTGGCCATCCTTTACTATTCTGCGCAGCAGTGCCTCATGTCCCTTCGCCTGACTTCCTACTATGAAAAAGGTGGCCTTTACGTTGTATTTTTTCAAAATAGAAAGAAGCTTAGGTGTAATCTTAGTGCCTGGTCCGTCATCGAAGGTCAGATAGACTGCCTTCGACATATCTGGTTTCTTCACTGTGACAGTTGCGGTAGCCTTCGAGCCGGACGCTGTTTTTACCGTGACCTTTGCCTTTCCAGGATACAGGGCGCGGACATTGCCGTGTTTTGAAACCTTTACGATCCGGGTGTTTGAGGATGACCAGGTGAGCTTCGAATGCTTGCCCTTTCCCCACTTGACTGAAAGACGGTAGGTTTCTTCAGGGTAGAGCTTTATGCTCTTTTTCTTGAGCTTGACCTTGGCATAGACTACAGATGGACCGGTAGTTACAACCGATGATCCTGTAGTTACGACTGCGGATCCTGTGACTGCTACTGATGATCCTGTCGCTGCTATGGCGCTTCCTGTGGAAACTGTTGTGGTGCCTGTCTTCTGGACAGAGTCTGTTGTTTGTGCGGCGGCCGTTACCGCAGTTGATGTGAAAATGATGCTGCAAAGCATGGTTGCGGCCAGAAATTTTCGAAACATTTTTCCCTCCTTTGATAAGTTTCGTTTGCCTCATTCTACCATATATGTGAGAAAAAGGACAGGTCTATATCTCTATGAATTTCAGAAATCGTTGACCTGTCCTTTATTGAACTTATTAAATTACCTGTTGAGAATTTTTCAGAGTGGGTGTGTCATCAGGTACTTGATGATTTTTACCTCTGTCTGCATGCCCTCGAGGGTGCAGTGCTCGAATGGCCCGTGGAAACCGTAGCCGCCTGTGCCAAGGTTCGGGCATGGCAGACCCTTGAACGAGAGCTGCGCGCCATCTGTGCCACCTCGAACTGGACGGCTGATTGGTTCAAGGCCTACAGAGCGGATCGCCTCGCGGGCTATCTCTATTACGTCAGAATGGTCCTTCATTACTGAGAGCATATTCTGATACTGGTCTGTTATCTGAAGAGTTACTGTGCCTTCGCCGTATTTGTTATTTAAAAGTGTGGCGGCCTCTTTCATAAAGCGCTTTCTGTTTTCAAATGAAGCTGCGTCGTGGTCGCGGATTATGTAGTCGAGCTCTGCGTGCTCGCAGTTTCCACTCATATCTATCAGATGATAGAAGCCCTCTCTGCCCTCGGTGTGCTCCGGGGTCTCGGCTTCGGGCAGCAGGCTCTGGAACTCGCAGGCAATCGATGCCGCGTTCTTCATGATATTCTTTGCTTCGCCCGGGTGGACATTTTTCCCTGTAAAAATAAGATGTGCGCCTGCGGCGTTGAAGTTCTCGTAGGCTACCTCGCCCTCGTAATCTCCATCTACTGTAAAACCGTAGTCTGCGCGGCATTTTTCAAAGGAAAAAAGATCCGGGCCTTTTCCTATCTCCTCATCCGGTGTGAAAACTATGTAGATGTCACCGTGTGGTGCCTTCTCCGCTATGATTTCCGATACGGCGGTCATGATTTCTGCGTCGCCTGCCTTGTCATCCGCGCCCAGAAGTGAGGTGCCATCTGTCGTGATAAGTGTGCGGCCCTTAAGAGTCTTAAGCTCTGGGAAATCCTTAACTGAAAGAGTGGCGCCGCTCCCATTAAGCAGCACGTCGCATCCGTCGTAGTTTTCTATTATCTGCGGATGCACGTCTTTGCCGTTGAAGTCTGGAGCTGTGTCCATATGCGAGATGAAGGCAACGGATTTATGTCCATTAAACTCCTCAGTGGCAGGGAGATGAGCGTAAACATATCCTGATTCTGTACTTACGTCAGCTATTCCAGCCTCGCGGAGCTCGTTCTCGAGAATCTTTGCTAAGTCAAGCTGTCTGGCCGTGCTGGGTACTGTGTCAGAATCCTCGTCTGAAGTAGTCCAGATACTTATGTATTTTAGAAATCTGTCAAGCAGAGTCATTATGGGTTCCTTTCTGGGTACTTTTCTCAGTTCCACTTGTAAAAGCCTTCACCGCTTGCCATGCCGAGCTTTCCCTCGTCGATGTATTTCTGGAGGATGGCCTTCATACCTTTGAAGTTATACGGCAGCATCATCTTGCGGAGGACAGGAGTTAAAAGTCCCGGTACCTTCTGGTACTGTTCGACTATGTTCATCGCGGTGGTGAGGCCTACGGTGTCGAAAATCTCGAAAGGTCCCTTCGGTGAGCCCGTTCCGTGCTTCCATGCAAGGTCTATGCTCTTCGGATCGGAGACTCCGTTTGCGTAGAGATCGAGTCCCGAGAGCAGGAAAGGTACAAGCATCGAGTTCAGCAGATAGCCGCTCTTTTCTTTTTCAACAGGGAGGGCGATCATTCGAATGTCGTTCGCAAAGCTTATTACTTTGTCAAAATACTTTCTGCCTGTCTGCCCTGAAGACATGACTTCAGCAGTGTTGTTTTTCCAGATTGAATTCGCAAAATGAAGCGCAAGGTATTTTTCTGGTCTTCCTGTGTACTTCGCGAAAGTGCTTGGAAGCAGGGTCGAAGAGTTCGTGACGAGGATTGTCTTTTCAGGAAGAAGTGGTGCAATTTTCTTGTAAAAATCAATTTTTGCAGTCTCATTCTCTGCCATCGACTCGATGACTATGTCGGCGTCGCTTACGGCTTTTTTCATATCGAGCTCGAGCTGTAGCCGGCTGTAAGCGTCCTCGACCTTCTTCAGGCAGGCATCTTTGTCAAAATCATCCGAATTTGCGATTCCCGCGCACCAGGCTCCGGTGCCGTCAGCCATCCCATCGATAGCGTCAATATAAGCGGCATGTACTTTGTCAAGCTTTGGCTGGGTGCGTCCTATGCTTCCCTGGCTCCTGAGCCATATAGTCACATCAAATCCACAGTATGCGCACTGAAAAGCAATCTGACTTCCAAGTACGCCTCCGCCGGCAACAACAACTTTTTTAATGTCCATAAAAGCCTCCTTTTTGAAAATATGATATAAGGGTCAAAAGTCACGCGTTGACCGCTTGTGGGTCATAAGTTACGCTCATTGTTCCAGTTCATCACGTATATTTTTCTTCCTCTTTTCTTTGATTCTTCACGCCTTCCTCAGCAGCACGCAGCCGTATCCTGGGATCGTGCCGTCGAAGGTCTCATCGGAGAGCAGTTCCTTGTAGCCCTTGTATTCGAGGGCGTTTGTTTCGCCGTCAGCGGTGTGGAAAATCAGGACTTCACCGGAGCTCAGGTGATACTCGAGCAGGCACTTGTCGTCGTCTGCGCTTACACTGGAGTAACTGCCGGCGGTCAGGGCATTAATCGTGTGTCGGAAGAAGGTGAGGCGCTGGTACCAGTGGTACATATCCATATCCTGTAAATCCTTATCCCAAAGCATTCCGCGTCTGTTGTCCGGGTCATCGCCGCCGGTCATAGCGACCTCATCACCATAGTAGATAAACGGCGTACCAGGAGTAAGCATCTGGAAGGCAGCAGCAAGAGCAAGCTTTCTCTTGTCGCCGCCGGCTCTCCAGAGAAAACGGCTCGTGTCGTGGCTGTCGATAAGATTCCACATGACAGGCAGGACAGCACTGTGATACTGTCCGTTCAGGAAACCCTGCTGAGACAGGAAGCCTGATGGAGACAGATTTCCGTCGCAGAGCATGGAGCCAATATTCTTATAGAAGGCGTAGTTCATAACAGAATCCCACTCGTCGCCCTGAAGGAAATCCGGTGAAAAATGCCAGATCTCTCCGACGAGCAGAGCATCAGGATTTACGGCTTTTACAGCCTTGCGGAATTTTTTCCAGAAGGAGTGGCCAATCTCGTCGGCCACGTCAAGCCTCCAGCCGTCGATTCCGAAATCCTTTATGTAGTGGCAGGCAACGTCAATCACATATGAAGCAGTCTCAGGATTCGAGAGGTTTAGCTTCGGCATAAAGCCGACATACGCAAAGCTCTGGAAAGAAGGCTTTGAATTATGGCTTCCGAAAGAGACATCATCACTGTCGAGGTAGTACCAGTTGTAGTATTTGGACGCCTTGCCATTCTTTACGACGTCCTTAAAGGCAAAGAAGTCAGGTGAGGTGTGATTGAAAACACCATCGAGCATTACCCGCATACCGGCAGCATGTGCCTTATCGACAAGTTCGTGCAGGTCTTTGGTATCGCCAAGTGACGGATCGACAGCATAGTAGTCGATAGTGTCGTATTTGTGTGAGGTATTTGAGCGGAAAATCGGAGTCATATATATGACATCCACACCGAGCTCCTTTAAGTAAGGCAGATGCCTGATAATTCCCTGGAGATTACCCTTCAGGTCATCATCCCACTCGATTGGCGCCTTGTACCAGAGCTTGTCATCAACCTTCTCAGTTGTAGCAAATCTGGTAGGGAAAATCTGATATACGACAGCATTTTTTGCCCAGCCTGGTACGCGGAAGGTCTGCTCACGGCGGGAGATAAGTGGACAATCGTACATAGCCTCGACATCACCCGGCTCACCTGAGAAAAATCTCGAATCGCCGTACCAGATGCGGGCCCCGGCCTCATCGACCATCTCGAAAAAATACCGCAGGCAGAGCATATCAGGGTTCTTATGAAACTGCCCGGCCATCGGAATATCTATATCCGCGGAAAAATAATCGTGTCCGAAGTCACTCGCGTAGCGGTGCATTTTGTAGCAGGCTCTCGTATCTGCGCGGTCAAGTCCTATGTATTTATCGCGGGTGTGCAGGTAGATTGCGCTCATATCACCACGGCTTGTGGCAATCCTGATGCGCAGTCTGCCATCCTCTAAGAAAAACGCGTCACGCTGGTCGGCGTAATGTGAAATGCCTGAATATATCATGAAAACTCCTTATTCGTCTGATTGAAATGGCTGCTTATTACAGAAGCAGCGGTTATTTTTACAAGCGCTTTAATGATAACACAAACTATGTAAAAAAAGAACCCTGCGGCTGTTTAAAAAGTCAAAACACTTCATCTTTCGTCAAAAACCTTTAAATTGGATTTTTTTTGAAACATCCAAAAAGGACTTTACAAGCGATAAAAATTGGTCTAAGATAGGCAACGTAAAAAATATTAAAACGTTGACGAGAAGAGTAGCGATAAACCGCTGTCACAGAGAGGGGCACACGTGGATGGAAGTGCCCTGTCAGTATTTTTCGTGAAGACCATCTCCGAGTGACCCTTAATCGGGTACGGTGACTCCGTTATAAGTCTAATTAAGTGGCTGACAGGGTTGTCAGCAAGCAGGGTGGAACCGCGTATATTTTTTAAAAATTTACGTCCCTCGCACAAACTCTTATAGTTGTGTGAGGGACGTTTTTTATGTTTTCTCGTCCC
>ONBW01000049.1 GCA_900316165.1 uncultured Lachnospiraceae bacterium | reverse complement strand
TTCATCATGGACAGGATATTCAGAAAGTTCGGTCTGTCCGGAAAGAGCTTTATCCCATTCCTCATCTCATCAGGCTGCGGAGTTCCGGGAATTATGTCTACCCGTACTATAGAAAGTGAAAAGGACCGCCGCATGACGATGATGACCACGACGATGATCCCGTGCGGAGCAAAGCTTCCCGTAATCGCTGCAATCGCCGGCTATGTGATGGGATCTAATGTATGGTGGTTCGCACCGGTCTGCTACTTCGCAGGAATTGGCATAGTGATCATATACTGTGTTATACTAAAAAAGACCAGGGCATTTGCGGGAGAGCCGGTACCATTCGTTATGGAGCTTCCTGCATACCACCTGCCTACAGTAAAGGGACTGCTGCTTCATATGTGGGAACGTCTGTGGGCGTTTATAAAGAAGGCCGGGACTATCCTCTTCGTCTGCTGCGCAGTGATGTGGTTTCTTACCTCGTTCGGTCTCGAGGGCGGCGCATTCGGACTGGTGGATGATACAGCCAACTCGATCCTGGCAGCCATAGGCGGCTTTATCGCTCCTGTATTCGTACCGCTGGGCTTTGGCACCTGGCAGCCGGTTGGCGCTACGCTTTCTGGATTTGTCGCAAAGGAGCAGCTCGTAGGAACACTCTCGATTGTATCGAAGCTCGAGCGGCTATCACTTCAATGCTTTAAGATCGGCCTTTACCGAGTTCTTCGGTACAGGCAGTGCGCATGCGGGAGCATCGATGGGAGCTGTAGCCTTCCTGGTATTTAATATTTTTGACAGCCCGTGCCTGGCAGCTATCTCAACTATGGCAAAGGAGATCGGCGACAGGAAGAAATTCTGGCAGGCCATCGCTTTCCAGAACATCTCAGCCTGGTGCGTGACTCTTATGGTTTACCAGATTATTGGACTCTTCAACGGAGTGCCGTTTACCGGCTGGACCATAGTGGCATTCGCAGTACTCGCTGTTTATCTCTTCCTTCTGTTCAGACCGGATCCGAACAAGAAGTACGTCGAGATCGACCGTGGAGAGACAGCTAAGGCCTGATAGTCTTTTCAAAAATATCCAGGGGATCGCTAAATGGCGGGCTCTTTTTGATGTTAGACAAAACTAATTTTTTGTATCGCAATAAGTACTTGTAATTTTTTCTAAAGGGTGTATAGTAATATCAGTAAATGAGATACCCCTCTGGGGTATACTGTAAGAAAGAAACGGAGGCTTATTATGGCACCTTTTTTAGTGAAAGTAAATATACCGGTGAACATAGCCGATGTGGTGGTAATTATGGTGCTGGCATTTTTCTTAGTGCTGGCGGCATGGGCCGTCATCAGGGACAGAAAGAACGGCGTTCCGACCTGTGGTTACGCCTGCGGAGACGAGGTCTGCCGAGGCAGATGCGGTCATGTGAATACAGAGCATATGAGCCGTCAGACCCGCAGAGAAGTGAAGCAGGCCATCAAAGACCTTAAGGCTAAGCAGAAAAAGTGACAGAGGAGCTGTGAGGAAATATATCATTTCTTCACAGCTCCTTTTTTATGAAATTCTGCCCAAATACCGTCCTATATTGAAAACGCAAATGCCGTATTGTAGTTTTTATGTCTGAAAAACTAGTGCTTTGAAAAAGGAAGACTGAAAAGCGGTGGAAGAAATTATTTTTTGTTGCATACGTCTGTTTTTAATGCTATAATACTTTCGTCACAAAAAATACACATTTCAAGAGGAGCCAGACATGGTTATTCAAACACCTCAGCAGCCGCAGCAGAAGAAAAAGAAGGATGTGCCGGTCATCGCCATCATCATCATCGTGACAATTGTAGCCTGTGTGCTGATCCTATTCATAGTAGCCAGAGCGGGACTTCTGAATATCCCGAACGTAACGCCAAAGCTTTTATCAGGAAAGAAAACGGCAAAAGTAGATACTGGTGCAGAGACAGTCGACCAGGAATCCGTTAAACTCAGAGACTTCGGGTCATATGTAGGACTTGACCTCGGTGGCTCAGGGTCTTCACCATCTTCGAACGACTCAAAATCAGAAAAAGCTAATTTTTCAAACATATCACCAGAAGATATCACATCAGACGGCGAATATATATTCCCAAACAGTGATACCGAACCGGTTTCAGAATCAGATATAGAAGCGCTGGATAATGAACAGCTCAGGATCGCTATCAACGAGATATATGCCAGATACGGATATATATTCCAGACGAGTCAGGAAATGAAAGATTACTTCGACAATACAGACTGGTATGAACCAGACCCTGATATGGATGATATGACAAAGGTTCCGTTAAATAAGATCGAAAAGAAGAACCTGGATAAAATGGTAAAAGAGCGTACTGTCAGAAAAGACAACGGAGACTGGCCGTACTGATAAGGAGATATAATGAATTATTGTACTAAATGCGGAGCCCCGCTTACTCCAGGTAAAAAATTCTGCACCAAATGCGGAGCCCCAGTTGAAAATAAAATAAATCCACAGCCAGTACCGAGACCTGCTATACATGTAGACAAAAGAATAGTGATAGGCGGTGTTGTGGCAGCATGTGCGGTAGTGGGTATAGTGGTAGGCATAAATGTTGCCAGCCATAGCTATAATCTATCCGATTACTGCACCGTGGATTACACCGGATATGAGAATTATGGAACGGCTGAACCTGACCTGAGCTATGATAAACTGTATAAAAAGCTTAGAAAGCATGTTGGCAACGGCCAAAAAGCTGGGATAGCTGAAACATTCGTTATGAGTATCGATCCTGAAGTGGACAGCTCCAAGCAGGGAACTCTTTCAAATGGCGACTCGGTAAAAATAGCGATAAACTATGATGCCAATGCTGCTAAAGAGCTTGGACTGCATATATCAGGAACTGATAATACGGTGACAGTCAGCGGACTGAAGAAGGCAAATGTCACAGATCCGTTCAAGTCATTAAAGGTGAGCTTCACAGGTGCTCTTCCATACTTGATACCACAGGTAGATTCTGATGGTGACTTCTATGTGAAGAATGATGACGATGATTCGGATACAGTGCTTTCAAAAGAAGGCGATGAGTTTACAGTCGCTTTCAATGGAGAAAATGACACTGACAGTGGTGTGGTCTATGCACGCACCCAGAAGAAGTATAAAGTAGGCAAAGCATCGACATATATAAGTGATCCGTCAAAGCTGACATCTGAGGATAAGAGTCAGATTCAGGGATTTTCGAAGAAGTTTCTGAAGGACAATGGCTGCACTTACGATAATCTGAAGTTTGTGGGATGCTATGCGCAGCTTGAAAAGTCAGATTCATATAGTTACGGAGACACTCCCGAACTATTATATGCTATATACTCTTATGATGAGGAAGATGATGACAGCTATGAGGTTCAGACTGAATATTTAGTAGTACAAGTATCTGGAGCTATGAAGCAACCGGATGGATCATTATGGTTCGATACAAATTCAGCCGTATATAATGATGGATATAGTGATCCTTCACAGATATATAGCGATGTTTACAGTGAGTACTATGATATAAAGGCGGATTCGTCTTTAGAACAGTAAAGGCGAGACAGTAATGGGACTTTTTACCAGAAAAGACGGAACCAAATCCGCCATCATAGACAGAATAAAATACGATGGACCGGCTGATGCTTCGCCGTGGCTTGTCTACAAATACCCTGGAGAGCAGTTTGTACTTGGTTCACAGCTTATAGTAAACCAGGGACAGGAGGCACTGTTTTTCAAAGGCGGAGAAGCATTGGATCTTTTCGGACCCGGGACGCATACTCTTACGACCGGGAACCTGCCTCTGCTGAACAAACTGGTAAATCTGCCGTTCGGAGGCGATACACCATTTTCCGCTGAAGTCTATTTTGTCAATAAGACATCGAGACTTGATATGAAGTGGGGGACTCCGAATGCTTTTCCTGTGGAAGATCCGAAGTACGGAATTCTTCTTTCTATCAGAGCGCACGGCACTTATGGTATCAGGATAAATGATTCTAGGATGTTTGTTGTGGGACTTATCGGAGCAGTGACCAGCGGAGCCACTGTTACAGAAGAGTTTGCCAGTGAGTACTTCAATGGACTGATGGTCTCGAAGATAAAAAATATCATCGCTTCATACATGACCAGAGGCCGTATGTCTTTCCTGGATGTCACAGGCTATCTCGATGATATATCAAAGGATTGTGAAAACGCGATAAAGGGGGAATTCGACAGATTCGGCGCAGAACTCGTGAACTTCTATGTGGAAGCTATAAAGCCGCCGAAAGAGGAGTACGAAAAGCTCAGAAACTACAAAGAAGAGCTTTCGATGGGAGCAGATTTCTACACCCAGAGAAGGTCGTTGGATATCATGCAGACACTTGCTGGAAATGAGTCAGCAGGTAGTCTGGCAAATGCAGGTGCGGGACTTGGCATGGGACTAGGACTTGCAAATCAGGCGGGAGGACTTTTCCAGAATGCATCGGGTTTGATGCATATACAGCCAAATGGGTCAGCAGCAAATAGTGGCCAGAACGGGGCGGGAATGGTATGCCCGTCATGCGGAACGCTAAACCCTCCAGGGCAGAATTTCTGCGGGAATTGTGGAAAACCGCTGCAGACTGAAAACAGATGTCCGCAGTGCGGAACGGTGAACCCGCCAGGACAGAAATTCTGCGGCAACTGTGGTACTAAGCTCTCATAATTGTAGACGAGGTGGAGCATGGCTGATTTTTTTGTAGATGTATTCGGGAGAGACTCATACATTCAGTACAGGATAAAGGATCTCATCGCTAATTCCTTTAATGGAATAGTAAGCGATGAGTATGCTTTTGACGGTGTCAGATTTTATTTCCCAGTAGTTTATGAAAACGATGAATTTTATATCGACGACAGGAACAGAGATTGGGAATTCACTATAAATGGTGAAAAACTCAGTGAGAAACGGCTTCTGAAGGATGGTGACTATATCATAGTCACAGGCAAAAGAGGTTCGCTCGCCATTCTGGTAGAGGCCACAGAACGCTGCTCTCTGGATTCGACTGTCTATGGGCTAGAAAACGGAAGAACCTACTTCCTCGGGAGAAGTGAAGACTCGAACGTAGTCCTGGATAATTCGATGGCTGTATCGAGAAAGCATGCTTCTGTCAGGATGGATGCTTCAGGAAATGCCGTTATAAATGATGTATCAGGCAGAGCTGGAGTATTTGTGAATGGAAGCAGAGTAACAGAGGCTGCTTTATGCGATGGTGACCATGTATTTATTATGGGCACAACGATCATTTTTTATAAAAATAAGATGATCATCCCGTCGGTCATAAAGACAAACGGGCTGTCAGAACAGAATCAGATAGAGCCAGTGGAACTGGTATCGGACGCAGATGACCAGATTTTTGTCAGGACATCGAGAATCATGGATACTCTTGACACTGAACCGGTAGCCATAGATACACCGCCATCTCCTAAAATGCCGAAGGAGATGCCGTTCATCCTGCAGGCTGGGCCTTCGATTACCATGGCTCTAGCGATGGTAGCAAGCCTGGGAGTTTCAGTCTCGAGAATTCTGAAGACGGATAACGGAGATTATACCTCGGTGATCCCGAGTGCATTTATGGTGGTCAGCATGCTTCTGGGCGCTCTGCTCTGGCCTAAGCTGTCGAGAAGCTACACAAGGCGTCAGGCCGAAGCTTTGGAAAAGAAGAGACAACAGAAGTACAGAGTCTACCTCGATGAAAAAGAGCATTCGCTCAGAAGCTCCTATGAGAGAAATACAAGGCTCTGGAACGAATCACTTTTCCCAACCGGGAAGGTACTTATAGATACGATAGAAAAGCATGGCCGCCATCTGTGGGAGAGATCATACACTGATGATGACTTCCTTGAAATCCGTCTCGGAACAGGAAACAGGCCTTTTGAGGTAGAAACTGTCATAAAAAAGCGCGGTTTCGAGCTGGATGAAGATATCCTCGAGGATGAGGCATATGAACTGGCTGACAAATACCAGGAACTGCAGAATGTCCCGATAACTCTGTCTCTTCTGAATCATAAAGTGACGGGTGTCATAGAAGACTACACGATGATAGCCAGAGGGATCATCACGAATCTGGTTTCCCTCTATTCACCTGATGAGGTAAAGATCGTTCTGGTATATAACAGAAGCCAGGAAAGCGAACTGCGTAAATTCAATGACCTGCCTCATATGTGGTCATCAGACCGGACTGTCAGATATGTCGCAGCATCGAGGGCTGAGGCCTATACCCTGTTCGGCCATATAGATGAACAGATAGAAGAGAGAGAGGGAACGCTCGGAAAGGATGACCCGAGAATACCGTACTTTGTAGTGATGGTATTTGATGAGACAATGCTCGAGGGAGTTCCGTTTAAGAAAAATCTCGTAGACGGTGCAAATAAACTAGGAGTTTCAGGCATTTTCTTCGGAAAGAGATTCAACCAGATACCGAAGGAATGCAGCACCATCATCCAGAAGAATAACGAGGTCTGCGGTATCTACATAAAGGGAGAGAATAACAATCATCTGCTTCCGTTCGATACTGATGAAGTGACAGAGGATGATATAGGACGGCTGGTAAAGGGCATCTCAGAGATACATATCAGACAGGAAAAATCACAGTCGAATGTACCGGAGAGAGTTTCTTTCCTGGAGATGTACAGAGTAGGTAATGTCGATGCCTTAAATATCGAAAGCCGCTGGAACTCGAATAACTCAGACAGGACTCTGGCAGCTCCTATCGGAGTAATGGCAGGCGGAGATGTATTCAGTCTTGATATACACGAGAAGTACCACGGATGCCACGGACTGGTGGCAGGTACTACAGGTTCTGGTAAGAGTGAATTCCTCCAGGCCTATATACTCTCGATGATGATAAACTACAGCCCTGATGAAGTAGCTTTCGTACTCGTAGACTTTAAGGGCGGAGACATGGCAAGACCGTTCCTTAAAAGCCCGCACCTGGCTGCTACTATCTCTAACCTGTCGGGTAACACACTCTACAGAGCCCTTGTATCCCTTCAGGCGGAAGTGGCAAACAGACAGAGGATTTTTAACGAATCCGCGTCCATGCTTGGAATTGATAAGATCGATATCAACTCATACCAGAAGTATTTCAAGGAGCATAAGCTGGATAAGCCTCTGCCTCATCTGGTTATCGTGATTGATGAGTTTGCACAGCTGAAGACCCAGCACCCAGAGTTCATGGCAAAGCTTATAGATGTGGCGCAGGTAGGACGAAGTCTAGGTATCCATCTGATACTTGCGACACAGAAGCCGAGCGGCGTCGTAGACCCGCAGATCTGGAGTAACTCCCGGTTCAAAGTCTGCCTGAAGGTCATGGATAAAGAAGACAGTAAGGACATGATAAACCGTCCTGTTGCCGCCATGATAAAAAATCCTGGACGTGCCTACGTACAGGTGGGATATGACGAAGTATTCGAGCTGATCCAGTCAGGGTACAGTGGCGCTGATTATATACCTCAGGATTCGTTTATTGAAGATGACAGTGTTACGGTCAGCATGGTAAGCTGGCCAGGCGAAAAGCTTCGTGAGGCAAGGGATGAAAACCGTGGTGCAAAGACAGGACGTACCCAGTTAGAGGAAGTCATGACGAAAGTCGAGGCTGTTGGTGAATCGACCCATAAGGTGGCTGCAAAGCTCTGGCTGGATCCGCTTCCTGAGAAACTCAGATTTGAGAGCCTGGAAATAGCAGAAGAAGATTTCGGAGAAGTGACTATCGGACGCATGGACCTGCCGCAGATACAGCAGCAGATAAACTATTCGGTAAACTTCGTAAAGAACGGTCATCTGGCTATATATGGTGCTGCAGGTACCGGAAAAAGTACCATGCTTCAGACCATTTTTTATGCTATGGCACAGAAATACACGCCGAAGGAATTCAATTCCTTTATACTGGATTTCAATGGCGGAAGCCTCATAGCCTTAAGTAAAATGCCGCACTGTGCAGACTATGCTACTGATGACAATGATGAAAAAGTACAGAGTCTTATCAGTAAGATAAGGCAGGCTGTCAAGGACAGAAGAGCTGCGTTTGTAAAAGCCGGATGCGCTAATTATGACTCATACCGTAAAGCAGGGCATAAAGATATGCCGCTGGTACTTGCCGTGATTGACAACTATGTACCATTCAAGGAAAAATACTATAATCTTCAGGATGATCTGGTTCAGCTGATAGCTTCATCTGGTTCTTGCGGTATCTATTTCATCATTACCGGAAACAGTAAAAATGCTATCTACTTCAAGACATCAGAGCAGGTCGGAAATATCATCTCGTTTAACATGACTGACAGAGATGACTACATGACAGTGATGCGTCTGAGTGGAAGACCGCCTATAGAACCTGAGAAGATAAAGGGACGCGCGCTTGTGGCATATAAGAAGATTGTAGCCGAGATGCAGGTGGCAGTTCCTTATGACGCTGATTCTGAGACGGACAGAATGGCGGCTGTAAATGAATTATATAAGAGCCTGACTGAGAAATATGGAAAAACCGTAGAATACGCGGAGGCGCTTCCAGATATACCAATGCTTAAGGTCGAAGATGACGACGTCGAGGTATCATATCAGAAACCATCTATGAAGCATTATGCGGGAGTAGATGGAGCCGACCAGATAACTGTGGGCACCGACATGCGTACCGGTGAAGCTGTTAAATTCTCGCTGGAGACACAGGGCAGGATCTTTGTGTGTGACAGGGATCATAGCGCGGAAACTGTATCAGCTTTTATAAAGTCAGTCCTGAAGATCGGAAAGCTTGTCAGAATTTTTTCGAGGAGAAGAGATATAGACGCAGCAAAACCTGAGATGTATATCGAAGATCTGGATGCATATATGAATGCACAGGGTGAAGATGATGTGCTTATCATAGATGGCTTTTCGGATTTTTATAGTGATATCTCTGATGAGGCTCTCGATGTATTTGAGAAGTCACTTAAAAATAATCCGGAGAGAAAGGTCATTACCTTTGATTCTATGGCAGACATAGAACCGTATAAACCAACTGGCCTCTATGTGACTCTGGTAAGAACTGAAGCCGGAGTTGTCATGAAAGGCGGCGTGGATGATACGCTTGCCTTTGCTCTAGAAAATGACCTGAGCTCAATCCCGGAGGAATACAGGACAAAGGGAATAGGAACAGGCAGAGCATTTGTCTACTACAAGGACACAGCTACTTATGCGACGATAGGAGGCGATGCAGATGAGTGAAAGAATGTCGATAAATGTGGACATACCGGGACTTAACAGCATGTATAACTTCATGGTACCTGGGGACATGAGTATCTCAAAGGTCACAGAGCTGCTAATAAAGATCATGAAGGATGAATATCCGGATGCTGCCGTATCGCTTAAAGCACCGCACGCCCTGATACAGGAAAGTACCGGTAAGGTCCTGCTTAACAACGCAGGCTTAAACCAGATGGGAATAGTCAACGGCGAGAAGCTGTTACTGATATAGGAGGCTTTCATGATAGATATAGATTATGACAGAGTAATACGGAAGGCAACACAGATGTACCGGGAAGCTGGTGACCTGAGTAAGCAGGTGACAACACTTAGCAATATATATGATTCAACAGGTTCGTACTGGGAAAGCCCGGCTTCAAGAGCATACAGGAACAAACTAGCTGCGCTGATTGGCAAAATGAACAGAACAAGCAGTCAGATGTCAGAAGTGGCTTCGGACATAATAGCTGTTGCCCAGGCTATCAAAAAGCAGGATGACGAACAGGCAAGACAGGCCGCAAAGCTTATTTAAGCTTACACATACATTTTTCTAACACGAAAGGAGTAACATAATGGCAGGAGCAAAAGAATGGAAGGTAGAGACAGAGAAGCTGACGTCATCAGCATCTAAACTCAGTGATCTGATTAAACAGTTTGACACAGAGTACAATCATCTCTATACAGATGTGGAGGAACTGAGCTCAAAGGCTTGGACAGGTGTGGCCAGCGAATCTTTTAATAAAAAGATACAACAATATAAAGAGACTCTGACTAAGATGGACAAAGTTCTACAACAGTATGTGGAATTTTTAAATAAATCAGCAAAGAGTTATGTGACAACAGAGAATAATGTAAAAGACGCAACCGGCAACCTTTGATATAAATACAGAAGGAGATTAGACAATGGCAAATATAAAAGTAAATTCAGCTTCTATGAGAAGCAAAGCTAATTCATTAAATACTTCGGCTAGGAAGATACAGAGCATTACAGAGTCGATGACAAAAGAGATAGAAGGCCTGAAGTCATCATGGGAAGGCTCAGCAGCTGAAGCTCTTGTAAATAGGTTCAAAGGTTTAAATGATGACTTTAAGGGAATCTATGACACTATAACTAATTATTCGAAGTTCCTTAATGATGCAGCTCAAAACTATGATCAGACAGAGCAGAATATTGCCCAGAGTGCAGGGAGCCAGCCGAACTGATAACACCATATATATGAAGGAGGTGATATCAGTTGCCTAAGATCAAGGTAAATACCTCGAAAATCCGTCATAGCGCTGGAAGTGTAGACAGAGTACGTGGCAATGCTAACAGCGTTATGATCGATTACTTTAACGCTTCAAGGCAGCTGGACTGGACTGTAAAGGTAAAGGAGAATATAGATTCGAGGCTTGCCAGACTTGAAAGAGAACTGGACGATGAAGTTCGTGAGCTTGAAAAAATAAAGAAATTCCTGAATTATGCGGCAAAGCAGTATGACCAGGTGGATTATGATATCCGGAGTGAACTGATTGCTACAACCTTTGGGGAAGAGTTTAGTAAAAAGTTACCGGATATACTTCTGGGATTGCCTGAGAAACTCGGGTACTTTGGAAGCCTTCTTGGTATTCCTATGGAAGTACTTAAAATAATAATCAATGGAGGAGAAATTGATACCGGCGATATTATCGATATGTTAAGCAAGGCAAATAGTACTGCCAGCAGTATAATGGACCGTGTAAAGGATCAGTTATTGGGAAAAGACTCTCCACTGAAAGAATTATTTGGACTCGGGAAATATGAGAATATTCATGTCTCAGGTGAAGGCGGCTGGTGGAAAAGATTTAAAGAAACTAATTTACAGACTAAATTCAAAGACGCTGGAAAGACATTCAAGGATTCTTTTACAAAGGAATTGGGTGTGAAATCTTCTGATGACCTTACAGATGAAGCAAGACTGGCAATCTCAGAGGACGGTAGAAAAGCACTTAGGACGTCTAAAGGACTTGTAAACGCAGCCTGGCCCCTTACGTTAGCAGCAAATGGTTATTCAAACTATGAAGAATACAAAGAAAAAAAGGGAACATCAAAAGCAATAACCAAAGAAAGAGCTGTCAGTGAAACTGTCACAGAGACATTGATAGATATAGGCAAGGATGCTGCAATTACAGCTGCTATAGCAGGTGGTTGTGCTCTTTTGGGCTTTGCAGCTCCGGCAGTAGTGGTTGGTGGAGGAGCTCTTTTGGCATCCGGAGCAATAGACGCAGTATGTAAGCACTTTACTGGCAAGAATTTTACTGAGTTTGCGTCAGATGGGATCAATGATGGGCTTGAACAACTTGCTAAAATAATTAAGAAAAAGCTTGGCCCACATGCCAAGAATGTCAAGAAAAAACCAAAGTCTGGTTATAGAAGAAAACTGGAAAAGAGTTCCGGTGGCGGACGTAGATTCTAAGATAATAAGGAGTTAAGAACAAAGTGATAAGAGATTTTTTGCCGATAGGCAGTGTGGTTATGCTCAAAGAAGCTGAGAAACCACTGATGATTTATGGGATAAAGCAGTTCGACTCGGATAATCCGGATGTAGAGTACGACTATATAGGAGTAGTATATCCAGAGGGAAATATCGGAGCTGAATTCCAGTATCTGTTCAACCATGAAGACATAGAAAAGGTCCTTTTCAGGGGATACGATACACCTGAGTATAAGGAATTCCTTGACGAAGTCGCAAAAGCATATGGTGAATAATGAAGAATAGTTCCACCTTCACCGCCTACGCCTTCTCACATATAGGGAATTCACGGGATAACCAGGAGGATAATTTCCTGCTGGGGGACGTATTCCTGACATCTGCGCAGGTGCAGGCACAGAGCGATAGCCGTGAGATGACAGTGACTGCTGAAAGACTTTCTGAGGACAGGTTCTGCATGGCTATTTCAGATGGAATGGGAGGCTATGAAGGCGGCGAGGTCGCCAGCGGTCAGACTGTGAAGTACATGGCAGAGCATATGGCAGAGCTTTATGATTCTGCTATAGCAGGGAAAAATGGTCTGAATGACTTCGTGAAGAAACTGAATTTTTTCATATGCGAAAAGGCAGGACAGAAGGAACAGCTGAATGAGATGGGAGCGACACTGTGCGCTCTGGTCTCGTCGCGAGGACGAACCTACAGCGTCAATGCTGGGGACAGCAGACTCTATCTGTACTCTGACGGTGTACTTGAGCATATAACCACAGACGATACAGAGGGTCAGCGGCTTATAGGGCTTGGCCTGCTTTCGCCTGACGAGGAGAAAACTTTTCCTGACAGAAAGAAGCTTTACAAGTACTTAGGCAGACCAGTGGAACTGATGCCGGATGTCCGTGAAGTGAATACTCTGAGATCAGGAGACATAGTGATGCTATGTTCGGATGGCCTCTATGATGTGACAGACGATGAAGAAATAGCTGATATGCTGTCGAAGAAGAACCTGAGCATAGCAGAAAAAGGCAGATTCTTAACTGAGATGGCAGTGGAGAGAAATGAAGGAGCAGGAGATAACGTGACTCTTGTCATAGCAGAATATTGAGGACAAACAGATGAAGACAGGAGACCAGATACTAGGATATACGGTAGATGAGAAAATAGGAGAAGGCGGTTTCGGCACGGTCTATAAAGTATCGAAGACTGATGTCTCCGGAACAGATGTCCGGGCCCTGAAGCATATCACGATACCGAACAGAAAACAGTACGCAGATGTGCTGAATTCGATGGGCGGGGACTACGCGAAGGCTGATGACTATTTTGCCAGTGTGCTGAAGGATGTGGTAAATGAGATCCAGATCATCAGGCAGCTGTCAGAAGACGGAAGCGTGAATGTCGTCAGATACTATGACAGACAGATAGATGAGACCAAGTCGCCGAAGAAATACGATATCTATATCCTGATGGAATATCTGACACCTCTTACTGACTATCTGTATGAAAAACAGATGACTGTAGGGGATGTGGTAAAACTCGGTGAAGACATACTGTCTGCGCTTAAATCCTGCCATGAACAGGGAGTCATCCATCGTGACATAAAAGAGGACAATATCTTCGTCACGAAAAATGGAACCTTCAAGCTCGGAGATTTCGGTGTCTCAAAAATGATCCGTGACAAGTCACGGGCTGAATCCATGAAGGGGACACCGAATTATATAGCGCCTGAAGTCTATCTGCATAAGGGTGCCTACGATGATACTGTGGATGTCTATTCGATGGGAATAGTACTGTATAAGCTTCTGAACCATTCGAGAATTCCGTTTCTGCCAAAGTATCCAGCCACCTATAACAGTAATGATGAGGACAGTGCATTTGAGAAGAGGATGAATGGAGAAATCCCGCTGCTTCCGTCAGAGGCAGAGAATGTACTCGGAGATGCGATAATAAAGGCTATAAGCCCAAGGGAGCAGAGGTATGATTCGGCCGAAGAATTTTTACAGGCCATCGATAAGGCGGCTGCACAGCTTCTGCCTGATGATATGGATAAAGTCTTAAATCAGGATGTAGCTGACACGGTACAGAAGACATTCGGAAACCAGACAACGGCCGCAGCTGGAAAGACCATAGGGGCTGATCTGGCACCGATGGTGTCAGGGGCTGGGAACAAGCCAGACAGTGATGAGAAGGATCTGTTCAGGACCGCAAGTGATACCTATGATCCGGTGCCTGTCAGAAAGCCTACCCCACCGCCGGAAAACAAGCCAAAAGAAAAGCCGCATACAGCGGGCTCCAATGTGGGAAAAGCTGTAAACAGGCAGTCTGATGCTTCGGGAGGATGGACCGGCAGAACTCAGAGAACAGAACCTGTCCAGAAGGCAGATTTTACCTGGGTGGCCTATCTGTGCCCAATCCTTATAGCTGCGATCTATGTGATCATCTATGTGATCGTAATGCCGATGGCTTATGGCAAAGGGCTCACGATAGGAAGGCTCATGACAGATGATCCTGAATCTATAGCAGCATTCCTTATGGATAAAAATAAAGTCTTTGCCGCGGTAAACAGGATCCTTCTGCTTAAAATACTGATGTACGTGCTTTATGTGGCTTTTATCGCTTCACTTTTTGCTTTGGGATATGTGATCCAGAATAAGAAGCCGAAGCAGCATATAGATGCCATAATGCACGACAGAGAAGCCTATGTGAAGGCTATGGCCATAAATGCCAGAGTGCAGAACATAACTCTCGACGGGACTGATGAGGCGAAGACTGCAGTCAGAAATGTGACAGAACACCTGAGAAATGAATCGGCTTTTGGATATGGAAACATCCAGGTGATACGCTGCGAGAATGAAGTGGCCAAATGCTTAAGGAACATCGACCTGAACATACCGGCACTCGGAGATCCGAAGAATGTGCAGCAGGCTGCGACTGTTATCATAGATGACTGTCAGACTATACAGTCCTGCCTGGCACAGAGGATGGAACTAAAAAGGAAATAGGAGGATATATGCCTGCACAAGCTATAGAACTGGAATGCCCGGGATGCGCGTCTCCTATATCACTGGACACAAAGGTCTGTCCATACTGCCACAGACCCATAGTGATCTCGGATATGGACATGATCAGCGGATTTTCACCACTGGATCTAAACAAGCAGATATTTGCATACCAGAAAGCTGCATCGCAGAACCCTGATAGCCGGGAACTGGCCCAGTCAGAGGCTTTCTGTTATCTGAAGTTGGGAAGATACGATGACGCGATCAACTCATTTACGAAGGCTCTGGAGGGTAACTTTGATAATGCGGATACTTATCTGTATGCTGCAGTAGCGCTTCTCAGAGGAAAAAGACCTTTTCTTTCATCTCGGGAGACGATAAATAAAATCGTGGAATATATCAATGCGGCTAATATGATTGAGCCGAAGGGTATATACTACTATTTTCTCGGATTTGTAAAGCAGGATTATTTCGAGAGAAAATACTTAAGGAACCTGCCTTCATCACAGGAATGTCTTGCAAAAGCGAGTGAGTTTGGCTTTAGCGACGCAGATGTAAAGACCTTAAATGAGATGATGGGTTTACAATAATAAAAAATGGAGGAACAAAAAATGAAATGTCCTAATTGTGGAAACGAAGTCGATCCATCCGACGCTTTCTGTGGAGTCTGCGGAGCTGACCTAAGAAATGTCGACTGGCAGGCACAGCAGAACAATGCCAATACGCAGAACAATGGAAATGCTCAGGGGTATTCCAACGCGCAGAATCAGAGCAACGGGCAGCAGACATATTATGACGGGAATTATAATCCGACACCGGATCAGAGCCCGCTTGGAAATCTGTTCGCAAATGCATCTGATTTTACGAAGATCAGGAGATACTTTTTCGGCTTTAAAGATGTGATAATCATATCTGTGGTACTGTTTGTTATTTTCCTGATCGAGTGGACCAGAGCAAGATTCTCCTATAGTTATTATTATGGTGGCGGCGGCGGTGGCGTATGGCTTTTCCTTACCATCCTGGCCCTCATAGGTATCATAGTTGGAATCAGCCTTGATATATTTTATTCAAAGCTTGGCATGGGAAAGACATATACAGACAATGCGACGAATAAGGCGATAGAGATGTTCCAGAAGAGAGCCCTGGACAGATTTAACGTAGATAAGAGCCAGGTAAACGAAGTAGAGCCTATCGTAGTAAGTGGTATCGGGTGTGCTCCGAATATATCTGTAAATGGCAAATTCAGAGCCTTTAAGCTCTTTGCCAGATATATATCAAAGGATCCCATTCAGGGCTTCAAGCTTGGAATCGATATGACGGCCAGATACATGCTTGTTTCTACAACGGTATTTGCTTTTACTGACAGCCAGCTGCTGATCTATAATGGAAACGTAGATATCTCTACCGGAAGGATCTATGAAGAAACTGTCAGAGAGGTTTACTACAATGATGTAAATGGTGTAGCTCAGACAGATATCATGAAGAAGCTTCATCGTGGATTCAAGAAATTGTATTTCAATACAAAGGTACTTGAACTCGATATCTGTGGTATTAAATTCGGAGCATCATTCGATGAGAGATTTACAGGAAATGCAGACGCAAGCCTCGCTGGAATGAAGTCATATATCAGAGAAAAGAAAAGTAAATAAAGAGAAGGATGGCGGGTGCCTGAATAAGGCCCTGCCTTTTTCATCATGCAGATGTCTTCATCCGTCCTCTCATATGGCTCGTACTCGGGATAGTATGCTGCCCCGTATACCAGATTTCCCTTCATTTTTTTCTCCTTTTAACTGATGTCTTATGCTGGCAAAATTATAGCATTCATGTTTTTTCTTTGTAAACCGATTGTGTTAGAATTATCACGAAAACAGCAAAAACAACAGA
>ONBW01000048.1 GCA_900316165.1 uncultured Lachnospiraceae bacterium | reverse complement strand
TGGGGTTCTGGATAAAAGTCGTGAAAAAAGAGCCAAGGGCAAAAAGGGTATCGACAGCATACCCTTTTTACCCTTTCACACGTTTTATGCACCGCTTACCCCTAAAGAGTTAAAGTAAAATCTTCCTGATACTCACTAAACCCAGAATCAGGAAGGAGAAAGGATGTACAACTTGCAGGACTGGGCCGCAGTGCAATCACTGCATGACAGAGGATATCCTATAAGTGTCATACGCCAAATTAAAATTCCCTCCGGCGTCACAAAAACTGCATTTTATTATCTGAGTTAACTAAATATTCCTACCAGAGCGTGTTGCATTTTGCGGCACGCTTTTTTAGTATATACATGTTACATGAAAACAAAAAAAGAGAGAAAGAACCACCCTTCTGCAAAAGACGTTCTTTCTCTCACCAGCAATAAAGGAGCTGCAGACAGGTTTTTGCAGGATCTGTGTCCTAATTGTTCCCTGTTCGAAAGCAGTCATTCCTTTATCGTGTACATAAGTACATCACTATGATACGAAAGAACCTCTTGGATTGCAAGCTTATTCTGAAAAAATCTGCAAAAACATCAGCCCAGTCTCTCAGCCAGAAAACAAAAGACCTGACCAGAGAGATCTGCCCCTCATGCGGAGCACATGGTAAATGCCTCGTTCACGGCCATTACCAGAGGTGGATAATCGACTTTAAAGATGGAAAGCCACATCAGGAACAAGTAACGATCACAAGAGTGAAGTGTTCTTCATGCGGCCACACACATGCCCTGATCCCGGATCTTTTCATCCCCTACGGACAGTACAGCCTCACTTTCATTCTCCAGGTCCTCTGCCAGTACTTCGATCACCAGAAAACCTCTGACATCTGTGCCCGGTTTATGATCACGGTCTCAATGCTCTACCGCTGGATAGAACTTTTCAGGAGTCACAGACAGGAATGGCTCGGCGTGACTGATTCATCCGACGGAATGCACATGATAAACATCATCCTCGGCTTCGATCACTTCTGCGATTTCAGCATCAGATTCCTGGAACTCACCTTCATCTCATTCATGCAGTCACATAAGAATCCGGCGAATTGCCAGCAGAGGCCGCCCGGATTTCATTTCACCTGACCCAGACCACACAACATGGGAATTCAAACCAGCGCCGTTTAGATTTACTATCTGGGACGGAGGTGATCACTATGATCGATAACAACAAACAGATGTCAGATGCAGCAGAGATGGCTCAGTTCAGGTTTGCCCTGATAGCACCTGTGATACACAATCTCTATACCGACAGCTCAAGGACTGCCTACTATAAACGGATAACAAAGGATCCGCTTACTTTCCCGGATGGTTCTGTAAAGAAGATCAGCTACAGGACAGTTGAAAAATGGGTCTCACTTTACAGCCGCTTTGGCATTGACGGCATTACACCCAGGAGCCGGGATGACAAGGGCTCAACCAGAGCCCTGAATGATGCAGCCATTGAGGAGATCTATCGTCTGAAGAAAGGGTTCCCGAGGCTCAATGCAACCCAGATCTACAACCAGCTTATCTCTGGCGGCTTTATCCCGGCCACTGTAAATGTCTCAGCTGTCCAGAGGTTCATCAAAAAGAATGACCTGAAGGGTGCCAGGAATCCTAACGTCCGCGACAGAAAAGCCTTCGAGGAGGATGCATTCGGAAAGATGTGGCAGTGTGATACATGCTACTTCCCTCACATCACTGAGAATGGTGTTTCCCGCCGTGTCTATGCGGTCTGCATAATCGACGACCATTCGAGGATGATAGTCGGATCAGGACTTTTCTACAGCGATTCAGCCTACAACTTCCAGAAGGTATTCAAGAACGCTGTGGCGACCTATGGCATTCCGAACAAGCTCTACACTGATAACGGCTCACCATATGTCAATGCCCAGCTTGCCCTCATCTGTGGAAGTATCGGCACTGTCCTTCTGCATACCAAAGTCAGAGATGGTGCCAGCAAAGCCAAGATATTATACGACGCTTTTTATTATCCGCAAGTTTTTATGAGATCGGCATAAACACAGGCCTGTCCGATAAAAACCTGCGGATAAAAATATCAGCCTGACGGTTTATAATAGAGGTACCAAATATAAGGAGGTACCTCTATGGAGAACTACGAACGGTGCGTCAGGGATGTCATGGAATTCCTGACTGAAAACAGTTACTGTGAACAGCTTATTCAGGCTAATAACAGATGTTTTAACCGGCTTGGAACTGCCCTTAATAAGATGGAGACTGATTATTCGCCAGAAACAGCAGAAAACTGGTTCCGATCATCACAGGATATGATCTCAAAGAATGATCTGCCTTTTTACAGGATGGCTCTGAACCGGCTGAAAGATATCTTCGAGTATGGATGTGTACAGAAATGCCATGATACCCGACATCTTATGTCATCCTCTGTTCTCTGTGACAGTCTCAGACATGAACTTGACGGATATCTCGACAGCCTGAGACCTTCACTTTCTGAAATCACTATTATTAATCATAAGCGCAACTGTGCACGCTTTCTGGTATTTATCCAGCGAAACGGCGTTCAGAGTATCAGCGGGATATCCTATACCCTGATCTGTGATTTCTATGATCAGGATAAGCATTGTGGATATTTTGGAAAGACCCAGGTCAATGCTGCAGTTTCGGACATGATGCGATATTTCTATGAACAGAAGATGGTTTCCTATGGCTTTACCACCATCATCCATTATCTTTCGCACGGCAGAAATACAGGATGTTACTGGAACCTGATAACTGATAAAACGCGCGATGAGATCATCTGCATAATATCAAAGACAGATACAGTAGATATAGAAACTCTGCGCAGTTATAAGGATATCTTTGAAAAGGCTTACCGTGACAACTGTTACAGTAAAACAATGGTCTGCAGCTACAGGACTGCCATTGAGCTTCTTATCCTTTTTCTCGATATGAACAGCTTCCGGTATAATCCTGAGATTGCCATGCTGTGGTATGAAGATATCCGTCCGTACTTCGGAAACCAGTATGATATATACAGGCGGTCGTTGTGCCTTATTGCTGATTATCACCGAAGCTCCACAATAAAACTGGAACAGGTCTATAAAGAAAAGCCTTCTGCTTTTTATCTGATGCCGGAATGGTGCAGAGTTCCTGCCTGTCAGTACGTTGATGAAAAGACAAAGGAGGGATGGGCCAAGTCTACTCTCGACATGATAAGAAGCAGCATCACCCGTTTCTGCACCTATCTTGATGGCGAAGGCATCCGCTCTTTCAGGGACGTGACTTCGGAAACGATAAAGCAGTTCAACCTGCACGACCTGCATAAGACTCCACAGGGCAAAAATGCATACAACATAAGGATAAGAAAGTTCCTGATCTATCTCGGAACACACGGATATCTGAAAAACCCCATGCTGTTTGTTGCCCTTACAAAGACATACGCTCCAAAGGAATCAATCGTTGTAGTTCTCACTGAAGATGAGATGCAGGAACTCAGCAAGGAATTAAAAGACAGCGATACGACACTTACCCTGCGAAAGAAAGCCATGCTTCTACTTGGACTGAAAATGGGGCTTCGTGCCTCAGACATAGTAAATCTCGAGATAGACAATGTAGACTGGGATGAAGCGTCTATCAGGTTCGTACAGAAGAAGACTGCAGTCGAAGTAAACCTGCCAATGCCACCAGAGGTCGGAAACGCACTTTTCCGTTACATAACCGAAGAGAGATATCCTAAAGAAAACAGGAAGATCTTTCTGACTGAAAACGCTCCTCACAAACCTGTAGGACGACAAGTCTGCAATGATGCCCTTGAGGATGCTCTTCCTGACAGAAATGTAGAAGGCTCCGGGTTTCATGTTACAAGAAAGACATATGCCACAAATCTGCTCCGCAATGGAGTCGGTGAAAGCATGGTCGCAGAGGCCCTTGGTCAGCAGGGTCTTTCATCTGTTCACAGATATCTGTCGCTTGACTCCGACAGGATGAAGATGTGTCCTTTATCGCTTTCAGAATGCAGTGTAGGAGGATGGACTTATGGCAGATGATTATGTAAGAAAAAGCCCTGTCGCTCCCTATATCGACGGGCTTATCAAAGAAAAGCATGCCAACGGTTATAAGTATTCCAGTGAAGAACTTGTTCTTAACCGTTTTGACAGGTACTGTAATGATAATGGACTTGATTCCACCGATATAACCAGAAGTTTTCTTGGTGGCTGGATGGAAAAAACTGATAGCGAGGGTGAATTCAATCATTGCAAGCGCATTTCCTGTGTAAGACAGCTGCTTCTTTTTATGGCTACATGTGGTCTGCAGGTTTATATACCCCACGATTTCTGCCATTTCAAAAGAGCTCTTCCCCATATCTTTGATCAGGAGGAGATAGTTGATTTCTTTTCGGTTGTTGACTCAAATGAGGTGCCTGAATTCAGACCTGATTATGAAAGAAGGCTTGTTCAGGAATATAAGCTCCTTTTCCGCTGGTATCTGTGCTGTGGTCTTAGGAACAGTGAGGCAGCCGGGATCCGTACTGAAGATGTAGACCTTGACAATGGCATTCTTACAATCATGAATTCAAAGGGCTGCAAAGACCGTCTTGTTTATCTCCCGGAAGATCTTATAAAGAGTTCCCGTAAGTACTATGTCTGGCTTAAAGAAACACTTGGTGCATACCCGGAATACTTTTTTCCTTCAAAAGATCCTGTCCGGCCGCTTGCCAACACACAGGTAGACAACATATTTACCAGACTATGGCAGCGTACTCGTTATGCAGGGTGTAATAATAAGCCGACAGTCCATGATTTCAGGTTTACTTTCGTTGTAATGAGGATGAACCTGTGGGCTGAGCAGGGGCTGGATCTTCAGGTCATGATGCCGTACCTGAGCAGATATCTCGGTCATAAGACCACTAAAGAGACATTCTACTATTATTTTCTTGTACAGGACGCATATAAGACCGTAGAGAAAAAAGACACTATTGCGGACAGCGTGATTCCGGAGGTACAGCATTATGAGTAATAAAACCGAGTTCAAGGAGCTGTTTTTCTCAAAGACAAAAGATTTCCTTGACGTATTTCTGAAAAAGCAGGAAGACCGGAGTAGTGACACGGTAAAGGCATACCGTATATCGCTTACTGCTTTCTATGTATATGTTACAGTGATAAAAGGTATTTCAGTTATGGCCTTCAGATTTGAAGACTGCACATATGAGTTTGTGCTTTCGTACTCACAGTATCTCCAGGAGGAGAAAGGGCTTTCCAACAGTACAGTAAATCAGCGGCTTGCGGCGATCCGGTCATATCTCAGATATGTAGCAGACGGAGATATCTCACTGATGCAGATCTATATGGCAGTTGAAAAAGTCCCCATTCTCAGGATTGCAAAACTCCATAGACCTGTCATCGGGAATGATGAACTCAGTACGATGTTTGCAGAACCGAAGAACACAAAAGCAGGGAGACGCGACCGTGTGATACTGATACTGCTCTTTGATTCTGCCATAAGAGTATCAGAACTTACAGGTATAGTTATCGGTGATATTTCCCTTGATACAGGCCATCCGTCGATAGTGATCCATGGAAAAGGAAAAAAGACCAGATCCATATCTCTCAACAAAAAATGTGCAGAGCATCTGAAAGACTACGTACTTCACTACCACAGACCGGATGCTCCGCTTGATACGCCGCTCTTCTATACTGTGATCCATGGAAAGATGAATCATATGTCGCAGAGAAATGTAGAACGTATCGTAAAGAAATATGCTGATCTTACAAGAGAGACGCATCCGTCACTGCCTGATACAGTATATCCTCATATGTTCAGGCGAAGCCGGGCAACAGGCTTATACAGGGATGGTGTCCCACTTGAGATGATAGCAGCCATCCTTGGTCACGAGAGCACCGAGACAACAAAGAGATATGCCATACCATCAGCTGACCAGCTCCGTGAAGCATTGGAGAAAGGTCAGCAGCCTGATGAAACAGAAAAGCTCTGGTCTGGAA
Organism: uncultured Lachnospiraceae bacterium; assembly: GCA_900316165.1. Classification (GTDB taxonomy): domain Bacteria; phylum Bacillota; class Clostridia; order Lachnospirales; family Lachnospiraceae; genus Weimeria. The sequence goes on along the minus strand of ONBW01000048.1, from coordinate 10,517 downwards.
AGGAAGATGAGATTCGCAAAAGATTCGGTCTGAACTGATATTTTTATCCGCAGGTTTTTATTGGACAAGCCTGTGTTTATGCTGATCTCATAAAAACTTGCGGATAATAAAAAGCGTCGTATAATATCTTTTATCCGAACATTCGGATAAAAAATCGAAAGGTTCTGGAGAACGACCAAAGAGCGCTGGGTCTACGCACAGGACTTTACAAAGGTCCATTCCCTGGCAGAGCTTAACATCATGTTTACCGAATACATCAGGGCCTACAATACCACGATGCATTCCGGGATAGGCTGCACTCCTCTCGACCGTTATGAGAAGACCAGAGAAAATATCAGAAAGCCTGAATCCATGGAATGGCTTGATGAATCCTTTCTGAACCGTGTAGAAAGACGCGTCAGAAAAGATTCGACTGTATCGATAGACAAAGTCTCGTTTGATGTCCCGATGCAGTTCATATCTCAAAAAGTAGAGATACGATACCTTCCTGATGATCTTGATCATGCCTTCATACTGTATGACGGAGAGCATTTCCCGATCAGAAAGACTGACAGGAATGCCAACTGCCATACAAAACGAAATAACCTGCCTGCCATAGATTACTCAAAACTGAAAGGAGACAGCGATGTATAACGATTATTACGGTCTCGCATTTAATCCGTTTGACAAGCAGCAGATCAAAGAGAAGGACTGCTTTATAAGCCACGACTTCAAAGAGATGACCAGCCGCCTCGAATATCTCAAGGATACCAGAGGCATCGGTCTCTTCACTGCTGGTCCTGGCATGGGAAAATCCTATTGTCTGAGGTGCTTTGCGAAAAGCCTCAATCCAAATCTTAACCACATGGAATACCTGTGCCTGTCGACTGTCAGTGTCTCTGATTTCTATAAAGAACTCTGTTCAATCCTTGGCGTCAGTGACAGAGGCGGCAAGACAGGCATGTTCAAATCCATTCAGGAACAGATCTACTACCTGTATCATGAGAAGCGTCAGCCCCTGCTTCTAGCCATAGATGAAGCCCAGTACCTCTCGCAGGGAATATTCAACGATATCAAGATGCTTATGAACTACGGCTATGACTCTATCAACTGCTTCACCCTTATTCTCTGCGGTGAACCTCATTTGAACAGCTTACTCAGAAAACCTGTAAATGAAGCACTGCGTCAAAGAATAACCGTTCATTACAACTATGAGGGATTAACTGATGAGGAATCCGCTCAATATCTCCTGCACAAGATTGAAAACGCCGGTGGATCAAAAACGATCATAGAAGAATCCGCACTGAGTGCTGTGATCGGACAGGGCCATGGAAATCCAAGAATCCTGGATAACATAATGAATTCAGCCCTTATGCTTGGAGCTCAGACAGAAAAGAAAGTCATCGACACAGAAGTCATTCTTGCTGCTACCGATAGTCAGCAGCTTGGATGACGATTCATTCAGAATATTTAGTTTTAAAGGTACCATAGGCTGTGATCATTCACAGCCTTATTTCGTATCATAAGGTCATCTTATGCTATGGAATAAGCCCGCGAACAGCGTGCCGTTTATTACGCCAGGATCGTGCAGTCACCGAAAATAAAATGCCGTTGAGCGGAGAAATCGTCGAAAATAACGCGCCGTTTCCTCCGCTAATAATTTGCCGTTTGACATTATGAGTGCATGGGTCTTCTTTGCAGGCCGTCTGCGCATCTTCGCAACGGCAAGGTATTCCTTTTGCATTGTCCTGCGGTATGTACGCGGCTTATCCCACGGGTGATACTGCTCATGAAAGTAGTCTATCATCTCTTCAAGCTTGACACGGGCATCAATCAGAAGCGTGAAGTCCATAGGATACTTTATGTTTGACGGTGAACATGTGGCATCAAGTATCAGTGTTCCGAGGTTTTCCCCATCATCTGATACAACTTCCTTATCATCTTCATGCTCGGCAGTAGCAGGAGCGTTCTCTAGCAGCTGTTCATTTGCTTTGTTTATGAAATCTACTGTGATCCGTTTTCTGAAATATACCAATGCAGTGGCCTGGAACGAACATTCCATCTGCATCTGTGATAAGCCTATGAAGTACTGCAGATACGGATTCTATGCGATAGCTTGCACCTGTTTGCGGTCAGAAAGGTTCAGCCTTTTCTGTATTATCAGAGCACCATATGCCGTTCTGAACGGAAAAGCAGGTCTTCCCTTCATTTATGGAAACATGTCAGCATATGCTTCTTCAAGGCGATGCCAGTCAATCTGTCCTGCCAGCTTTACCCACTCATTGTCCTTATTAAGCTGCATCCCACAGCTCTGATTGAAATCAAAAAAAGATATCTGATGCTCCTCTGACCTGTACATAATCGCTCCTAAATGTAAAGGTATCTGGCTATTTCCCGATTATCTATGCATTAATAATATCAGAAGTCGGATGGAAATGCGATATTTTCAAAAGGTTTATTTATTGAGCAGACACTAAGTAAATGCCTATATCTCTTTCCAAAATGTGCTTAATCTGATAGCTGCTATGCTTACGATTCGGGGTTTTTATCGGTTCAATATTATCAAAAATCCAATCTTCAACATGCTTTTGTTTATCTTTTGGAAGATCAGACATTAAAGCAGCATCTTCACCGCGTTGAGCGGAATCTGGCGACCCAAAACCGACAGACCACGGATGCCCATCAACAATTTTACTCATTACATCACCCATACTGTACTTCCTCCAATATACAACTATTCACAAAGTCCACATTGCCTAACAATAATATGCCCGGTTACATTCTTCCCCACTCGAAGTTCAATTTCAGTCCGTAATTGTCATTAATATAATACATTGCAACCCTGTTCGCCTCCACTGCGCCAGCGAAATCGCGTTGTCTTCCCGTAAGACCATACGCTTTTATCGCCTTCATCTTTGCATCTGCAGCATTCAGCATAAACTCATACATATCAAAGGCTTCCTTATAAGTATCTTTGCTTAACACCTTACACTGTTCGCGTAAACAATACAAGTAATGTCGAAAAGAATCCTTTTCTCTATAATTTGTACTTGTTGGTGTTGCACCTCGAAATAGGACATCGGAATATTTATTTTTATAATTTGTCTGAGGTTCAAAATCCGAAAGATGTTTAAACTGATATGCTACATCTAACTGTGGTATCTGATATTCACTAAATGAATTTGGATTATAGTACCACGTACTTTTCTGTTTTGGTGTATTCTCCCGTGGTGTTTTAAATTTATCTGGCATAAAGGATCTGGTATTTAAATAATTGCCAGAAGCAATCGCATCAACCTTAGAAAGAGCAAACACAAGATTTTGATGATTTGAGTAACCTGCTATTACCTTCTTCCCCATAGTCTTCAGACATGTGACAAGCTTTAAAGCGCCAGTCATCCACAGCTGATCCTCAACAATATATTCTCCATTTGGATGTTGCGTCACAACATAATATCCGTCAACATCAATATGTTCAAGCAGACTAATGAATTTCTCAATAAAAATAAGATTTCTAACACGTTCTGGGTCAAGGCAAAGAGTTGCATATATTGGCTTCTCAGTCTTATTTCTAAAATACTCTGCAGATTTCGCCATCCATTTCAAACTATGTTCGGTATTCAGTTCATCAATTTGATCTCCAGGCAATATAACAGCCTCTGTGTCAAGCGACTTATTAATCCTCAATAATTCTTGATCTATGCGTGAATATTCTCCGCCGTTGACAATAGACGCTCCCTTCGTAGGCCAGTATGGATATCTTTGCAACTTAACATGGCCTGTTGATGGATAGAAAATTTGTGGATCGAAAAGTAATCTTCCACCCGCATTTTTAACGTTTTCAGAAAAACCTTTCAGACTTTTAGGATCAATATTCACAGGACTAAGGATGACATCTCCATCGCCCCATTCATTCAATAAATCTAGGATCATAGCTTGCATTCCATGTCCCATTTGAAAATATAATTTCATAATTTTACTCCAATCTCAGCGTCGCCTTTACTGCCATATAGTATTCTAACGCACGTTTTGCTGTAGAAGGCCTTTCTGAAGCATTCTTTGCCATTAACATTTCTATAAACTGAGAAAACATTCCATTATCATCACCCTTAAGGACTAGCGGTTTTGGCATATACGTCATAGTGAGATAGTTAATAAAATCCCTCACACCAGCTCCTGCCTCCCTGAAAGGGTTATGACCCGTACAAGCCTCATATATAGTTACACCTATCGAAAAAAGATCGACCCTTGCATCTTGATCGAGTTTGATATTGTCAATAAGTTCATGCGGAGCATAGCCTGGAGTATGCGGTCCATGGACGTCTGTAACTCTGGTATATGAGTCTCCTCCAATTACTTTTGCAATTCCAAAATCTAGCAGATATACCTTTCCATTAGAAATCATTACATTTTCTGGTTTAATGTCACGATGAATTATTTTGTGACTTTCCAGGATAACTTCAATCTTAAGTAAAACTTCTAGTAAATCACACGCTCGTTTTAAAGAAAAAGTAATACCTCTATTCAGGATCTCTCGAAGTGTTTCCCCATCAATATATTCTTCAACTACATATATTTTTTCTTCTGAAATATCTTCATCAAGCACTTTGCCTGATTCTATAATTTTGGGAACATTATCAAGATCAAGGCTCTGTGCGATTTTTATTTCTTGAATAGATCTTTGATCATCCGGATTTGAAATAATCTTTAAAGCGTAGACTGCATCATCATTAGTGACAGCTTTGTATACCGTCTTCTGCCCACCTTTACCAATAACCACAGGCTTATTATATTTTGCGAACAACTCCTTAATTGTCATTTCAAAAGAACTGCCTCCTCTTCTAAATATATTACTTTATGAATCCACTCATTAAAAAGTAATGAACCATATGATATTGGAAATTTTCGTCGATCACTCTTTAAATGCTTCTCGATTTTTCCATTCACTAGAATAATTCCCAATCCTAATCCCAGGCATTTATTATAATTTGCTTCACTAATACTTGTTTTATTCATTAGAACATAAGATTCAGAAGAAAACCACCTATTGTTTTCTGCTTGTCGTATGGCCTCTCCCCATTTATCAATCTTCGCCTCAATCGCAATTAAATTTGTGATTGTACAATATTTATCCAACTGAACCTGTCTTATTTTATCTGATAAATTAGGTAACTGTTGAATTAGTCCACTAGAATTTAATCGTTCTAAAGAGGTATCAATTTCTTCCTTAGAAAATCCAAGATAATTACGTATTTTTTCTTTTGTACTTCCCTTATTAGATTGAACGTAGTAAAGGATTTTGAGATCTGTATTTGTTAAATTAAATCGACCATCATTCCAGTTTTCTAATGAATCCGCACTAGTATTAGCAGCATTTCTTTTGTCATAATATTCTGCAATAACTATATCTGGGTAACCAGACTCAAGCTGCGGTTCAATAAAAATAGCGGCATTCTTATATTTTAATTTTTTATAATGTTTGGCAATATAATCAACGTATCGCTCAACCATATCGAGTTCTTTCCCTACTGTTGTTGTGCGAACGTAATAACCAATATCAGGAACTGACTCATTAAATAGCAAAACATTTGACATAATTAAAGCTCTATACTTCTTAAAGTATCTAATCCAATAAAACAAGTATTGATAACACTCTGTCCCAGATAGTGTCAAGATTTTTTCGCAAATTCAATTTCAGCCATCGGATTCATGGTAGTTAGCCGGCAGACGCTTCAGCCGTTTCGGTATTGTTCATAAGTTCTGTCTCGAACAGATGATTCATGTTGAGATACCGTTTGGTTCCCCAATCCGAAGCCGCTACATAGCGAAGCCTGGTGCAGACCTGCATCAGGGCACTTTGCCCGTCTGGAAACGCCCCAATTGCCTTGGTACGCCGCTTGATTTCCCGGTTGACCCGCTCGGTTACATTGTTCTTGCGAATACGGATCAAATGTTCTGTAGGAAAGTCCATATATGTCGGCGTTTCATCTACACCGTCCTCAATTTTCTTTGCGGTTGCGGAGAGCTTCATTTCACGAAGTTTCGCAGCAACGGCGGCTGCCCTCTGCAACGCCGATAATCTCGCGATAGCCGTCTGCAGATACGCCGATAGCAACAAGGACGGACACGTTCTGTACTTCGCCGACCCAGCTGCGTTTCAGTTAAATACCGTCAACATAAACGTATGCGTATTCACCGGTCAATTTTCGGCTGCGCCAGGTTTCGATATGCTCGTAAGCCTTTTGGTTGAGGTTACTGATCGTTCCTGGAGATACCTTAGTCCCCCAAAGGGCTTCCGTGATATCCTCCACGCGACGGACGGACACCCCGGCCAGATACATTTCGATCAGGGCTTCTTCGACGGAGCATTCCCGGCGTTTATAGCGCTCGATGATGGCTGTCTCAAACTAGATACCTTCCTATAATGTCAAGCCCCAATTTACGATTTTATGGGCTTTTGTTGACATTCTACCTCATAAAATAAGAGTCAATGGTGATGGATATCATCGCATCATGTGCTGAATAGCTGATTTTTGTGTATGCTTTATAGAGCGTCCGGTATGTCCGTTTTATAAGGGCCATTTTCCCTCAAATCAACTATGGCAGTGAGCCTTCCGTGTCTATGGGGATCTGTGTCCCAACCTCCTTCGTCCCACCTATCCATACACCAAGTGCCAGCTACGGCTCTTATCTGTTTTTGAATCACACTGACAAGACATTTCCTGTGGCAGTCCCGAATGATTCGGAGGACGCTTCACTGCCATACCTGGCCTGTCAGTAGTTGTTATGATGACAGAGCATCATAGTTTACGGGTTCCTATTCCAGAACCTGGCCGGGCATCCGTTAACGGCTGCTCGGCATGTCTCTGAAAATATATCTATATCTACGTTATGCCGCTTTTGCCTGTGACGGCTCAGGATATCTTATATCGCGAAGCATTCGCTCCGGATCATATTTCCGGCCTGTCAGCAGAAGCGTGTATATCACCCTCAGCAACTTGCATGCTATCGCGATAAGTGACTGTATATTCTTGAGCGGATTCTCTGCTCTAGTCGTGTAATGCATATCCAGGCTTTTGAAAGCGGTCGAATGTACAACCACCGACTTCGCACCCTGGAACAGCCAGTACCTCAGTCTCTTGCGTCCTCTGTGACTGATCTTGGTCTCTCCTTTGTGCTTGCCTGAGCTGCACGCTACAAGCCCCAGCCCTTCAATTTCAAGGACATTGTCAACGTGTGGAATCTCACAGCATTTCTGATGGAGAGTGTTCTCAATCTCCTTGGTCTGCTTGACCGCATACGGATTTACCTGCACGACGCTGATGCCGTTTGAGATAATCCATGATGCCAGGCAGAACCAGTAATGACCTGTCGGCTCGAGCCCCAGAACTATCTGGTTTTTGTCATTTTCTACTGCAAGTTCAAGCATCCATCGCTTTGCACTTTCAAAGCCTTCCTTGCTGTTGCTGAAGGAAAATGGATCACTGCTTAGTTCGCGTCCTCTTGTATCAATAGCTCTCACATAATGTGTCTCGCTGCCTATATCGCATCCAACTATAAGCATGTCATCACTGATAAATGAGATCTTGTCATTCTTATCAAACTTGCCGTGAGTTTCCAGTTCCTTCCATGTGGAAGCATTAAGACTGTCATTTATGATCTTGATTCTTCTGTCTAGTTCCTCCTTAGTCAGTACATTCTTTGCTGTGCTGTCAATAAGTGCTTGATTTTCTGTCTTGTTGCATTTACAATTCATTGTATATACCTCTTGTTCTTTTGAATTTTACTAACGACCAGGTCAGTAATGATTCAAATCTACTTGAGGTATTTTTATATGTCAACTCCTGACACTTTATATTATACAGAAGGCTTACAAAGTCTCTCCACTTTTTTCATATAATCATCATTCGCCTCTGGATGAACCAAAACTTCTATAATGAATGTTCTGATATCTTTGATGTCAATAGTTCAGAAAATGCAGCCGAAACCAGATAAGCTCTATAGATATTGCTTAATCTGCCCAGCAATATTCCAGTAAACCGTAATCCTTCATTATCTCAGTAACACCATCATCCAGCTTACTGCATTCGCATTGTGTAAAATCTCTGCCACATTTAGAGCATACCGATCTGCATACGATATAAACTGGACGAGCGATAATCCCATTTCGATTCAAGAATTCGAGATCATCCCGATTCATCATTACAGTGATAGTACCGCTCTTATTGACCGATGTAATAATGTCCCATGGAACCTGTGTCCTCTTTATGTATAATTCCTTAGAATTGGTAACAAATTCAGTAGCCCGTGGATGATTATCGGCAGAACGATAATGATTGTTTATGTTATATAATCTCTGGAGCCATTTATGAAGATCCTTGGCACTATCAGCAAAAAGAGCATCCATTTTTGTGAAAACATCGACAAGGTCATCAACATGACCTGCAAAAGAGACATGGATCACATCATCCCTGTATGGAACACAAATAGAAAAAGAGATTTTTCTATCATCCCCTTGTTCTTTCCAGAATCTGCAAAAATCGAAGAATGTTTCTATTACCGACCTCGCTGTATCATAAGTCCTGCATTCAAACAGAGGGAAATTAAGGATCAGATCCTCATGTGCTACCCTTATACTTTTATCAGCACAGTAGTATTTTAATCCTTTTCTGGCCAGCTCTTTAGCTATGGATACTGTTTCTGATTCAATTATGGAGAATTTCCTATCACCATATTTCAGAGTTTCATAACTTTTTATAACCACATCGGGTTCTGAATTATAACTTTTAAATGTATCATGATCATCACCATTTTCACCAGAAGGCATCTTCTGGTTTTTGAATAGAATCGAATCATCCTTTTCCCATCTACTATAGAAAAACCTTATTCCATCTTCACGATTGAGAGCAATCGGAATATAGGCCTCGATCGGATCCTTTGCGTCGGAAGTATTATCTTCGTTTATATACTGCTCGAGCTTCTCGTCCTCACCGCCAAGATACTCGCCTACTAGTCGGTTGTCCCGGAAGTAACTTGTGATAAGTTCTTTCCAGGTTTCTACAGGTAAGTCCCCATCTATCCGCCACAGCTTAGTATATCGGGTGTTTCTGCCCACATGATCAATAGGAGTATCAATTCTTTCGGAAATCTGATCAGCAGTATATGCACGGACAGCTCCGTCCAGATGTGTCGGCAATCCTGTAGCGGAATTCAGAAAACTGTGGATATAACGACACCCAAATAGCTTTTCATCGTTAGCCACGATATTTTCCTGTTCGTCAGATATTTCTTCGCACTCAAGAGTTTTATTTCCATCCTGTACATACCAGCCAAACTCGGTGCGATCAATCCCGGTGAAGAGCCTGTCAAACTCTGAATTATCATGCCTGGTAACCCCGTGCGGAATCCTAGTTAGATCTTTATCGAACTTAGGCCCCCACATGTACTGAAATTCAAGTTCTGAATTTTCCGTCCCCGCTAATCCGATGAGATCTGGATCGAGTTTGATTCCGACATCAACACCTTCTTTATTCCGAAGACTAACAAGTTTTGATAGAAACTCATCGTTTAATGAATTGACTACTGAAAAGCCTCTACGAAAATATGTATGGGCATATATAAGAAAATCTCCGATGCGAAAGATTCCAGGAATAAACTGCGCACACTCAGGTAAAACTTTCAGAGGAGTAAGTGCCTTTGTATCTTTTGGATCATCAGGCTTGAATTGAGGGAATACCCTGTATAGAATGCTGTTGTCATGGAAAGCAATACCATTTGTCGGAACAACTTCTGCATCTTTGGAGAGTTTATCCTCTAGCAGGAATCTTAGTCTCTCTATGTCATCGTTATTATTATTTAAAAAATCCTGATATCTAGCCCCGATTTTATACCGCAGCCATTTCTGATCTTCCGGGCTGTCTGCCATATTAAGACTGTTAATGATGTATGATTTTCCTGGCTCAATATAAATGCCATCAATATATGTCCATCCTATGGGTTTAGTACTGTCATGTCCAAGATTCGATGGTATTCCGGAAAGCGGATACTCATCATACGCATTAAGCAAAGCCATAAATGGTACACATATATTATTTCGATTCTCGCCATCAGTACCGGCAATACCTTTGTAAATCTTCATACTTTTAACTCACTAACCATTTACAGTTATCCATCCCATATATCCCAGCCAGTCTTTTCGAATCTTATTGAACTTCTCTCTAATACTGCATATTTCTTTTCCATATTTCATGGTATGCTTCGCCATAGGACTCCTACCTATCAAAAAGCCCTCTTAACTAATTTCAATATGACCATACGAGTCAGAATACTGCGCCTATGACGACATGCATCTGTCTCGGACTGACTCTATCAAGTATATCACAAAAGTATTATTCCTGTAAATAACGCAAAAAAGGCGGCCCGAAGGCCGCCTTTCAGTAGTTACAGTTCACGGGCAGGCTTGTAACTAAAAAACCGATGCGGTAGACTTGCATCAAGCAGTCGACCAGCATCGGTTCTGTTTTTATTCAAATATCTTT
>ONBW01000010.1 GCA_900316165.1 uncultured Lachnospiraceae bacterium | reverse complement strand
GACACAGAGCATCCAACCAGCTAGTTGGCAGTCAAGCAGAACAAGGATAGGGTGTGTAGCTGAGTCTACTACTTACCCACACAAACTGATGAAGCCTCACGTTTTTACTTGAAATTATGCAGGGCCCCGCGGATACGGGACCTTTTTTTATCTTGCATGAAACCCCAACTTTCTTTACAATAGAACCATGAAAGAAAGAAAAATACTTAAGAACAAAACCTACCTCTATTTAACAGAATTCTTCTCCGGCATGGCGTTAATGGCTGTCGAGATTGGGGCACAGCGACTGATAAGCCCGTACTTTTCGTCGTCGCAGATCGTCTGGACGATAATCATCGGGACCATAATGATCGCAATGGCGCTCGGCAATGTCTACGGCGGCCGGTCCGCAGACAAAGACCCTGACCCGGACAAGCTCTACCGCAGAATTCTTATCGCGGCAATCTGGCTTGTGTTGATACCGGTCGTTGGCAAATACGTGATCATAGGAATCTCGGCGCTGTTGATTTTTCAGGTGAGCCACGGATTCCTGATAGTCGCGGCATTTGTCGTCTGCATGGTCGTCTTTGTCTTTCCGCTGTTCCTCCTCGGCACGGTCACGCCGTCGCTCGCGAAATACACGATGGGCAGCCTCGAGGACAACGGCAAAATCGTAGGAACCTTGGGCGCCGCGAACACAATCGGCAGTATCATCGGAACCTTCATGCCGACCTTCGTGACAATCCCGGCGGTGGGAACAAACGTGACCTTTCTTATTTTTTCAGGGATACTGATCGCGCTCTCTCTGATATATTTCTTAAGCATCGGGTTTTCGCACCATAAGAAAAAAATAATCGCTGCCTGCCTTATTTTTGCACTGTGCGTCGTATTCGGACACCAGACCAACTTCGCGTTTTGGGAAAGTGGCGACAATGTCAAATACGAGGGCGAGAGCACCTATAACTATCTGCGTGTTACGGACAACGGGCAGCAGGTCGCGCTCTCGACGAACGTGCTATTCGGCGTGCAGTCGGTCTATAACAAAAATAAAAGCCTGACAGGCATGTACTATGATTACGCGATGGCGGCACCGCTGATGACGAAAAACGCCTATAAGGATCAGGACGTGCTGATCCTCGGTATGGGCTCGGGAACGTTCGCGCACCAGTGCAGTGAATATCTGCCGACGGCACACTGTGAAGGTGTCGAGATTGATCAAAAAATAACCGACCTCGCACGCAAATATTTCGACGAGCCAAAGTCTACAAAGGTCGTGACCTACGACGGCCGGGCGTACCTTAACGCAATCGATAAGAAGTACGATGTGATCATGGTCGACGCATACCAGGACATCACGATTCCGTTTTCGATGTCGTCTGTGGAGTTCTTTCAAATGGTTAAAGAACATTTAAATGATGGCGGTGTCATGGTTGTAAATATGAACATGCGCGGCCAGTCGAAAGGTTCAATCACCGACTATCTGACCGATACGATCTGTTCGGTTTTTCCAACGGTCTATACAGCAGATGTCGATGGCAGCACGAACAGAGAGCTTTTCGCAAGCACTGCTACTGGCATAAAAGAAAATCTTGATATGAACGCGATGCTCTATTCCGGTGATCCTGAATTCATCCAGATGATGGAGCAGGTGTCAGGAGAGCTGGTAAAACAGGATGGCGGCAGCTGCATTCTGACAGATGACAAGGCCCCTGTCGAGCTCCTGGGAATCAGAGTTATCGACAGGCTTATCAATGAAGAGGTGGCATATTATCGTGATATATACAACAAGCAGGGAATACGCGCAGTTATGAAGGAACTCGGGATCTAGGAGGGCATATGGATTATAGGGAAAAATACAACGAATGGCTCGAGAAGCTTCCAAAGGATGGCGCACTCTGCAGGGAGCTTGCGCAGGTAACTGACGAGGACGAAATCCGCGACAGATTTTACAAGGACCTGTCGTTTGGAACAGCCGGCCTCCGTGGCAAAATAGGTGCCGGTTCAAACCGCATGAATGAGATAACAGTCGGGCGCGCCACGCAGGGAATCGCTGATTTTATCGTAAGCAATGGACGAGAGGCAATGGAAAGGGGAGTCGTGATAGCTCACGATCCGAGGCATTTTTCAAAGGAATTTTCAGAGCTGACAGCAGGCATTTTTGCGGCAAATGGAATAAAGGTTTACACCTTCCCGGATCTTCGGCCGACACCGGAGCTCGCCTTCATGATAAGAAAGCTCCACGCCGTCTCAGGCATTAACATCACTGCCTCACACAACCCGAAAGAATACAACGGCTATAAGGCATATTGGGATGATGGCTGCCAGGTCTCAGCTGAAATCGCCGACGCGATGACCGAGTGCATTGAAAAAGTAGACCAGTGGAACGGCGTAAAGACTTCTGATTATGATAAAATGGCTGCATCCGGTAGAATCACCGTTCTCGGTGGCGAATACGATCGTATGTACCTCGACAGAATAGAAGCGCTCGCAATTCACTCAGGCGATGAGCTAGACCTATCGATTCCATTGGTTTACACTTCGCTGAATGGCTGCGGCTCGATACCTTTCAGGCAGATGCTTACCGACAGGGGATTTACGAATTGGACGATAGTGCCGGAGCAGGATAAGCCTGATCCGGATTTTACGACGGTGGGATATCCGAATCCTGAGGATCCGAAGGCTTTCAAGCTGAGTGAGGAATACGGCAGGAAGACCGGCGCTGAACTGCTTCTTGCAACAGATCCAGACTCCGACCGCTTCGCTATAGAAATCAGAAATTCTGACGGTGAATACGTACCACTGAACGGAAACCAGACAGGCTACCTGCTCGTAAATTACATCCTTGAGGGGCACAAGACCGCGGGAACACTGCCGAAAAAAGGCGCGATGGTGAAGTCAATAGTGACCTCGACACTATCTACAAGAATCGCAAAGGCATACGGTGTTGAGATGTTTGAGACACTTACAGGCTTCAAGAATATCTGTGGCAAAATACCGTATCTCCATGAGCATGGCTACACCTACCTGTTCGGATATGAGGAGTCGGTAGGCTACGCAGCCTGCGAGGATATCCGCGATAAGGATGGGATTTCAGCTGGAATGCTGGTGGCAGAAGCGGCAGCCTATTATAGGAAACAGGGCAAGACTCTCTGGGATGTCTTGAATGAGATTTATCAGAAGTACGGCTGCTTTGCAGAGGATGAACCAAACATTGTTCTCGAAGGTATTGAAGGCTCAGAGCGCATTGGGCGTATGATGAAGTGGATACGTGAAAATGAGCCGAAAGAAATCGCTGGGATAAAAGTCAGCAGGATAATAGACTACATTAACGGATTTGATGATATCCCTCCTCAAAACTGCCTGAGATTCTTTCTGGAAAATGATTCGTGGTTTGCAATCCGCCCGTCTGGCACAGAGCCGAAGATCAAGTTCTACTTCTATTCCTGCCAGGATACGCTTGAAAAAGCAAAGCAGGTTAATACTGCGATCAAGGATGCAGTGCTTGCGATGATAAATAAGGTTGAGTAAGCCGGGACCCGCGAAAGCGGGCCCCGGCCATACATGTCCAGAAATAAATTCAAAGGCAGTCTTTATAGATGTTTACGATATCCTCTTTGGTAAGTGGTACATAGTCGCCCTCGAGACCACCTGATACCTGCTCGATATCATCAGCCATATCGCCAAAATGCTCATCTCCGATGCCGAGCTCAGTCAGCGTAGAAGGAAGATTTACAGATGCAAAGAAGTCCTCAAGAGCTTCGATTCCCTCTCTGGCGAGGGCTGCATCGTCGTCACTATCAAGACCCCAGACGTTTCTTGCGAACTGAACAAAACGTGGGGTAACCGTCGGATCCTTTTTAAGGATGAAGCGCATCCACCGCGGAGTGAGAATAGCAAGGCCGACACCGTGAGTGATGTTGTAAAAGCCGGAAAGCTCATGCTCCATAGCGTGGCACGGCCAGTTCGTAGGGATTTTGCCGTAGGCAGGGATTCCGGAGCAGGCAACAGAGCTGTCCCACATCAGGTTAGCGCGGGCGCTGTAGTCAGAAGGATTGGCAAGAGCCTTTGGCAGATTCTTGATAACGGATTTCAGAATACCCTCGCCAATGGCCTCAGACAGATCACTGTCGAAAACTCTTGAGAAATACTGCTCGCAGATGTGACTCATGATATCAGCACTTCCGGCGGCCGTCTGGTTTGCTGGTACTGAAAAAGTAAACGTAGGATCGCAGATTGAAACATTTGGACAGCAGTATTTGCCATCGAGTTTCTGGTTTGTCTCCTCGTTTGAGATAACGGCATCCGGATCGAATTCTGAGCCTGTCGCAGCAAGAGTCATCACATCAACCAGTGGAAGTGATTTGCCACCCTGATTGCCGCCGGCAAGAACCATATCCCAGGGATCTCCATTATAAAAGCATCCAGCGGCAATGGCCTTTGAGCAGTCAATAGTGCTGCCACCGCCAACTGAAAGGATAACGTCTATGCTTTCGGATTTGCAGAGAGCAATGCCCTTGCGCACAGTCTTGATCTGTGGGTTTGGCTCGACTCCAGGGAGTTCAGTCACATTGAGAGAGGCACTCTTACAGATGTCAATTATTTTGTCATAGAGGCCGGATCTTTTTATTGAACCACCTCCGTAGGTCAGGAGGACATTCTGTCCAAACCTGCTCAGGCACTCACCGAGACAATCGATGGCGCCTTTTCCGAAATGATACTCAGTCGGAATAAAATGTGTAAAATTTTCCATGAAACTCCTTTCATTTTTCAGTGGCTGTTTTAACATAATATGAAAAAGCGCCGCTTTCTGCAGGCGCTCCTTTGCGTGTTTCTTGAACAAATAATACTATTCCGGCCGGCATTTTTCAAGTATTAAATCATGTGGCTGCTATTCACGAAATAACTCTGATCATGCGATACTGCTTGACAATTCTTGTGAGTAAGGTCTACTATCATTTAGGTATAGGAAAAATAAAAGCGAGTCGACCAAACTGGCGACATCCTATTTTTTCAAGAAATATATAAAAGCATGCAGGAGCTAATACTTTTTAAAAGAAAAATTTCGGAGGGAAGAAGAGATGGCACTTGATATCAGAAGCCAGCTGACACACAAGGAGACAAATAAAAAAATCAGGATACTCTGGCTTTCAGAGGACGACATGGTAGAGGCAGGAGTTCTTGATGCAGGCAGAGCAGTAGATGTGATGGAAGAGGTCGTCGGACTTTTAGAGGACGGGGACGCAATCATGGGAGGACCTGACCATGACCAGCACGGAATGATGCTCTACTTCCCGAAGCACTCGGATATACCGGGATTTCCTTTGAACAATGCAGCTGACCGCAGATTCATCGCAATGCCGGCATATATAGGAGGCCGTTTCCACCTGGCGGGATGCAAATGGTACGGCTCAAATGGCAGGAACAGACAGCACGGATTACCCAGATCGATACTTATGATGATGCTCAACGACGTCGAGACCGGAGCACCGCTCGCCTATATGTCCGCAAACCTGTTAAGCTCGATAAGAACCGGTGCGATGCCTGGACTGGCCGCAAAGCTCCTTGCCAGAAAAGATTCAAAGACCCTGGCATTGATCGGAGCCGGCCCTATAGGAAAGTCTTCAGTGATGGCTATCCTTTCAAAAATAAAAACTATTGAAGAGATAAAAATAAAAGGCTCTACTCCTGAGAGTGCTACTGCGAAGGAAGCAAAGGAATTCATAGAGGTTAATTTTCCATGGGTTAAAAAAGTAACCGTCGCCGAGACACTCGAGGAGGCAATCAGGGATTCAGACATTGTGACAGAGGCAGTCTCCTGCAAGGAGGGCGAGTGGCCGGAGTATAAGGCAGAGTGGATAAAGCCAGGAGCCACGGTGATATCGACATCTACCTTTAATATGGATTACAAATCAATCCTGCCATTTAAAAAAGTAGTCGACAACATCGGCATGTATGAAAACTACGCAGACGAGGACAACGAAGGCTACGATTCGGAAGGCAGGAGAAATCATACCGGATGCATGGGCGAAGATTTCGTATATATGGTCCGTGACGGCCTGATGAAGATGGATGACATCTCAGAATTAGGACAGATAGTCAGGGGCAAGAGAGAGGGACGTGTAAGTGATGATGAAATAATCCTTGTTTCTATAGAAGGAATGCCTGTTGAGGACGTGGCCTGGGGGTACGAATGTTATAAGAATGCAAAAGAAAACCTAATCGGCCGCCCGCTTAAGCTCTGGGACTCGCCAATAACATTTTGATGGATTGCAGGAAAGAGGACGTTTGATGTGGTATGTACTTTGGACAGGTACTGGAAAAGAATCGGATACCAAGCAGTTACTGGCAGAGCGGATGTCGGAGACTGTTTATAATGAAATAGTAATCCCTAAGAAAAATATGCTCCAGAAGTTCCACGGTGAATGGAGGCAGGTTACAAAGAAACTTTACCCTGGGTATCTTTTTATCATTACGGAAACTCCCGAGGACATGGTAAATGAACTCGAGAGGATTTCATTTTATAAGAGGATACTAAAGACAGGTGATAGTATCGCGCCAATCACAAAACAAGAAGAGGAATACCTGACCGCACTTATTTCAAAAAATCAAACAGTTGGCATCTCCTCAGGTATCATCATAAACGACAAGGTCGTAGTAAAAAGCGGCCCACTTGTTGGCATGGAGGGCATCATTAAAAAAATAGACCGCCACAAGCGCCTGGCCTATATCGACATGGACTTTTTTAACAGAAAGGTCACAACGAGTGTGGCGTTGGAGATTGTGAGTAAGGTGTGAAAGAGACGATATAAAAGCGACACGGGTTTGTGTCGCTTTTTTTGACTTTTAAATGCAGTGGACGTATAATAATAAAAATTTGTTTATTGTTTTTTAATATTTTGTAAGATAAGAGTTTAATAATAAACTAGCGTAAAGGAGCAGAGAAAGCATTGCATATTAAGTCAAATTACAGCTGGCTGAAACATTCAGATTTTATGCTGATAGATCTCATTTCTCTGATCTGCGCATTTACTATTTCATATAGATTAAAATTTAAGGATTTCAGATTTATATATTCGGCTAACTGGATGGGACTTTTAGTCATCATACTTTTAGTTGACGTAGTGCTTACTCTGATTATGAACCCTTACAGCGGGATTCTGCAAAGGGCGTTTTATGAAGAAATAGCAAAGACCGGCCTTCTGGCAGTCTACAATTTCATCATAGCCACAATCCTGTTTTACCTGTTGAAAATCGGAGTGCTGTTTTCCCGTGAGATGCTCATTGAGATGTACCTGATATATTTTGTCATGGTACTGTTTCTTAAGTATTTCTGGAAGAAAATGTTGCTTTCAGGGAAAGTTCATACGAGGCTGAACAGACCGATTAAGCTCTTTATCATCAGCTCATCTGACAGGATGGATGAGATAAAAAAGCGAGCTGAAGCTGGGGATTTCAAGCAGTATGAGATAGTAGGCAGCTGTGATGAAACAAAGCTTTCTGACTACGCTGATTACTGTGTTTCAAATGATGTAAACGAGGTGCTGATAGCCGAAGATCTGTCAAAAATTCCGACCGATAGTCTTCACAAGCTTATCGAAAATGGAATCGGGATTCATCTGGATATCGCGTCTCTGCTAGGATTTGAGACAGAGTCGCAGCAGATTTCGCATGTTGGATCGAACAACACACTGGCAGTCGGTACTTATGTATTTACTGCCAGGCAGGTATTTTTCCTTTGGATAAAGAGGCTGTTTGATATAGTATTTGGCCTGCTGGGCTGCGTTATTCTGCTGCCATTGACCATTGGAGTGAAGATTGCGTATCTGGCTTCCGGCGATAAGGATAGGATTTTTTACACACAAGACAGAATCGGTGAGAATGGCAGGCACATAAAAATCCTAAAGTTCCGAACCATGGTTACTGATGCTGACGAGAAGCTGGATGACCTGTTAAAAAATAAAACAAATCTGAAGGAATGGCAGGAGAACCAGAAGCTCAAGGATGATCCGCGAATCACTTCTGTTGGTAAATTTCTTCGCCGCACAAGTCTTGATGAATTCCCTCAGTTCATTAATGTCTTAAAAGGAGAGATGAGTATTGTCGGACCGCGGCCACTTGTGGCTGGTGAGCTTGAAGCCCACAATGGACTCAAGCTTTACAGAAGAGTCAAGCCCGGCATCACTGGCTGGTGGGCATGCAACGGCCGTAGTAATATCGATTATCATGAGCGCCTCGACCTCGAGTATTATTATATCAAACACTTTTCGCTGTATCTGGACATACTCTGTATCCTAAGAACGATTGCAGCGGTTTTTAAGAAAGAGGGTGCCGAGTAAAATGAAAGCAGACAGACCGATCAGAGTGGCACAGATGCTTGCGCGGATGGATTACGGCGGCATCGAGATGGTGGTTATGAACTACTACCGTCATATCGACCGTAGTAAAATTCAGTTTGATTTTATAGTGTTTGAGGGCTCAGAGCTGCCGCAGAGAAAAAAAATAGAGGAGCTTGGCGGAAGAGTCTATGAGGTCCCTTCGTTAAGACATCCTTTTGCGTATAGCAGGGCAGTTCTTAAGCTCTTTAAAAAAAATAAATACGATATAGTCCACGCGAATATGAATACCTTGTCAGTATTTCCGCTTCGCATGGCAAAAAAGGCCGGTGTTCCGGTGCGCATCTGTCACAATCATTCTACAGCCGGTCCTGGAGAAACTAAAAAAAATATTTTAAAAAATATCCTGCGTCATTTTTCAAAGATCTATCCTACTGAGCTTTTCGCCTGCTCAGAATATGCCGGGAAGTGGCTTTATGGAGACAAGGCTTCTTTTAGGGTGATAAAAAACGCTATAGATATCGATAGATTTAAATATAACGAGAAGACAAGAGCTGATGTAAGAAGAAAGCTTGGAATCGAAGATAAGCTGGTACTAGGCCATGTCGGAAGATTTGAACTGCAGAAGAATCATGACTTTCTTCTGGATATTTTTCACTCAGTACACCAGATCAATCCTAAGACAGCGCTTCTGCTGATTGGTGAAGGAGAGCTGGAAGATAAGATGAAAAAGAAAGCGGACGAGCTTGGACTTAAAGACTCTGTATTTTTCCTTGGGACGATGAATGACTGTGCGCCGTATTATCAGGCTATGGATGCGTTTGCTTTGCCTTCATTATATGAGGGATTGGGGATGGTAGCGATAGAGGCGCAGGCAGCAGGCCTTCCGTGCTTTTTATCTGACAGAGTTCCTAAAGAAACGGCTATCACTGATAGCGTTTACACTCTTTCATTGGAACAGACACTAGACGAGTGGGCGGAATTTATACTTGAGAAGGTAACAAAAAACAAACGAAAAGACGAATCAGTGAAAATACGGGAAGCAGGGTATGATATAGAGTTAGAAGCTGAGAAGCTGATGGGGATTTATGATGAACTTATAGAAAGATAGCTGTATGATTTATTGCAGCTGAAGTTATAAAATATCACTATGAGCAGAAAAATAAAAATATTACATTTTGAATTAAGTGATAATGTGGGAGGAATCGAATCATTCCTGCTTAATCTCTATACTGCGATAGATCGTGACAGGTATCAGTTTGATTTCGTTACCACATCGGATCATCCTGCGCTTGGAAAACAATTGGAAGCACTTGGAGGACACATTTATCAGGTGGCGCCGTATAAGCAGGCTTTTTCATATAGTAGGGATATTCGAAAAGTGATGGCCGGTGGTTATGATATCGTACATATTCATAAAAATTCGGCGGCAAATGTTATCCCTTTTAAAGCAGCCTCGGAATTTCCTTCGATAAAGGTGATAGCTCATTCACACAATACCTTGCCGAATGGCGGAAAAATCTTATCGCTGTTACATAGGATAAATAAGCAGTACCTTTGGAAAAATTCTGATGTGCATCTTGCCTGCTCTACTGTGGCAGGTGAATGGATGTATGGCAGAGAAAAAAAGTTTGAGGTTATTCCCAATGGTATTGATACTCAAAAATTTGCTTACAGTGATTCTGAATATATAGAAACCAGGAAATCTCTGGGGATAGCTGAATCAACATTTGTTGTGGGGCATATAGGCAGGTTTACTGAGCAGAAGAACCATGTTGGTTTGATCCGAATTTTTGATCAGATATACAATCTTCATCCTGATAGTGTTCTACTGCTGGTTGGAGATGGGCAGTTAAAACAGGAGATAGAGGAATCGGCTAATTCATTAGACTGTCGTAAGGCAATCAGATTTCTGGGTATCAGGGATGATGTGAATAAGCTGCTTAAGTGTATGGATGTTTTTTTGATGCCATCCATTTATGAAGGGCTTCCAGTAGTCTGCATCGAAGCACAGGCTGCCGGAGCATACGTATGGCTTTCTGATACTATTTCAAGGGAAGTTGAATTAACTCATCAGGTTGAGTGGTTTAATCTGGAAGACAAAAATATTGCGAAGCGAATAATTAATAAAGGAAGACCAACTTCCAGTCATCGACTGCTCTGTAACCAGGAGATTGTCAGGAAAGGGTATGATTATAAATCTTTGGCAGAGAAAATTGACGAAATTTATAGGAAATTGATATAGTTAAACTATATTCTTTATTTGATGGTTGTATAATGAAAAATTCAGTTGTTATGGCCACATATAATGGGGCTAAATATATTATTGAACAATTAGATTCTATCAAAAATCAAACAATGCGTCCTGATGAGGTAATAATTAGTGATGATGGCTCAACGGATGACACTTTGAAAATTGTTAAAAATTATATTGCTAAAAATCATTTATCTGGATGGAAAGTAACAAATAATAAAAGAAAAAAGGGATTCTTTAATAATTTCTTCAATGCATTAGGATTTGCAACTGGAGATATCATCTACCTGGCTGATCAGGATGATGTATGGAATCTTAATAAAATAGAGACATTCACAAAAAAGTATATCGAATGCCTAGATGTTATAATGATTCAGTCAAACGTTAGATTCATAGATGAAAATGGAGAAAAGTTAAATTCAAGGGAAATTTACCATAACAAGACTTCTAAGAACGATTTTACTGAACTTTCAACTCGGGATATGTGCAAATTTGCGGGTTCCGGATATACAATGTCATTCCGCAAATCAGTACTAGATGTAATATTTAAGAACAAACTTGATACTCAGGAAAAATTGTTCAAGTTTCATGATATTGTAATTGGACTCATGTCTGCCGCAACTGGATGTTGTCTGCTTTCGATGGATATAGTTGATTCTCATAGACTGCATAACGATAATGCTACACTATCCATAAAAAAGAAATCCTGGGCTGATAGAACTAAGGATATACAGCTGGATATTCTCAGAAGAAGAAAAGAGTATTTTTCTATATTATCAAAGTATTGTACGAATGAAAACAAAAAGAAGTATTTTAAAAAATGCTCATTATTTGCAGCTTTAAGGAATAAATATATCAACAAATTTTCTTTTGATTTATTTTTGCAACTTTTAAAAAATAATGATTTTTATGCGAATAGACTAGGAATAGTTACTGATACATTTTATTCTTTAAATCAAGAAAAATTATTACTTAGAGTTTTTAAATTTTTTTGACTATATAACACAGGAGTTGGATTATGAACTTGCTTAATAATTATATAAGATATAGGACAATATTAGCTGAGAAAAAGGAAATATTTGATCTTTTGGATAAAGTAGATTCTTATGAAAATGATAATTTTCCTCCGCATTGTTTAAAAAATGTTGTTATGTTGCTGCCGTGGATATATCCAAGTTTTGGTGGAATAACTTCAGCGATGCGCATTCTTGTTTTTTTACAACAAAATAATTGTAAAGTTACAATTGCTGTAATGGATGAAAATGGGGTTAAAGAAGCTAAAGCTAATGCAATTAAGTGTATGCCTGAATTCCATGGGGAAGTTAAGCCGGTATCTGAATGTATAAAAAATAAATACGATGTTTGTATTGCTACTACTTGGCAATCAGCATATCTGGCTCAAAAATTTTCTGGGTATAAAGTTTACTTTGTTCAAGACTATGAACCAGAGTTTTTTGAAACAAATGATTTTTCTTTATTAGCAAAAGAGACTTATTCTTTCGGATATCATATAATAAGCCTTGGAAAATGGAATTTAGATAAAATCAAGTGTAATGTAGAAGATGTTAATGGAAAATTTGATTACATTGATTTTCCATATTCACCAAGTGAGTATCATTATATCCCTAGAAATTATTTAAGCTACAAAGATAAGAAAACAATTAAAATCGCTTGTTATATACGATATAACGGAAGAAGAATTCCATATATTAGAGAATATATGCTTTCAAAATTAAAGAATATTCTTGAAGACAAGGGCTTTCGAATTGAAATATATTTCTTTGGAACTAATAAACATTTTAAATTTAACTGTGGTACAAATTTAGGAAAACTAACAAGAAAAGGATTATTTAATCTTTATAATAATTGCGATTTTGGAATGGTAGCTTCAATGACAAATATTTCTCTAGTACCATATGAGATGCTTGCAAGTGGTCTGCCTGTAATCGAATTCAAACAAGGGTCATATTCTTATTTCTTGGGTGATGATACTGCATTGCTTGTTGATTTTAATTATAAAACTTTATATGATGGTTTATGTGATTTGCTGGATAATCCTGAAAAATTAGAAAAAATGCATATCAGGGCGCTTGAAAAACTTGAAAACTTATCCTGGGATAAAAGTTGCAATCAATTTTTAAATATATTGAAGGACGTTATGGTATAATGCATAATATTGTTGCTTGTGTTGTTACTTATAATAGAATAAAAAAATTAAAAAAATGCATTGAATCGTTGCTTTTACAAATTTATCAAAATTTTGATATAGTTGTTGTCGATAATGGAAGTAGTGATGGAACAAGAGAATATCTCAAAGAATTATCAGAAAATAATAGAATTGATTTCGAGGAAACAGATATTAATATTGGTGGAGCGGGAGGCTTTAATTTTGCGATAAAAAGCATATATTATAAATATGAATATTTGTGGTTGATGGACGATGATACCTATCCAAAAAATGATGCATTAGAAAATATAGTTAATAAAATAAAATTTTTAGGTAATAGTTTTGGCTATATGTCAAGCCTTGTGCTTTGGAATGGATAGTGTAAAATATTATGTGTAAACGGTATCCAAGGTATAGAAAAAGGAATCCATTTCCTGTATAGTGTTAAGTACGACAACAAAACAAAAGGAAAGAATTCCCTATGTCTAATCTTAACACAGAACTTGCTGAAGCGCTACTAAAAAATGAATCTCTTGCTGAAGTTTTCCGCTCTTGTCTGGAGAATGCCATGAATGATCTTCTCCAAATAGAGTTGACTGAGTTCCTTGGCTATGAAAAGCACAGTACCGAAGGCTATAACACCGGTAATAGCCAGAATGGAGTGTATCATCGTACCCTTGATACTAAATACGGTCTGCTGAATCTAAATAATCTAAATATTCCCAGAGATCGAAATGGTCTTTTTAGTCAGCAACTTATCCCTGACTATTCCAGACGTATGATCTGGAAACCACGATCATAACGCTGTACCGAAAGGGAATCACAACAAGAGAGATAGGAGATATTATAGAGAAACTATATGGCCATCACTATTCTCCAGCAACTGTTTCTAATATCACACAGGCTGTTAAGGGACAGGTCAAGGAATTTCACGAGAGGCCTCTTAACGAGCAGTATGTCGTAGTATATATGGATGCCACTTACATCAATATTCGCCGAGACAGCGTGGCGAAAGAGCCGCTACACGTCCTGATGGGGATTACACCTGAAGGATCCAAGGAAGTACTTGATTATGCTCTTTACCCTACAGAGTCAGCAGCTAATTATGAAGAGATGCTAGTCGGCTTAAAGGATAGAGGAGTCAAGCAGGTTCTCCTATTTGCCTCAGACGGTCTTGCAGGCGTAAGGGATGCCGTCAAGCGACAGTTCCCAGAAGCTGAACATCAGCAGTGCTGGGTTCACTTGAGCCGCACTGTCAGCAGATACATCCGTCAGAAAGACAGTAAAGAAGTCCTGGATGACCTGAAGAACGTCTATAAGGCTGATGATGCAGATGCTGCACAGAAAGAACTAGATGCCTTTATTGAGAAACATGGCAAGAACTACAAGAAGCTTCCGGATATCTTTGAACGGGCAAAAGAGAGCCTTTTCCAGTTCTTCAAGTTTCCGAAGGATATAAGGTCCTGCCTCTATACTACAAACCTGATAGAGCGGAGCAACAAGGAGCTTGAGCGCAAAACTAACGTGAAAGAGCAGTTTCCAAATGAGGAAGCCCTGGAGCGGTTTGTATGCTGTTACTGTAGCGATACCAACAGAAATATGCAGCTCGTACTCAGAAAGGCTTTAAAAAGGCATCAGCAGAGATCATGCAGATGTTTGAAGACCCATCCTGTGTAGAAGATGCTGCATAAACATAATATTGTACTTAACAAAATACAGGGAGTTTACACAAAAATATTGACACTATCTTCGAATACATGTATTTTTGCTTATTTAACTCAAAATATGCATTTACAAGAGCATCGATTTAAAGCCAGACCGACATTTGTGAGTGCAATGCCAAATTAATTTGACTTAAATAGAAAGTATAATAATGAGTAATAATAAAAATTATCAGGTATCTATCCTATGCCCCGCATATAACCATTCAAGATATATTAGAGACGCATTAGATAGCTTTTTGTCACAAAAAACAAATTTTGATTTCGAAATAGTTATAAATGATGACTGTTCAACAGATAGCACAAAATCAATTATAGAAGAATTTGTTAATAAATATCCTGATATAATTGTCCCTATTTACCAAAAAGAAAATCAATACTCTAAAGGAGTCGGAATAATAAAAGATATTTTAATTCCAAAGGCAAGAGGAAAATATATAGCGATCTGCGAGGGAGATGATTATTGGACTGATGATAATAAATTACAATTACAATATAATTATCTTGAATCACACAAAGAATGCTCACTATGCGTACATAATGCAACGCTTGTTAATGCTCATAAGCAGGTCATTGGCCAAGTAAAGACGTCCAAATATAACGAAAAAATCAATACATCTGATGTAATTATTAATGGTGGGGATTATATTGCCACAAGTTCTTTATTTGCAAGAAAGCCTAATTTTATTCCACCTTATTTTAATATTATTTCTTTGGATTATACTTGGCAAATATTTTTCTCGAGCATGGGAGATTATACATACTGTTTTCAGAAACCAATGTCAGTATATAGAACTGGCAGCATTGGTTCATGGTCTTCACTTAAAGTTAGAAATTTTGAAGAATATAAAAAAAGAGAGATTGATTTATTTTATACCAAACAAAGATTAAGAAAGGAGTTTAATATTTATAATAAGAATCGCTTTACTGAAGCAATTGAAAAGGCTGACGATCATGACCGGTTACAGTGCGCAGTATGTATTGAGGATTACAGAAAACTTAGGGAAGAACCTATTAAGTCATACATTAAAACCCTTACTCCAAAACTAAGACTTAAATATTTTATCTTAGCAAATATGCCTTATATATATAAGATCTACAAAAAACTAAAACCAATATGAGGGGATTGTCGACATGAAAAAACTATTACTTTTAGGTGGAGCAGAATACTTGCTTCCATACATCAAGGCTGCCAATGAATTGGGAGTATATGTTATTACCTGCGATTACCTGCCTAACAACATTGCCCATAAGTATTCCGATGAATATGCAAATGTATCCATTGTTGATAAAGAGGCAGTCCTTTCCAAAGCAAAAGAACTTCAGATTGATGGCATTATTTCACCTGCGACTGATCCAGGCGTTGTCACTGCATCCTACGTTGCAGAAAAGATGGGATTACCCGGGTGTCCATATAAGTCGGTAGACATTCTTCAACATAAGGATAAATTTAGAGCGTTTCTTCGAGATAACGGCTTTACGGTCCCTGGTTCAGCGGGCTTTTGCAATAAAGAGGATGCGCTAGTTGGAGCGAAGAATTTCAAGCTTCCTTTTATCGTAAAGCCTACTGATTCGGCTGGTAGTAAAGGTGTAACAAGAATTGATAGTCTTGATCAACTCCCAGCAGCGGTGGATGAGGCCTTTGATGTGTCAATTTCAAAACATATCATTATCGAAGATTTCATTGAGAAGGCTGGAAGTTCTTCTGATACGGACTCTTTTTCTATAGATTCAAATCTTGTTTTCTGTAGTTTTAATTGTCAGCATTTTGATGAAGAAGCGATAAACCCTTATACGCCTTCTGCTTATAGCTGGCCGTCTGATATGCCAGAGGGTATACAGTCCAACCTTCGTTCAGAACTTCAGAGATTAATGAAGCTTCTTAGACTTGGTACTTCTCAGTACAACATTGAGACACGTATGGGGACTGATGGCAAAGGTTATATCATGGAGGTCTCTCCTCGAGCAGGTGGGAATCGACTTTCTGAAATGCTCAAATATGCTTGCGGGCAGGATCTTGTTTCAAATGCGGTAAGAGCAGCTTTAGGCATGAAACTGGATGACCTTCATGATCCTGTATATAACGGCGCATGGGCCGAATATATTATTCACAGTAATAAAGCCGGAACTTACAGAGGTATAACACTTGAACCTGAGTTTGAGAAAAAGCATGTAATTGAAAAGGATTACTGGCTGAATCCGGGTGACAATGTGTATGAGTTTACTGGAGCGAATCGTGCAATTGGGACTCTTGTACTTCGATTTGATACACAGGGTGAGGCAGAAGAAGCACTGGCCAATATCAATAGATTCGTAAAGGTTGATTTGACATGAAAAAGATAATTGTTTTTGCATCAGTGGAGACACGAGAATAGCTTCAACAAATAGATATGAAGGAGCAGCAGCATGAAAGAAATTGGCGGCTACTTTGGCTTAGATGAGAACAGAGGCAGGGAATACTATTCTAATGCTCTTGCTTTCAATACAGCCCGCAATTGCCTGAGATTCCTGATCAGGCATTATGGCATAAAGCAAATTGCAATTCCGGATTACAATTGTGAAGCGGTAGAGGGAGCAATCCAAAAGGAAGATTGTGGCTATTATTTTTACCCTGTTGGACGAGATTTAAAACCAGATATATCAAAGGTTAGAGATTCTGATTGGCTATACATTGTCAATTACTATGGGCAGAGCTCAGAGTTAATTGATGCAGTTATCAATGCTCACAAGAATGTGATTGTAGATAATGTACAGGCATTTTTCTGCAAGCCATTCAAAGGAGCAGACAATATTTACACTTGCAGAAAATTCTTCGGAGTCTCTGATGGAGCTTATTTATTACCGCGCGACAATAGTATGCTGCAGGAATATGAAAAGCTGGCGGTTGATAGATCTGGAAAAAGACTTGCGGCGGTATTGGGTAGATACGAGGACAATGCCGAATCTCATTTCAAGGAATATCAAGAGATAGAAGAGGATCTAGAAAAGCTGCCTATCTTTAAGATGTCGTCCATTACACATTGGCTGTTAAGAAGTATCGACTATGACTATGTGATTTCTGTTCGGAATTCTAATTTTTCTTTTCTTCAGGAAAGATTAGGTGACATTAATGAAATAGATGTCAGGGACAATACTGGGCCGTATGTGTATCCGTTACTTATTAAAAACGGTTCGAATATACGAAAAAAGATGATTGAGGAGAAGATATTCATCTCTACTCTTTGGCCTAATGTCATCAGATCGTGTGAGAAAGATAACGATGCTTTTTACCTGGCATCGAATTTGCTGCCAATACCATGTGATCAGAGATATGGAATTGATGATATGAAATATATTGTTGAAGCGATTGAACAGGTCGTGTCTGGCCGATAGACAGAGCAGCCAAGACCTTTAAAAATTGGATGGATGGAAATCACAATGAAAAAAATTATTATTTTTGGAGCTACAGGTAATGTCGGATCATATGTTTTGAAATACACTCTTGAATATTTCAAAGGAAGATTTGAGATTATTGCTTCTGGAAGAAGAGAGACAGACTTTTTTACAAAGAGGGGAATTCCATATTTTTCAGTAGATATGTCAAAGCCAGAGGATTTCGATAAGTTGCCTCAGGATGATGTGTATGCTGTAGTGGATTTGGCTGCGACGATTCCTTCTTATATGAACGGGTATCATCCGGAACAGTATGTAAGATCTAATATTATGGGTTCCTATAACCTTCTTGAATATTGCAGAAAGGTAAAAGTAGACCGAATTTTGTTTTCAACAACGGTATTTGATATCTCGCTTTATGCAAAGCCAGGAGTTGTTTTGAAACCAGATCTTCCTTATAACTTCAGCTATAAGGGTGATCATGCAGTTTATGTAATTACAAAGAATACCATGCGAGAGTTCCTCAAGCATTATTACGAAGAATATGGTCTGAAATACTTTGTATTTAGATTTCCTACCATTTATAACTATAGTCCTTATCAGTATTATCATCCGAATGGAGTCAAGAAACTGCGTCCGGTTTATCAGATGATTGATAATGCTATCAAAGGTGCTCCTATTGAACTTTGGGGTGATCCAAATTATTCAAAGGATATGGTACACGTCTATGATTGTGCTCAGGAACTTTGCAAAGCAATAGAAGTTAATAGAGACTATGGAGTATATAACGTTGGTACCGGAATTCCTGTAACGCTGAAAGAACAAATTGAAGCGATTATTGATGTGTTTAGTCCTGCGGACCATAAATCAGAGATTGTGTACTGCCCAGAGAAGCCTGTAGGTGGTGGATTCCTGATGGATATAACAAATGCGAAGGAAGAACTCGGATATGAACCGAAGTATGATGTCCACAAGTTGTTTGAAAATTATAAAGAAGAAATGAAGATCAATCGATTTGCTGAGTTGAGAAATATTAAAGATTGAAAAAGGTGAGTGAAAATGAGTAAGCAGATTTTAGTTACAAGGTCTTCTATGCCCCCTATGGAGGAGTATATTGATGAAATTAAGGATATATGGGACAGCCATTGGCTGACTAACATGGGGCCGAAACATAAAGAGCTACAGAAGAAATTAGAGGAATATCTGGACGTAGACCATATTGATTTACTGACAAATGGCCACATGTCTTTGGAATTGACGCTTCAGGCATTAAATCTGCAAGGAGAGGTTATCACAACACCATTTACATTTGCATCAACGACACATGCAATTGTACGGAATGGTCTTACACCGGTATTCTGCGATGTCGATCCAAAGACATATTGCATGGATCCCACTAAGATTGAAGAACTAATTACAGACCGGACATGTGCGATCCTCCCGGTCCATGTGTACGGAAATGTTTGTGATATAGAAGCCATTCAGAAAATTGCGGATAAATATGGCCTCAAGGTAATATACGATGCTTGTCATACGTTTGGCGAAACATACAAGGGCAGGGGAATTGGATCCTATGGCGATGTCTCATGCTTCAGCTTTCATGCAACAAAGGTATTTAATACGATTGAGGGTGGAGCCGTTTGCTACCACGATGAGCGGTTTGGCAGAGATATGTATGGCCTGAAAAATTTTGGAATTCGTGATCAGGAAACTGTAGATGCGGTTGGTGCGAATGCAAAGATGAATGAGTTCTGCGCTGCCATGGGATTGTGCAATCTCAGACATGTGGATGAGGAGATTGCAAAGCGGAAGAAAGTCGTCGAGAGATATAGAGCCAATCTCGATGGAATAGATGGAATTCAGCTGAATGCTATTCAGCCAGATGTTAAGAGCAATTATGCATATTTTCCGGTAATTTTTGAGCCAGAGACTTTTGGAGCGACGAGAAACGAAGTCTTTGATGCACTTTCAAAAAATAATATATATGCAAGGAAATATTTTTACCCTCTTACAAATACTTTTGAATGCTTCCATAGGCAATTTGATGTAACAAAGACACCAGTGGCATTGCATTTGAGTAAACGAGTTTTGACGTTACCTTTGTATGCAGATCTTGATCTTAATGATGTGGATAGGATCTGTGAAGTTATTAAAAGCTGCGCAAAATGAACATAAGAGACACTTTGAAAGGAGATTCTTTTCTATCAAAGAAAATTGCTGATTTTTTATGGATACTTTTAAGAATACGAGGGTAATTTCTGGGTTTATTTGGCGCTTCATGGAAAGAGTCGGAGCCCAGCTTGTACAGTTTATAGTTTCTATTGTTCTTGCGCGGATTATTGAACCGTCTGCGTATGGAACCGTTGCATTGATAACGGTCTTCACAACGATTATGCAGGTATTCGTTGATAGCGGACTCGGAAATGCACTTATTCAGAAGAAAAACGCCGACGATATAGACTTTTCCACGGTATTCTATACAAATATTGTATTATGCCTTGTCCTTTATGCGATCATGTGGTTTGCTGCTCCATCTATAGCTGATTTTTATAATCAGCCGGAGCTGGTTCCGTATGTTAGAGTATTAAGTTTAACTATTGTAGTCAGCGGCGTGAAGAATATTCAGCAAGCGTATGTTTCCAGAAATATGCTGTTCAAGCGTTTCTTCTTCGCTACATTAGCTGGAACGATAGGTGCAGCAGTGCTCGGCATTACAATGGCGTTACAAGGAGCTGGAGTATGGGCAATTATTGCACAGCAACTTTTCAATCTTATTGTTGATACATGTGTCCTTTGGATAACGGTTAAGTGGAGGCCAATAAGAGCATTCTCTTTTCAAAGACTAAAAGGGTTGTTTTCATACGGATGGAAATTATTAGTCTCATCATTGATTGATACCGGATATAACAACCTAAGACAACTTTTAATTGGAAAAATATATTCTTCAAGCAATCTAGCATATTACAACCAAGGAGACAAGTTTTCATCAGTTATAGTTAATAATATAAATACGTCAATTGATTCGGTATTACTTCCAGCAATGTCTAGCGAACAGGACCACAAGGACCATGTTAGAAATATGACTCGGAGAGCCATTAAGACGAGTACATATATTATGGCACCTCTGATGATTGGTCTTGCAGCATGTTCAAAAGAAGTTATAGCTCTGATATTGACAGATAAATGGCTGCCTTGTGTCCCTTATCTGCAGATCTTTTGCTTTACCTATATGATATGGCCGTTGCACACTGCCAATCTTAATGCTATAAAGGCACTTGGTCGGAGTGATATGTTCCTTAAGCTTGAGATTATCAAGAAGTGCATCGGGCTTACGTTGCTGATTATTACAATGTGGATAAGCGTTCTTGCAATGGCTATCAGCTTATTGGTCAGTGGTGTATGTAGCTTGATCATTAATTCGTGGCCAAATCGTAAACTTCTTAATTACAAAGTAGAGGATCAAATAAAGGATATTTTACCAAATATCATAATGGCACTCATCATGGGAGCAGCAGTTTTGTTTATTGGATTATCCCCGCTTCCTCTTATTATAAGATTAATAGTTCAGATCGTTGTAGGTGCCACTATTTATTATATACTTTCAAAAATTACAAAAAATGACACTTATTTATATGCAATAAATTTAATCCAGCAGCGTAGAGCTAACAAAGAAGCAAAGAATGCTTGAATAGATTGATCCTTCCATGCATCCAGAACTGTCTCCTACATAAAACGACTGGTTCTGATATTCATCTCTCATCCTAAATCAATAAAACGGCAGTATCTCCTCTGCAACGAAGCCATACGAGGATGCCGCCGGCAGCGGGTACCGGAAAGCATCCTGAGGAAGTGACGGCTCAAACTGCTGTATAGTGTTAAGTACGACAACAAAACAAAAGGAAAGGATTCCCTATGTCTAATCTTAACACAGTATAGTTGCGGGAATTATTTTGTTTGATTCTGATATAGATTTGTTGCAAAGAAATATTCAATCTATCCTTGCTCAGGTGGATAAACTGGTTCTGATAGACAATTCTGAAAGTACTTCAAATGAAGTGATGAAATTAATAACAGCCAGCAGCGTATTGATTATTTCAAATAATAAAAATCTGGGTGTTGCGCATGCATTGAATCAAATTAAAAACTCTGGCCAGTGTTGTTTTTAGTTAACGCGTGAATGGTGTAATACTTTCTATCCCAAAGGTAAGGTGATGGTACCCTTCATCAATTTTCTATTTGAATGTCCTCATTCGATATGGTAAAATATTAAAAGTTTGTTAACTATATTATTGATTGGAGGAATCTAATGGAAACAAGAAAAATGAAAACCACATCGAAGGTTATTGCCCTGCTGACTGCTTTTATCATGGTGCTTTCGGTGTTTGCTGCTGTACCGCCTGTAGAGGCATTCGCAAAGGGCACTGAAAAGGAAACCTTCTATTACTTTGAAAACAGCTCGACATCAAACAAGTACACTATTACTATCTATGGTACGACGATCACATCAGTTAAGAGTTCCAAGCCATCAGTAGTTAAGGCATCAAAGGACAGCACCGCGAAATACAGAGCGGTTCTTCAGCTGAAAAAGCCTGGAAGCTCGACTGTAACGGTCACGTACAAGAATTATTCAGGAAGAAAAGCTTCCAAAAAGTACAGTATCACTGTTAAGGACGGAACTTCAATCTGCTCATTTGGCACCCCGACACCTATCACTGGTGAATGCACGAATTATACCCAGTATATTTATGTTCCGGTGAAGAATACTTCAAAGTGTGGTTTTTCCTCACTTAAGATTTTTTATGATCTGAAGGATGCTGATGGAAACTCTGTAGATGCTGACACCAAATGGGTGTATTATCTTGGTGCAGGACAGACAGGATATGTAGTTGTTAATTATCAGACATCGCATGGTGTTGACCTGTCGAAGTCTTCTTTTTCGGTTTATGATGCTGAACAGGCGTCTGTTGGAAAGAACGGCTCGAAGCCGAATAAAAAGCTCTACTCTATTACATCTAAGCTTACTGACAGCGGCATTGCTGTCACAGGAAAAAATAAGTCCGATAAGAGCTACAGCTTCAACGTCTATTTTTTCATGTATGATGCAAATGGCACGCTCTGTTATGTGAAGTCCCACAACATGTATTTGAGCGCTAAAAAGACTGCAACTGATACCTTGACCAGACATTCATATGACAAGTACACCTCTTATAAAATGAAGATTACCGGAACTTCCAGGTAAAATCCGGAAATTTGCAAACGGAATACCTGATTGCATATAAAGGCATCACTGAGAATGTGATGTCTTTTTGTCACAGTTGGTCCTTTTTTACCGGTTGAAAATTTTTGGAAAATCCATCATAATAGAAGAGAATGATTTGATGACGGAAATTTACAGGCAAAATAAAATTCATATAGTCAAAGCTTGATTACTAAAATCACAAATCAGTAATTTATTATAAGATTTGGAGTTATAAAAACACAGAGGATTTGAGGGCAGAATGTCACTGGAGACTACGGATTTATTCAGGCAGGACCTGTCGAGGGCCAAGGGGCTGCATCAGATGACGGACGAGGAAGTCAAAAAGGTCCAGCAGGTCGTGTATTCGATTACGAAGGATATCGCAGCCATCTGCGAGGAAAACGGGATACCGTATATGTTGGGCGGTGGCTCGGCGCTCGGCGCTGTGCGGCACGGCGGGTTCATACCCTGGGACGACGACCTCGACGTGAACGTCTACCGGAAGGATATCGACAGGCTCGTTGACCTGATCGAAGAAAAATATCCGGATAAGTACTTTGTCGAAATGCCGCTTCGGACGCCTGGATACTACAGTTCGTTTGCACAGGTACAGCTAAAGGGTACGACATTTCGTGAGTACCTCTGGCAGGAGGACGGCAAGTGCGGCATCAAGGTCGACCTGTGGATTTTAGAGAATGTCTTTGACAATCCGATAAAGCGCCGCATCCAGGGTATCCTCTGCGACGGTGGCTCGCTGATCCTCTCGTGTATCCGCATGCACAAGGAGAAGAAAGGCTTCCTCCACCTGGCAGAGGGAAATAAGAAGGGGCAGCGCCTTATAAAAATAAAAGCTGCTCTTGGTGCCCTGCCTTCTCTTACACCGTGGTGGTGGTTCAGGAGAGTGCAGCATGCCTACTCGATGTGTCACGACGAGAATTCGAAGTATGTCTCATTCCCATCGGGCAGGAAGCATTTTTTCGGGGAGATGTATGAGCGCGCGAAGTACTGCGACACTGTAAAAATGAAGTTTGAGGACTCGTACTTTCCGGTGACCAAGGACTATGACCATTATTTTCACGCGCTTTACCCAGGTGATTATATGCAGCTGCCACCACCAGAGAAGCGTGAAAGACATACACTTTACGAATTGAAATTCAAAGAAGACTAATAACAGGAAGGAAAAATCATTTGAAATACGGAATCCTGCTGAATAAGAACAATCTGAATATTGGTGACGACATTCAGGCATATGCCACGGCGCAGTTCTACCCGGAGGTCGATTATTTTATCGACAGGGAAAGCATGCCGACATTTAAGACTGACGACGGTGAACCGGTGGCCGTGATCATGAACGCGTGGTATATGTGGAAAAAATGGAACTGGCCGCCATCACCATACATCTATCCGCTGTTTGTGGGATTCCACTATGCGGACCACCAGCTCGCGAAGCAGCCTGGAAGTCCACTTAAGTATGAGATGCTTCAGGGTGAAGGTGGAGCGTACCTTAATGCCTGGGGACCGATTGGCTGCAGAGACCACTTCACAGAGGAACATCTGAAGGCTATAGGAGTAAATGCCTATTTTTCCGGATGTATAACTCTGACGCTTCCTAAGCAGAAAAAGGAAGACAGGGGCCGCTACATCTGTGTAGTTGATGTAGATGAGAGGGTCACAGAACGGATAGAAAAACAGCTTGAAGGAACTGGTATCGAGGTCCGTGTCATGACCCACAACCAGGAGAGAAATTCAGACAGGACCTGGGAGGTTCGCGAGGCCGACACGATCGAGCGACTCACTGAGTACCAGAACGCAATCTGTGTAGTTACTAAGAGACTGCACTGCGCACTGCCATGTCTTGCGATGGAGGTTCCTGTACTTCTCGTGAAGGATATGACGAATGACATCAGATTTGATCCGTACTACAGCTTCCTGCACTGGGTGAGGCCAAAGGATTTCCTGGAAGGAAAGTGCGATTATGATTTTGCCAATCCGCCGGAGAACAAGCCGGATTACAAGCCTTATAGAGAGGATATCATAAGACGCTGCAAGGAGTTTGTCGCAGCAGTCGCAGATGATGAGAGACCAGTCGAGGAGGCAAGTAAGTACAAGGCCACTGAGGAAGAAGTCCTGAAGTGGAGGATTGGAGCTACGGCGAACGCCATCGAGATCTGGAAAGAGACACTTTCAAAGGAGGCCAGAAAGTATTCTGATCTTCAGAAGGAAAAATGGCAGCTGATGAAGCAGACTGGCGACTATAAGAAAGAATATTCTCTGATCAGACGAATAAAGCATAAATATTATAACAAGATAGATGCCACTTATAAGAATTTGCTGCCAGATTACGATGCTGAGTGGGCAAAGGTAGATGAGCAGCTTGGGCCTGTTCCTGAGTCAGATGGAATCGAAAAACTCAGGTGGGAGGATATGAGAAACCGTATGATGTGCACGAGACTTATGGATTTCTCTGGCAGGAATTTCCGACAGCTGCGTGACTTCCGAAGAGCAAACAATAAGCTTCGCAAGGAAGCGAAGGAAAAATAGTGGAAAATAAAGCCCATATGGGGTATAATATTTCGTTGTTTTGTAAAATCTATTTAAAGAGGTATATCAAATGAAAGTTCTCAGTCTGCATAAGCCAGGCGATATAAGATTTGAAGACGCTCCGATGCCGGAGCCGGGAGAAGGCGAGGTACTTTTAAAGGTCATGGCCTGCGGCGTCTGCTCATCGGATGAGGCAAGAATTTTTAAGGATGGCGCCCACATAATGCCGATAGTACCTGGACACGAGTTCTGCGGACAGGTAGTAAAGGCAGGAGCAGGAGTAGATGAAAGCCTTATCGGCAGGAAAGCCTCAGTTTTCCCAATGCTTCCGTGCTTTGAGTGTCCATCATGTAAGAGAGGCGATTATGCCACCTGCTCGAACTACAAATATTACGGTTCGAGAAATGACGGTGGAATGGGCGAGTACAGAGCTGTAAAGGCCTGGAACTTAAATCTTTTGGACGACTCAGTAGACTACTGTGTCGGCGCATTATCAGAGCCGTCAGCAGTTGGTCACCATGCTACAGAGGTCGGCGGAGTAAAGGCCGGAGATAAGGTTTTCGTCATCGGTTCAGGAACCATCGGACTTCTGATCGGATTTTTTGCGCAGGCAAAGGGCGCAGAGGTCTGGATCGGAGCCAGAAGAAAAGAGTCGAATGACTTTGCAGCTTCACTTGGCTTCAAGACTATAGACACTAATAATACAGAGGATGAGGTCGCTAAGGCTACCGATGGAAACGGAATGGACGTAGTTTTCGAGGCAGTCGGTTCGAACAAGTGCCTTATCGATGCTATCGGCTCAGTTACAGCTGGCGGAACCTTAGTCACAGTCGGAAACCCAGTAGGAGATATGAACCTGCCTAGAGACGTATACTGGAGAATTCTCCGCAAACAGCTTACTGTAAGGGGAACCTGGAATTCATCCTACTCAGACAAGGCAAACGACTGGCATGAGGTCGCAGCTCTTATGAAGGAAAAGAAGATTCCGTTTGAGAAGCTTATCACCAGAAAGTACAAGCTTTCACAGTGTGACGAAGCGTTTGATTTTTTCAGAGATCACAGCATACAGAAGTCAAGAGTTATGTTCGTAATGCACGAAAAGGAAAGTGAGGCGTACAATGGCTGATCCAAAGAGCGGAGCATCCGTGGTACCGGCCAGACAGCCGGGCAAAATATCTGCATCAATGATGTGTGCAGGACTTGATAAGATTTTTTATTACCTGACAGAGTTTAAGGAAGCGAAGCTTGAATTCCTCCATATCGATGTTATGGACGGACAGTTCGTTCCGAACCTTGCGCTTGGAACTGACTATGCGAAGAGCCTCAGGAGGATCACAGACATCCCGTTTGACTTTCATTTTTTAACGATGGATCCTCTCGAGAAAATGAGCTGGTTCGACATCCGTGAGGGAGATCAGGTAGCGTTCCACTATGAGAATAACACTCACATCCCTGAGTGTCTTCAGTATTTGAAGAGGCTTTCAGCTACCTCACTTATCGCGATAAATCCTGAGACTGATTACAGGGTTCTTGATCCATATCTCGACGATCTCGACGGAGTTCTTGCGATGACAGTTCATCCTGGCTTCGCAGGTAAGAAGCTTGTCCCATCTACAATGGATAAAGTAAAAGAGATGAGAGAGTACTTCCATTCAATCGGAAAGGACGACCTCTTAATTGAGGTAGATGGAAATATCACAATCGAGAACGCAAAGAAGCTATATGACAGAGGTGCGGATATTTTCGTGGCCGGTTCTTCCTCACTTTTCCATAAGGGAGAGACAGCTGTAACTGACGTCATAAAGAAAAAGAGACTTGCCATCGGATGGAAAGAGGAGGATCTTCCATGAGATACGGAGCAATACTTGCGGGCGGCGTTGGAAACAGAATGAAGTCGGCTCATATCCCAAAGCAGTTTTTGGAAATTGCCGGAAAGCCGATTATCATCTGGACGCTTGAAAGAATCTTAAAGTCGGCTATTTTTGACGAGGTGATCATAGCTATCCACCCTGAGTGGAACGAGTATTTAAAGACTATGATCAGAGACCGCGACTTAAACAGGAATTATGTAAAAGTAATCGACGGCGGCAAAGAGAGACTTGATTCGATAAGAAACGTTATCGATTATATCGAAAAGACCCATGGCATAGCAGATGATGATAAGATTCTTATACACGATGCTGTCCGTCCTTTTGTTACGGATAAAATCATGCAGGATTCTATGGATGCCTTAGACCAGTATCCGGCTGTCGTTGCAGCTATCCCTGCTACTGACACTATGCTCTGGATCGAGGAAGGCACGAAGGTCGACTCTATGCCGGCCAGATCAAAGCTCTATCATGGCCAGGCACCTGATTCGTTCAGGCTCAAAGTCTTAAAGGAGTCACTCGATTCTCTAACTGAGGAAGAAAAGAAAACTATCACTGGAACTGCTCAGATCTGCCTGACTAAGGGTATTGAGATCCACACAGTACCTGGTGACGTAGAAAATATCAAGCTTACAAGCGATGGTGACCTGATCATAGCTGAGGGCATCATGCGTGAGAAGCTGGACAGGAGTTAATTTTTTCATGGAAGAACACAGCGGTATCATAGTAGACGACCTGTATTTTGCGAGAGTGCTTTTACATGTGACCGGTCATATAACAGAGGATGTTGGGGAGCTTTCAAAGGCCAGTATCTATATAAAGGATTCCTATCAGGGAAAACTCAAGCCTTCACATCTCGATTTTAACCGGAAAAAGCGGACTTTCCACATAGTCTATCATGTGCTCGGCGCAAATGCGAGCTACCCTATTGAGACTGGCGACTACTATCTGCGCCTTAGAAACCACGGTGTCAAATACTATTCTTATCTGACACCGGCCTTAAGAAACTGTGAAAAGGATGGCAGGTTAAAGTATTCTGACGAACAGATAAGTAACAATGCAGAGGAAGAAAAGCCGTTACATTTTACTTTTTCAAGGAATACAGCCAAGCATGGCCGCGAAGTGTTCAATATGTTCTCGATGATGGACCTCGATGAAGACACGCTCTATTTCCGTGTCCTTTACCAGCCTCAGCTCGAGGACATGGGGATCATCTACAACACAAAGAAGAGATTTGCTGAGTGGAAGACCAATATGCGCAAGGCCTTCAACCCGTTTAAAGAGAGCATCCTGATAAACAGGTTCAATAAGCTTGAGGAAAAGAGAAAGCAGAAGAGAGCAGCAGGCGCCAAGCCTACGATACTTTTTGCATCAGGGTCGAGAGCTAATCTCAGCGGTAACGAGGAATTCATCTACAACAGGATGAAGGAGCGCGGCCTCTTAGAAAACTACAATATTCAGTTTAATTTTAAATCAAATATCAATGAGCACTATGGCGCCCGCGGATCGTTTAAGTTCACGAAGCAGCTTGCTATGAGTGATATCATCTTAATCGATGATTTCCTGCCTTTCGTCTACAAGTTTGACTATCCTGAGGATGTGAAGTTCGTTCAGGTCTGGCACGCCTGTGGTGCATTCAAATCCCTTGGCTTCGAGCGTGAGGGAAAGCCGGGCGCTCCGAAGACGAACACCAGGGTTCACAAGTGCTACACCCACATGCCTGTAAGCTCTGAGCATTCAGGCAAGCATCACGCAGAGGCTTTTGGACTTCCAGAGAAGGTATTCCTGCCGATTGGAATACCCAGGACGGATATATTTTTCGACGAAGACTATAAGAAAAATATGACCGAAAAGCTCAGAAATGAGTTCCCTATCATAAAGCAGAGAAACAAAGTCTATCTCTATGCGCCGACTTTCCGCGGCAACAACGCTGTAGACGCGACTTTCCCAATGGAGAGAGTCGACTGGAAGAAGTGGGGAGCATTTCTTAAAGAGAGAAATGAGATTCTCCTTGTAAAAATGCATCCGTTCGTCAAGAAGCACATCACGATTCCAGAGGAGTACAAGGACTACATTCTCGATATGTCTGAGTACCGTGAGGTAAATGATATTCTGTTTATCACTGATGTGATGATCACTGATTATTCTTCAGTTATGTACGAGTTCTCTCTTCTTCGCAGGCCGATGTATTTCTACGCATTTGACCAGAGGATGTATGAGAACAGCAGAGATTTCTATGAACCGTATGAGGATACGGTTCCGTCGACTTCAGTTATCGTAAAGACTTTCCCGGCTCTTCTTCATGCGCTCGAGGATACTGATAACTACGATTATGATGCGCTCGACAGATTCGTAAAGAAGAATTTCAAATATACCGATGGAAAATCGACAGATAGATTTATTGATGAGATTATTTTGAAGTAGAAAGGATGATTTTTTGAATTTTAAAAGAGTAGGAGCTATTTTTGCTACAGCAGCTATACTCTTTACCACTACAGCTGCTGAACCTGGAGTTATCGATGCTTTTGCAGCAACTAAGGGGTATGGGACAGCGACTGTAAGAGTGCTTTCTACCTCTGACCTTCATGGGCAGAGTGTAAGGCTCAATTACGATTCCGGAGTTGAGTCAGAGGGGAGCCTTGCGCAGATTGCAACAGTTATTAAAAAAGAACGAAAAATAAAATACGGCACCTCGATCACTGTCGACGGCGGAGACACAGTTTACGGAATAGGTTCTGAATCAATTATGAAGGGAACCGTCAGCGGAACTGAGTACATGTACGAGGAGATGAAGGCACTTGGCTACGATGCGATAACGCTTGGAAACCATGACTTCGATTACGGTGTCGACTACATAAAGAAGGCTCTTTCAGATTCGGGCATGAACAATAAGGTTGTGCTCTCAAATGTCACGGATGCCCGTACAAAGAAGAACCTTTATCCTTCTACAAAAATTATCACCAAAACCGTGAAGACTACGACCGGAAAGAAGAGAACTGTAAAGATCGGTGTCGTCGGTGCGGTTGTTCCATCACTTACAGGTCATTATTCCTGGAAGGGAATAGTCGAGACTCAGGATATAGTGACCAGCGTATCTGCCGGTGCAAAGGCCTTAAAGAAGCAGGGCGCTCAGGTAGTAATAGCCCTGATCCATAGCGGAATTGGAGCTGAAAATCCTCTGTCACGTGCTGACAATGTCGGCTATGCGGTTACTGCTATTCCTGAGGTTGACGCAGTCTGCTGCGGCCACACTCATATGGACTTTCCTGCTGATACTGCGAAGGCAGCGCCATATTATGACTACTCTGAGACTGACAGCGAAGGCCTGATGAACGATACGCCTTTGGTTGAGGAAGAGGATCACGGAAAGTCCCTTGGAATTACCGATTTGAAGATTGGATTCAACAAGTGGGGAACTCCATACGTAAAAAGCGGTAAAGCAAAAGTAAGAAAGATTACCTCTGAGGATGCAGAGGATGCAAAAATCAAGGCGATAAATGACAAATACGACGAGCAGTACCAGAATCTCTACAATAAAAAGGTTACTGACGTAGACGGTGAGACAGACAACTATTTCGGGATGATAGAGGATAACCCTATGATCCAGCTCTGTAACGAGGCAAAGATCCACTATGGCCTGGAGGCTGTAAAGAACCTTCCGGAACCATATAGATCAGCTCCTGTTATTTCAGCTACTGAGTATCAGCTGGCCGGTGATGGAAGCTCGTCATCTTATATCAGGGTGGACGGAGAGATTTCACAGAAGAACCTGCTGAATATCCAAAGCTTCAATCAGGAGAGGGCTAAGGTCTATTACATCACCGGGGCGCAGCTTAAGGACGCCCTTGAGTGGCAGGTGGCCAGATTCTATGAGACTACTGGAAACGCTGCGACAGATAAATGGGACTCAGAGACTGCTGCATTGACGGCGCAGGGTGCGGTTCCGATTCTAGCGAATAAGTATCAGAGAAGCTGGGAAGGATTTTTCGTATATGACGGTATCGAATACACTGTAGACCCTTCGATTCCAGCCAGATACGATGATGATGGTGTTCTTGTATCAGATACGAGAAGAATAACGAGCCTTACCTGCAACGGAAAGGCAGTAACAGATGACCAGATTTTTGTACTTGTCTCGAGGCACATCACTGGAGATATCGATCCTATCCATAAGTCTGATGTCTTTAACAAGCAGGTTTTAGTTTCCAAGACTGACCACATCAGCACGATGATGGAGGACTATATCAATCATCAGACTGTTGACGGAAAGCTGCATCTGAACACTGATAACAGCTGGAAAGTTAACTTCCCGAAGGGTGATAACTACCTGATCGTCTCTTCGTCGCAGGCTTCAGATATCGCAAAGACAAAGGGCTGGTATCGTGGAGAGACTCCGGCGTCTGATGGATACAGTTATTACAAGGCGTCATTTGACCCGGACAGCTATAAGGATACGAGCGGTCCTCTTGTAGTTGCAGCTCCACTGGTAACTGATACTACTGGTGACCCTGTAAAAATAAGAGTTGAGGCCAGTGATGTTTCTGGAATCCGCAGTGTGTCATATATGAATGGCATAGTTGATGTGGACTCATATGTCTGGAACTACAGCGCAAGTCCTGTAAACGATGGGACATTTACAGTTTCGACAAATGGCAGGTATACAGTAAGGGCAGTTGATACTCTTGGTAATGCCACAGTCACCTATGTGAATGTCGACAATATCGACACTTCAGTTTCTTTTACTCCGAAGCTTGATAAGCTTACGAACAGGACAGTAACCCTTACCGGAAAGGCTTCTCCAAATGCTTCTGTGCATTTGGACGTATCCGGTGCTTCTTACGATATGAAGGCCGATGGAAACGGTGATTTTTCAACGAGAATTACACCTCCAAAGGCTGGAGACATAGCTGAGATATACCAGGTCGATTCGATTGGAAGGCGAAGTGCCACTGGTGAGATCGAGGTTACGAGAACAGGTGCTGATACGCCTGCGGTATATCAGATAGCTAATACCTCAAGCACTATATCCGGTATGTTCGGTGACGACAGTCTCTGCAGAGTTGTTGCAATCAAGGGAAAGACTGCATACGTACCAAAGGATGCTGTTGATATTTTTAAACAGAGTAAGGCATACAAGAAGTCATATACAATAAAGAAATGTTCATACAGCCGTACAGGTGACGCCTTTAAGCTGAATACATCAAGTATTCCTCTTACAGGTGACAATTATACGATATACGGAATTGACTGGATTGGCCGTCTGAGCACTAAGGTTTCGATGACGACTGTCGAGGCTGCACCAAACCAGCCTAAGCTTATGAGTGTCGTTTCTGAGGAAGGCGTAGTATACGGAAAAATCCCTGAGCCGACATCTGACAGCTATGTGATTACTGTTACGGATCAGAATGGCAGGACCTTCTCTGGAACTGCTCCGGCAGACGGATGCTTCGGAATCGTGACCGGAAATCTGGGTGACAATAACAAGATTTCGGTTACGGCTACTGACGTAAAGGACGGTGCTCTGCGTGTATCGGCTCCAA
Source organism: uncultured Lachnospiraceae bacterium (assembly GCA_900316165.1). GTDB lineage: Bacteria > Bacillota > Clostridia > Lachnospirales > Lachnospiraceae > Weimeria. The sequence goes on along the minus strand of ONBW01000010.1, from coordinate 24,454 downwards.
GAACTACTACTGCAAAGACATACCTGAGCTTTGTGGATTCTTTCTCTGGCGGGACGGATTTCGACAAGATAACAGATGAAGACACTCAGGTTACTGGAGAAGTCTTTGACGGAAATTCTTCAACTGAGGCAAGAATGCTTCTCTCTGGAAAAAGTATACGCTTCAATGAAATAGGTTCTGGTGCGACACTTGGTGATGACGGCAGCTTCTCTTACGGCCTTGAAAAGCCGTTAAAGTATGGCACAAAGATCGGTGTTGTCGTAAGAAATGCAGACCATTCTATGGCTTACGTCGATTATACGAAGGTGGTTGAGGCACTTCCTAAGAAGCCGACTGTAACCAATGAAAAAATAACCGATAAGACTTCAGTTATTCGTGTTGTCGGCAACAGAAATGCCACCTGCGTCTTAAAGAGCGGCAAGACTGTAATAAAGAAAAAATCTGTGGCCTTCCACAAAGATGAGGGCTATATCTACAAATTCAATCTTCCTGAAGCTTTGAGAAAGCCGGGAAAGATCTGCAAGGTTTATCTCGAAAACACTTCGGGAGCTTCGGAGAGTGCGTACTTTACTGTGAAGGGAACAGCAGCAAAGAAAAAGGATGAAGAGTAAAAAGATTACTCTGGCAGCGGTTATTTTTCCAAGAATGAGGTCAAAGAAAAGTGTTGACAGCTGCCAGAAAAAGTAGTAAAGTATTAAGGCTGATGTAATCAAAAGGATTCCCATTAGCCCCGGGATTCCTTTTCATCAATATAAGTTTTTCGGCTGCGTCCGGACATGCGCCGCTGAGAAGCGTCATATTTTTTGGAGGATTTACTAATGAACACCACTTATATGCCAAACCCGTCAAAGGTCGAGCGCAAATGGTATGTAGTTGATGCTGAGGGTCAGACTCTTGGCCGTCTCGCATCAGAAGTAGCCAAGGTTTTACGCGGTAAGAACAAGCCTATCTACACTCCTCATGAGGATTGCGGTGACTATGTGATCGTTATCAATGCTGAGAAGATCACTGTTACTGGTAAGAAGCTTGACGCAAAGAAGTATTATCATCATTCAGATTATGTAGGCGGACTGAAGGAAGCCACTCTCCGTGAGATGATCGCTAAGCATCCTGATCGTGTTATAGAAGGTGCCGTTAAGGGTATGCTTCCGAAGGGACCTCTTGGACGTCAGATGTACAAGAAGCTTTTCGTATATGCAGGACCTGATCACAAGCATGCAGCTCAGAAGCCGCAGCAGCTCACATTCTAATTGGAGGATATTATGGCAACAGCTAAATATTACGGAACAGGAAGAAGAAAGTCTTCTGTAGCCAGAGTTTATCTCGTTCCTGGCACCGGAAAAGTAACTATAAATAAAGAGGACATGGATAAGTACTTCGGTCTCGATACCCTGAAGGTTATCGTTCGTCAGCCTCTTGAGCTTACCGGCACAGCTGATAAGTTCGACGTTTTAGTAAACGTTAAGGGCGGCGGCTACACTGGTCAGGCCGGCGCTATCCGTCACGGCATTGCTCGTGCTCTTCTCACAGTTGATGAGGAGTATCGCCCAGCATTAAAGAAGGCTGGATTCCTTACACGTGACCCACGTATGAAGGAAAGAAAGAAGTACGGCTTAAAGAAAGCTCGTCGTGCACCACAGTTCTCAAAGAGATAATGTGTGATAAAGCGTGAGACACAGAAAAAGACGGCACTGCTGCAAGCTTGCTTGCATGCATTGCCGTCTTTTTTTGTGATTGAACCTAACAGACAGCGAGAAGGAGCGAAGCGGATTCGAGCTGAATGTTAGGTGACTCACGCTTTTCACAGGATTTTTGCATGGGAATTTTCAGGAGTTCCGGAAATCACCGATTTCCGGGGCTTCTTTTTTTGCATTTTAGGCTTGTTGCAATATAAAAAAGCCCTGGCGGATTGCTCCGCCGGGGCTACAAGTAGGCTATTAAATGAAGTTCTCTTCGTTAAGCTCAAGCTTCGCCTATGGCTTGCTTTCGTCTCTGTGCTTTCGTTCACTTTATCTCGTGTACCCAGTTGTCTGGATCTGCGATCTCGCCTTCCTGAATACCTGTAAGAGTGCTTCTGAGTTTTGCAAGAGTTGGTCCGATCTCGTCCATACCGCTCTTGATGTTTGTAATCTTGCCATGGTCGTTGATACGTCCAACAGGAGAGATAACAGCTGCAGTGCCGCAGAGTCCCATCTCCTCGAACTCGCCGTCCTCAACCTCTGAAAGAAGGATCTCACGCTGCTCAACCTTCATTCCAAGCATATGCTCAGCGATGTAGCATAGTGATCTTCTGGTGATAGAAGGAAGGATAGAATCAGACTTCGGAGTAACAAGAGTCTTTCCGCCATCCTTGATGAAGATGATATTTGCTCCACCTGTTTCCTCAATCTTTGTACGAGTAGCAGGATCGAGATACATATTCTCGTTGAATCCCTTTCTGTGAGCCTCCATGATTGGGTGAAGTGACATAGCGTAGTTAAGACCAGCCTTGATTCCACCAGTTCCATGAGGGGCTGCTCTGTCGAAATCAGGAATCATAACCTCAACTGGCTTCAAGCCGCCCTTGAAGTAAGGGCCAACCGGAGTAACAAGAATTCTGAACATGTACTCCTCAGCAGGCTTAACACCGATAACTGCATTGTATCCGAACATGTAAGGACGAATATAAAGTGTAGCGCCGCTGCCATATGGAGGAACCCATGCCTCGTTAGCCTTTACAACTTTCTCAACAGCCTCAACCCACTTATCTACTGGATATGGTGGCATTTCAAGACGCTGGCATGAATCATGCATTCTGGCTGCGTTAGCATCAGGACGGAAGCAGACAACTCTGCCATCCTTGGTGTGATATGCTTTAAGTCCCTCAAAGCAGGACTGAGAATACTGAAGAACGCAGGCACACTCGCTCATCGTGACGTTGTGATCCTTAGTCAGCTCACCGTCATCCCACTTTCCATCCTTATACATGGAAACGTAGCTGTAGTCTGTCTGTCTGTAGTTAAAATCCAGGCTTCCCCAGTCAATATCTTCTGGTCTCATTTAATTATTACCTCCTGTAAAAATAAACTAAAATAATTATACTACATTTGAAACACAATGACATAAAAAATTTATGTGTATTGATATTAATTCATTGAATACATGAAAAATATTCAATAAGACATAATGGACCTTTCCAACCAACTTCCATTTTTATGCACGTAAAGTGGCTTTTTATTCAAAAAATTTGACATAAACCTGTATATCAGATAAAATAACAAAGTTTTAACAAAACTTTCAGCTGGAAGGAGAAAAAATGAGTACTGCACAAATCGGAATGTTTGCCACTATGGTGGTTTACCTGGTGGGTATGATCGCAATGGGAGCGTGGCTCTCGAAGCGCAACAAGACAGTCGGTGATTTTTACATCGGAGGGCGAAAGCTCGGACCATTTGTCACAGCGATGAGCGCAGAGGCAAGCGATATGTCGAGCTATCTGCTGATGGGAATCCCGGGACTTGCTTACCTGTCGGGAATCGCAGACGCAGGCTGGACCATCATCGGACTTGCAGCCGGAACGTACCTGAACTGGCTTATCACAGCAAAAAGAATCAGACAGTACACAGAGGCAACAGGTTCTATCACAGTACCCGCATTTTTCTCAGAAAGATATGGCGATGGGAAAAATATCCTGACATTCATCGCGGCAATCATTATCGTGATTTTCTTCGTGCCGTACACAGCAAGCGGATTTGCAGGCTGCGGAAAGCTTTTCGCCAGCCTCTTCAACACGAATTATCATACAGCAATGATCGGAAGCGCTATCGTAATTATCGCCTACACTATGCTTGGAGGCTTCCTCGCCGCATCCACGACAGACTTCATACAGAGTATCATCATGTCGGCAGCTCTTATAATCATCCTGGTCTTCGGTACTATGAAGGCCGGCGGGGCAAATGTGGTAATCGATAACGCAAAGGGACTTGCCGGATATTTTTCCATGACACAGACACATGACGCGGTTACGGGAACTGCGCAGCCGTATGGATTCGTTCATATCATCTCAACCCTCGCGTGGGGACTCGGATATTTCGGAATGCCGCATATCCTGCTCAGATTCATGGCGATAGAGGATGAGAAGAAGCTCTCGCTTTCGAGAAGAGTTGCCACTGTCTGGGTTCTTATCTCGATGGCAGTATCTGTCTGTATCGGAGTCGTCGGACTCGCGATGAGCGGAGAGGGCTGCATCCCTGCGCTTTCCGGTTCAGATTCAGAGACGGTTATTATAAAAATATCCGATCTCCTCGCCAGCCACGGAGCCATTTTTGCGGTGATCGCCGGTGTCGTGCTTTCCGGAATCCTGGCATCTACGATGTCGACAGCTGATTCGCAGCTTCTCTGCGCGTCATCCTCGATTACCTCAGATATCCTCGTAAAGTGCTTCCACGCAAAGCTTCCAGAGAAGAAGCTTATGACTATCTCAAGACTTGCGCTCTGCCTTATTGGAGTTATCGGCGTAGTGCTCGCCTGGAACCCGAACAGCTCAGTCTTCCAGATCGTAAGCTTCGCATGGGCAGGATTTGGAGCTACATTCGGACCGGTTATGATCCTCGCACTTTTCTGGAAGAGATCAAATAAAAACGGAGCTCTCGCAGGCCTCATTTCCGGCGGTCTTATGATCTTCGTCTGGAAGTTCGCAGTAAGACCGCTTGGCGGCGCCTTTGATATCTATGAGCTGCTGCCATCATTCATCGTAGCTTTGATTTTTGATGTGATCGTAAGCCTTGCTACACCGGCACCTTCCAAGGAAGTCACGAATGTATTTGAAAAAGTGGACGCTATGCCTTGAAAATCATAAAAAAATAGTATATCCTTATTGTGGCCCGGGGCACGAAAGCAGTGCAGCTGCCGTTGAGAAGAACCCGAGAACCTGATCCGGACAATGCCGGCGTAGGAAGGCTGCAAGAATGTATTCTGCGGTATCCTTCGGGGTACCGTTTTTTTATGGAGGAAACTATGTCTGAAAAGTACACGACACAGATGGATGCTGCGAGACGTGGCATAAAGACCAGGGAGCTTGTGGCTGTTGCCGCAAAGGAGCACATGGATGAGGATAAGCTGATGGACCTCGTCGCAAAGGGACAGGTCGTTATCCCTGCGAACAAGAAGCACAAATGCTTAAACCCTGCTGGAATCGGTAGTGCTCTTACTACAAAAATAAACGTCAACCTCGGAATTTCCCGCGATGTCAAGGACTATGATGTCGAGATGGAAAAAGTAAAAGAGGCCGTTGACTTAGGCGGCGACGCCATCATGGATCTGTCAAGCCATGGAAATACCCAGCCTTTCAGACAGAAGCTTACAGCAGAGTGTCCTGTAATGGTAGGAACTGTGCCTGTCTATGACGCTGTAATCCACTATCAGAGAGACCTGAATACTCTTACCGCTGAGGACTTCATCGATGTAGTCAGACTTCACGCTGAGGACGGTGTTGATTTTGTAACACTTCACTGCGGGATCAATAAGAAGACGCTCGAGCAGATCAAACACGGCAAGAGAAAAATGAATATCGTCTCCCGCGGCGGTTCACTTATCTATGCCTGGATGTCGATGACAGGTGAGGAGAACCCGTTCTATTCTCACTTCGATGAAATCCTGGATATCTGTGCTGAGTACGATGTGACGATTTCTCTTGGCGATGCCTGCAGACCGGGCTGCCTTGCTGACGCTACTGATATCAGCCAGGTCGATGAGCTGATAAGACTTGGTGAGCTGACTCAGCGTGCCTGGGAGAAGAATGTACAGGTAATGATCGAGGGGCCGGGACATGTACCTCTTGACCAGATCGCTGCAAATATGAAGATAGAGCAGACCATCTGCAAGGGCGCTCCTTTCTATGTACTTGGACCTCTTGTAACTGATATCGCACCTGGCTATGACCACATCACAGCTGCCATCGGTGGAGCTGTAGCTGCGATGAGCGGAGCTGCCTTCCTCTGCTATGTAACACCGGCTGAGCATCTGGCTCTTCCGAATGTTGAGGATGTCCGCGAGGGAATTATCGCTTCAAAAATTGCCGCTCACGCCGCAGATATCGCAAAGCATCTTCCTGGTGCCCGCGATGAGGACGACGCTATGGCTGACGCCAGAAGAAAGCTTGACTGGGACGAGCAGTTCAAGCACTGCCTTGATCCAAAGACAGCAAAGGAAATCCGTGACAGCCGTCTTCCTGAGGATGACCACTCAGACACCTGCTCCATGTGCGGCAAGTTCTGCGCAGTCCGTTCGATGAACAAGGCCCTCGCAGGGGAAAATATCGATATTTTGTGAACTTCCTTAAACAAAAAGCCCTGGCAGATTTCTGCCGGGGCTTTTTGTTTTTGCTAAAAATACATAAAAAAGAAAAGGTTTAATTGCTATTGCACCAAAGAAAAGATATAATATAACGTAAAGTTTTATATTTTTTTATGGAGGAAATCATGAATATTGTCTGCCTTGATATGGAGGGTGTTTTAGTACCAGAGATTTGGATCGCATTCGCAGAGAAGACCGGGATTCCGGAATTTAAGAAGACGACCAGAGACGAGCCTGATTACGATAAGCTGATGAAATACAGGATAGCTCTTCTAAAGGAGCACGGGCTTGGACTTAAGGAGGTTCAGGACGTTATCGCCGGCATCGATCCGATGGATGGCGCTAAGGAGTTTTTGGACGAGCTCAGAAGCATTACACAGGTCATCATTCTTAGCGATACCTTCGAGCAGTTCGCTTCACCTCTTATGAAGAAGCTCGGCTGGCCGACGATCTTCTGCAACACACTCGAGGTAAATGGAAACGAGATTACCGGCTATCAGATGAGAGTCAAGGACTCTAAGAAGACCACAGTCAAGGCTCTGCAGTCCATTGGCTTTGAAACTATCGCAAGCGGAGACAGTTTCAATGACCTTGGTATGATCCAGGCCAGCAAGGCTGGATTCTTATTCAAGAGCACAGATGCCATAAAGGCAGCTCACCCGGAGATCCCGGCATATGAGACCTATGATGAGCTGCTTGCAGCTATTAAGAGAAGCCTGTAAACAGGCAGAAATGGGTTTTAAAAAAAGGGGTTGAGGAAAAACAGAGGAGTTATAAAATGGTTCAGAACAAAAAACAGAAAAAGGAGAAAAGCCATAAGCCGAAGCTTAAAGCAAAATTACAGGGGCGGAGGGTAAAAGCATCAGCCGGGAAAAAAGTAAAAGCAGCGCGGATAAGTAAGAAATCGATCCGTACAAAGCTGCTGCTTCTTACGATACCAGTTACGATAGTTATCGTGCTTGCGCTGGTATCCACCTCGGCCCTGATGTCCAAGAAAAGACTGCAGGAAAAGTCAGAGGCACAGCTGGATTCTTCGATTGTGAATCAGAAGGATAATATCGAGTCGTGGCTCGATAAGAACCTTGAATTTTTCCAGACAGCGAAGCACACCATAGAGATGGAAAAGCCAGAGACCAGAGAAGAGATGACAAAGCTTCTGAATATCTACTACGGGCAGAATGACAACTGTCCGAACGGGCTCTATGTGGCTGATGCCGAGGGAAATTATTACAAGGCTGAGAAAGCGGATTTTTCGTCGCGTGATGTGACCAGTACGATGTGGTATAAACAGGGACTAACCCGCGTGAATATGGACTATGGTACCGCATATCAGGACGTGGATGATAAATACGTGATTTCAGCATCTGGAATCTTAAATGATGGAAGCGGAGAATTAAAGGTTATCTCAGCTGATGTGCCACTTGACCAGATTACTATAATTGTAAATTCCGGGATTAAAATGAACGGGGCTTCGTCTTTCTTGTTTGACAGTGATACAGGCACTATCATTTCTTCACCGGATTCCTCACTTGTAGGAACTGATATTAAAAAGGCGAAGGATTCACTTTTAAAGCAGACAGCAAAAAAGGCAGCTGCTGGTGATTACACAGAGTCGCAGATAGATGATCAGCTTGTAGATATGCAGTCCATAAGCGATACGAACTGGATACTTGTATCCTATGTGCCGATGTCGCTTGTCATGAAAGATGTAAACTCGCTTATGATCGTACTCATAATACTTGGAGTATTGGCAGTAGCGGTACTTGCGATAGTCATCACGGTAGTGGCTGCTAAGATTTTTGCACCTATTACAGGAATCACTCAGAGTATTTCTGAGATGTCGCAGGGTGACTTTACTATCCAGCTGAAGAAGACAGGAGATGATGAGATCGGAGCTATCTCAGGAAGCATTGGTACTTTTATAGATTCGATGCGAAGTATGCTCTCATCTATCAGAGCGGAGTCAGCAAAGATTCGCTCACAGTCTGAGAACTCTGATAAGGTATCAAAGGATATGTACGAGGAGTCTTCATCCCAGACAAAGGAGATGGAGGAGCTCGACCATATAGTAGATTCACTTTCTGAGTCAGTAAACCAGATAGCAGCGTCGGCAAATACGCTTGCACAGGTTGTTTCTGATACGAAGGGTGATTCGAACGAGACTCAGGAGAGCATGAAGAAAACAGTTGATATAGCTCATCAGGGACGTGAGGATATCAGAGGTCTCGGCGACGCTATGGATGCAATCAGGAATTCAAATAAGGATCTGCTCGAATCGATCGAACAGGTGGGAGCGGCATCGAATAACATCACGAAGATCGTAAATGTCATCACAGAGATTGCTGACGAGACGAACCTTCTGTCACTTAATGCCTCCATAGAGGCTGCGAGAGCCGGAGAGAGCGGACGTGGATTTGCAGTAGTTGCCTCACAGATTGGAAATTTAGCGAACAACTCAGCAGACAGCGCGGCAGATATCAGCAAGCTCATAAAGAAGGTTTCGGAGCTTATCAATGATGTGGTAAAGAAGGCCGATGAGTCCTATACTTCAATAGAGAAAAACGGAGCGCTGATCGAGTCAGCTGTAAAGAGCTTTGACGAAATCTACGCTAATATTAAGGAATCAGATGAGAGACTTTCGAGAGTTGTAGAGAATATCTCAAAGGTCGAGGATGTGGCGACAAATGTTGCAGCTATTTCTGAAGAGCAGGCGGCAAGTACCTCAGAGATCCAGCGGACCTCAAAGGATATAGTAGAGCACGCCCGCACACTTAACCAGTCGAGCCAGGATGTGGCAGAGAATTCAAAAGAGCTTTCGAATACTTCGAATGCACTTGAGAGCTATGTGTCACATTTCAGGATATAAGGAGGGAGGAAGCATGAAAAGCAGGAAGTTTATCGCTTTAGCCATTGTGTTATTTATGGCAGCAGGCCTCGTGGCATGCGGCAGTACCTCGAAGTCAGCAGGAAAAAGCTCTGGTAAAAATGACTCAGATGCCGCAGATACGGTCGAGTTTTTGGTGCCTGATGCCACTGAGGGTGCCAGAAAGGCATTTACAAATGCCCTGAAGGCCCAGGCTGAGAAGAAGGATATGAAGCTCGTAACAGATATGAGTGGAGCTGATGTCGATAGTCAGGTTAAAAAAATCGAGCTGGCGCAAAAAGCCGGATATGGTGGCCTTATCGTCTGGGCATCTGATTCCAGCACAGCTCATCAGCTTGAGATTGCAGCAGGCGATATGCCTATAGTTTTTGTAAACAGCGAACCGGATGAGGACGACCTCGAGGAGGGTAAGTACGTATATGTCGGTTCTCCGGACGACAAGGCCGGCGAATACGATGCCGGATATGTCTATAACAAGCTTGGTAAGCCGTCATCCTTAAAGCTTGTGCTTCTTAAGGGAAAGAGGGGTGCTGCCTCTACTGAGAACCGTGCTGATGCGGTCAAGAGGTATTTCGCTTCCAAAAAAGTCGACGTAGACTACGTATTCTCGGATTACGGAGACGATTCGTCAGCTGATACTTTCCTGATGCTTAAGAGCTTCAAACTGACAGGACAGACCTTTGATGCCATCATCTGCACCAGCGATGAAATGGCACTCGGAGCCCTGCAGTACGCTAAAATGAATGGAGTCGATACATCGTCGGTTCCAATCTGTGGTGTCGGCGGAGCAAACGATGCGGTAGCGAAGGTTGCAACCGGGGATCTGGCATTTACAGCGGGAGCGGACTCTAATGGTCAGGCAGAGGCGGCAGTTGCCGCGATGCAGGCACTTTTGAACGGAGACAGCATAAAAGACATCAAAAATGCATCTAAAGATGGTAAGTACATCTGGATACCGTACAGAAAAATCGACCAGAAGTCTGCCGGCAAATACCTGCAGTAAAAACTTACATCTGGTATATATTTGTAATAATTTCTGACAGTTGGCTGATATTTGTAGTAAAATATATTCAGGAGGCATAATATGAAAGAGAAAATCAAGGAATCAAGGGCATCGCAGTATCTGATAGCAATTCTTGCTATACTTCTTGGAGTGTTCTGTATTGTTAATCCAGGTGGTGCTTCCGCCATAGTCGGAAAAGTTATCGGCATTGTAATCGCTATAGTAGGAATCGTGATGATCTTAAGCCGGATATCGGATGAAAGCTTAAGGCTTCCGGCAATAATTCTTGGAGCAGTGATCTGTGCGATAGGACTGTATATTTTTTCAAATCCGAATGGTATGCTTAAGCTTATCTTCGTAGTATTCGGAGTCCTGATGATAGCAGACGGCGTTTCAGGAATCAGCATGGCATTTACGATGAAGGGTATCGGGACACCTACCTGGTGGCCATCTCTTTTAATGGCACTTATCAGTTTTATCTTTGGAGTCCTCTGTATCCTTGGAGCAATGGATCTATTAAAAATCCAGTTCATTTTTATCGGGATAATGCTTATCTATGATGGAGTTACATCATTCTATTCTTTGATCAAAGTTCACAGAGCTGAAAAGGGAGTAGTGGATTCGAAGATCGTAAATGAAAAGGACATCTGAGTTTGAGGACAATGGATTTTAAAATGGAGAGGACGGGGCTCCTTAAGGTTGGAGACCGCCTTCCCGTTACGGAATCGAAATTACCGAATTCATATTATTACACGCTTGGTAGAGCGTATGCTATGTCTGCCAATTATACTACTCTTCAGCGGCTTAAGTCGCGGGAAGGTATCGTGACTGATGTCAGGGAGACACCGAAGGGGTATTACGTAACAGTTCAGTTTGATGAGGACCCGGTCAGCAATACATGAGATATGTCACAGTTAAAAATTTAGAGCCTGATATGATACTAGGCCAGGAGATATATGATGCTAACGGTAGTCTTCTGATGTCAAAGCATACGGTGCTTACCGAAGAAAATATCGGCTTCATAATATTTACCGGAGTACCGGGAGTCTACATCGACGATGAATTTTCCGAGGATGCAAGAGCTGAAGAAATCATTAGTGATGAGGTCAGACGCTCAGCATTAAAGATCGTCCACGATGTCTTCATCAAAGCTGTATCTCACAAAAATGCTCCTGAGGAAGAAATCTCTGAGCTTGTGGAAAAGGTCACTGCGGATGTCATCTCAAATGATGATGTTATGGATAACCTTATCGCAGTAAGAACTTACGACGGCTATACATACTTTCATTCAGTAAATGTCGCTGTACTCGCAGGAGTTCTCGGTGCAAAGCTGGGACTTAATAAGTCAGAGCTTAAAGACCTTATCACAGCAGGATTTCTTCACGATGTAGGAAAAGTATTTATAAGCGTGGACATTCTCAATGCACCTAGAAAGCTTACACCCGATGAGAGATCAAAAATGATGGACCACCCAAGGATGGGCTATGATTTTTTGAAAGAGAAATACCACTTCAACGAGAACGTGCTGCAGGGGGTTTATCAGCACCATGAGTGGTTCAACGGCGGTGGTTATCCGCGCAGGCTCGCAGGGCAGAATATCCTCTTCCTTGCGAGAATCCTTAAGGTTGCAGATGTGTACGATGCGATGACAGGAAAGAGAAGTTATCACGACCCTTATCTGCCGTCGGACGTACTTGAGTATATAATGGGCCGGAATGGAATGGAGTTTGATCCTATCGTAGTTCAGCTGATGAGCCAGGAGCTCTGTGTTTATCCAGTTGGCTGCGAAGTCGAGCTTTCAGACGGCCGCAGAGCAGTAGTCCTTCATAACAGAAAGGGGTCGATCATGCGTCCTAAGATCCGGGTACGTGACACCGGTGATGTCATTGACCTGACAGAGGACAGAAAGGCATGGAATCTGACAATTACCAAACTGCTGATTTAGGAGTAATGAAATGAACCAGGGAGCAAATGAGATTGACGTTCTTCTGGCCGAGAGCTTTAAGGAGCTGGCAAAAAAGCGTCCCATTGGAAAAATAACCATAAGGGAGATTACTGACAAGGCCGGAGTCATCCGCCCTACTTTCTATAATCATTTCCAGGACAAGTATGAGCTTCTCGAGTGGATAGTAAAGCGCGAGCTGATAACGCCCGCCGAGCCTCTTCTCGATAACGGGATGCTGAAGGAGGCTCTGGTTCTCGCGCTCACGACGATGGAGAAGGAGAAGGCTTTCTATACAAAGGCCGTCTACCTGGAGGGACAGAATTCATTCGCTGATACCTTAAAGAAATCCATCGCCGAGCTGGCACTTTCCCGATTGAACAAGAAAAAAATAAACGAGCTTCTGCCTAAGAAATGGCTTACGGCAGAGCTCGTAGCCGACTATTTCAGCGAGGCATTGTGCTATGCGATAATCGAGTGGGTCAAGGATGATATGCGGGTACCGATGAACGAGCTCGTCGATATTTTTATCTATGTCGGTACACATTCTCTGGTCGATATCATCGGGAATCTCTACAAATAATACACATCTGAAAATGTGTATAGTCTATTCTTACAAGGCAAAAACTTTGAATATTCAAGAACAGATTGTTTTCAAGTATATTAGACTAGTTAAAAAATGTATGCCTGAAGTTCTGGAGGACTTTAATGAACTGGTTGGGAAATCTGCTGATCATAGTAGGAATCAGCTTTGACGTATATGCTGCGATGGAAGTACGCGGTGCGATGCTTGCAAAAATAAAGCCGAAGATCCTTATACTTACCGGCCTTCTTTTTACACTGATACAGAGTATTTTTTTCTTTGGTGGATATTTCATTACCTACGAGATGGTAATGCACAACGAAGTAAAAAACGCCGATTCACTGGGGTGCGAATTGGCTGCGGTTATTTTCTTCGTACTTGCAGCAAGGCTTTTTCACAAGGCCTTAAAGCATGAGGAAATCGAAGAGAAGTGTGAGGAAATGAGCATAAAGATGTATGTCAGGATAATCCTTGCAGGCGCGATGTACACCCTTATTGCGGGACTTGCATGTGGCCTTATAGGGACTAACCATCAGCTTCCACAGTACATCATCATGATGCTTCTATTTATCATCTGCACTACGATCGTTGTAGTTTCTGCCGGTATCTATACCGGTTACAGATTTGGATTTTCCTCGAAGCCGAAGTTTTATATCGTAGGCACGGTCCTTCTTGGGATTGCTGGTCTTTGGAGCCTTCTTATAGGAATTTTTTAAAAAATAAATGCTGGTGTGTAATGGATAAGAGAACAAAAGAAATTCTTACAAAATTAGACGACGCATATGGTACGGAGCTGCCGCTTTTCCTGCATTACAAGGAACCGTGGCAGCTCCTTTTTGCAACTATCCTTTCGGCGCAGTGCACCGATGCGAGAGTAAACGAGGTCACAAAGGATTTATATAAGAAATATCCGGACCTGAAGTCGTTCGCGGATGCGGATATAAAGGAGCTCGAGAACGATATCCGCTCGACAGGATTTTTCCACAACAAGGCGAAAAATATTAAGGCGTCTGCCCAGAGAATTTTAGACGTATATGGCGGCGAGCTGCCGCGTGATCTGGATGACCTGCTGACTCTGCCGGGTGTAGGAAGAAAGACTGCGAACCTTATCAGAGGTCATATCTTTAATGATCCGGCGATTGTTGTAGATACTCATGTAGGGCGGCTTTCACGCAGGCTTGGGTTTACGACAGAGAAGGATCCGAAGAAGGTCGAGTTTGACCTGATGAAGGTTCTGCCGAAGGATCACTGGATCATAATAAACACGCAGCTTATTACACTTGGAAGAACGATCTGCAGATCGCAGAGCCCGAAGTGCAGCGAGTGCTTTCTGTATGATCAGTGCCCGACACATGGGACGGTGAAGTGATTTTTTCCAAGATGGACAATCGATGGATTTGAACGTTTATTTTTGCATGATGAGACGCAATGGATGATTATTGATCAGTTTTCATCTCATCAAGTTCTTTAAGGACAGCATTCTTCATTATGAAGTCCATTCCCTGTACGTGTTTATAGAGTTCGTCGAACTTCTCTTTCTCTCCGAGCTCCTTGTAGCATTCGCCTAGAAGAGTGTAGTTCGTTGAGATGTCGCTTCCGATTTCTGAGCCGTATTCGAGGACAGTGGCGGCGCCGGAAGGATTTTTTTCTTCAAGAAAGCATTTTGCGAGGTCAGTAAGAAGAACTGTCGCACGCGAGAAACGGTCTGCGATATCCTGCATCTCTTTAAGGTTCTTCGGGCCGTACTCGAACTTTAAGTCGGTGTTGGTTTTTCCGTTGAGATTTAACAGTCTCGTGTGATTTAACTGTTCTAATTCATCAACAATCATAGGAAAATCTTCATTTTCCGTATTTTCCAAAAAATTTAATGGAAATTTTTCCAATGGAATGGTAATATAGGAGAGATTAGTTAAATCGCGGTTTGGTGCGAGGTCTGCCTCGCGCTCACGATCATAGTAGCTGTCCCAGGTGGCATCACTTTTATTGCGGGCATGCTTTATGGCTATCGTAAGCCAGACGATAAATGCGATAAAAATAAAAGTAAAAATCATAATAGTCTTTCTATAGGAGTTTATATGCGTAGAAATCAAAAACGTACGAGGATCCTTGCAGGGATAATCGCGGCAGTCCTCGCGGGAACAATGGTCATCACACTTGTAGCAGTTATGGTGCCACAGATATGATACCACAACAGCGGTTATTTTTACATAAGAATTCAATGAGGTGACATTACATGAAAAAGTTATTAGCTGGGGGGTTAATAGCGGGAACAGTAATTGCCATAACACTTTTGGGAGCAAAGGATGTAAGGGCTGAGAGCAGGATAGCGAAAAATGTTGAGATTGGAAAAGTAGATGTTTCAGGCCTCACTTCGACTGAGGCCGAGCAGGCGATTGCCAAATACGCAGAGGAGGTCGGACAGAAGCAGATAACTCTTACGACAGAGGACGGTTCACTTACAGTAAGCGCCGCTGATCTGGGATTTACTGCTGATGCCGGAGACTCTGTAAATACAGCCGTCTGCTACGGCAGAAAGGGAAATCTCCTCGAGAGATATTCTGATAAACAGGCAATTGATGCCGGAAAGACGAAGTGCCTTACACTTTCAACGACGGCAGACGAGGCGAAGGTCCTTGATTTTTTAAAGAAAAATGAAAGTTCACTCGTCAGCGAACCTGTAGATGGAACGCTTAAAAGAGAAAACGGTGAGTTTACCTATGTGGCAGGTAAGAGCGGACACGAGCTTGATATGCAGAAATCTGTCTCAGCCATAATGAACTATGTTGCGTCAGGAGACTTCGACAAGACTGATAAGGTCGAGCTCGTCACAGAGGAGAAGAAGCCGCGTGGAACTGAGGAAGAACTCTCAGCGGTAAAGGATGTTTTAGGAAAGTATTCGACCGATTACTCGGCGTCATCTGCTGCGAGAGCGCAGAACGTCCAGAACGGTGCTTCGAAGATTAACGGAACGCTGCTCTATCCTGGTGATAAATTCTCAGTTGCAACGGCCTTGAATCCGATGACAGCGGAGAACGGCTATGCGCCGGCGCCGTCATATGAGAATGGTTCGGTTGTAGACACATATGGCGGAGGAATCTGCCAGGTATCGACCACACTTTACAACGCGGTCATCCGCTCCGAGCTTAAGGTATTAAAGCGCTCAGCGCATTCGATGATGGTCCACTATGTACAGCCGTCACAGGATGCCGCGATCGCCGGTACCTACAAGGATTTCCAGTTCGAAAACAACACTAAGTACCCTGTATATATCGAAGGAGCAGCAAGCGGCGGAATCATTACTTTTACAGTGTATGGTAAGGAGACCCGTGATCCATCGCGAACAGTTGATTTCGAGAGCGAGACGACCGATACAATAAAGGCAGAGACGAAGATCGTAGCTGACTCAACGCTTCCTGTTGGAACAGTTACCCAGACGAGCTCAGCTAAGGATGGACTCAAGGCCCGCCTCTGGAAGATTGTAAAAGTAAACGGCAAAGAACAGAGCCGTACTGTTTTCAATAACTCAGTTTACAACCCGACGAATGCTGTTTATTCTGTCGGCACCAAATCAGATTCGAGTGAGGCGACTGCTGCAATGCAGGCTGCGATAGCGACGAATGACCTCGAGCAGGTAAGAGCCGCTGCCGCGAAGTGGAAGAATGCAGGAGCCGGAACAGAGACTGCTGAGGATGATTCAAAGACTGATGATTCAAAGAAAAACACAACCTCATCAGATAAGAAGACAAATACACAGACTTCAGGCAGTACTGCAAAGAAGTCACAAACCAAGACTTCAACAACCAAAAAGAATACCCCAGCCACTAAGAAGAACTGAGGTACATGAAGTCTGATACGTTCTTTAGATAAAGGACATTAGAATGAGTAAAAAGTCGGTTATACTTGAACCCGGCAAGGTTCCGGAACGCATACTTAAAAGGTCGGTCATCAGCCCACTTACTGTAAAGAGGCCTGAGGTTATTCTCGGCAGCGGTGTCGGTGAGGACTGCGGTGCTGTAGCCTGTGAGCCTGACGAGGTGCTCGTGATGTCTACGGACCCTATTACCGGAACCGCGATAGACATAGGACACCTGGCAGTCGATATCACAGCAAATGATCTGGCAAGCGCCGGAGCGGAGCCTGTTGGAATCCTGCTTACAGTAATGCTTCCACCACAGTCAGAGGAGGAAGAGCTTAAGACTATAATTACCGAGGTCAATGCCTCCTGCGTCCGGCTGAACCTGTCCGTAATAGGCGGACATACCGAGGTGACGGACGCTGTCACGAGACCGCTTCTCTCAGTCACCGGTGTTGGAAAAGTAAAACGCGACGCTATGGTCACCACCTCCGGTGCGAAGCCCGGGATGGACTTAGTCGTTACGAAATGGGTAGGACTCGAGGGCACTTCGATTATCACTGCCAAAAAAAAGGACGAGCTGCTTTCTCGTTTCCCAAAAGAATTTGTAGAGAACGCCATCGGCTTTAATTCGATGCTTTCCGTAGTTAAGGACGGACTTGCGGCGGCACGAGCGGGAGCAGCCGCGATGCACGATGTCACAGAAGGCGGCATCTTCGGGGCACTATGGGAAATGGGTGAAGCCTCAGATGTAGGACTTTCTGTGGACATCGAAAAAATCCCGATAAAGCAGGAGACGGTCGAGATCTGTGATTTTTATAATATCGATCCATACTGCCTTATCTCCAGTGGTTCAATGCTTATCGCTGCCCCTAATGGTGCGCGGATTGTGGACGCTCTCGCCGAAGAAGGTATAAGTGCCACTGTCATCGGTCACACTGATGATTCTACGCAGCGCGCTGTTCACTACGACGGGCAGACCAGGTATTTGAAGCCGCCAGTGGCGGATGAGTTTCACAGGGTTTTGGGATAGACGTTTATTTTTTCAAGAATTAGATGAGGATAGGAGATATTTATGCAGGACAAAATTCTTAGTATCATAGAAAAGAACTCAAAAATAGACACGAAGGAGCTCGCTGTTTTGGTCGGCGAGGATGAGGAAGCCGTAAAGAAGAACATCTCGGACTTGGAGCAGAAGCATGTGATCTGCGGCTACCCGACGCTTATCGACTGGGACAAGGCTGGCATTGAAAAAGTAACCGCTCTTATCGAGGTCCGCGTGACCCCGCAGAGAGGCATGGGTTTTGATCGGGTGGCAAGAAGAATCTACAATTATCCTGAGGTAAGCTCAGTTTATTTGATTTCAGGAGGCTTCGATTTCATGGTTACGATCGAGGGCAAGACTCTGCGTGAGGTTTCTGATTTCGTTTCTCAGAAGCTTTCAACGCTTGATTCGGTGCTTTCAACGAAGACCAATTTTATCCTTAAGAAGTACAAGGACCACGGCACTATAATGGTCGACGAGCAGAAGAAGGATGAGAGGGTTGAGCTGTCATGAAAAGTCCAGTTAGCAAAACGATAACGGAGATCAAACCTTCCGGTATCAGAAAATTTTTCGATATTGTTAATACGATGGAGGACGCCATTTCCCTCGGTGTCGGAGAGCCGGATTTCGATACGCCGTGGCGGGTAAGGGATGAGGCCATTTACTCATTGGAGCAGGGCAGGACCTTCTACACCTCGAATGCCGGTCTCATGGAGCTCAAGGTCGCTATCGCCGAGTATCTCGACAGAAAGTACGACCTGCACTACGATCCGAAGTCTGAGATGATGATGACTGTCGGTGGCAGCGAGGCTATTGATATAGGTCTTCGCGCTATGCTCGACCCGGGCGATGAGGTCATCATTCCGGAGCCGTCGTATGTGTCATATGTGCCTTGCACGGTCTTAGCTGGCGGTGTTCCTGTGATCGTAAACTTAAAGGAGAGCGACGAGTTCCGCCTGACTGCTCAGGAGCTTGAGGATGCAATTACTGATAAGACTAAGGTCTTAATCCTTCCGTATCCTAACAACCCGACTGGCGCTGTCATGGAAAGAGAGGACCTTGAGGCCATCGCTGAGGTTATCAGAAAGCATGATATCTATGTGATGACTGATGAGATTTACTCTGAGCTGACATATCAGATGGACCACGTCTCTATCGCTTCTCTTCCTGGGATGAAGGAAAGAACTGTGTATATAAACGGCTTCTCGAAGGCCTTCGCTATGACTGGCTGGAGGCTCGGCTACGCCTGCGCTCCGGAGGTCATCCTGAAGCAGATGCTTAAAATCCACCAGTTCGCTATCATGTGCGCTCCGACTACCTCGCAGTATGCCGGAATCGAGGCCGTGAAGCACTGCGACCGTGAGGTAGAGGACATGAAGATGCAGTACAATGAGCGCCGAATCTATGTCCTGAAGCGTCTGCGCGACATGGGTCTTTCCTGCTTCGAGCCGTATGGCGCTTTTTATGTGTTCCCGTCGATCAAGAGCACAGGCATGTCATCTGATGACTTCGCTACGACTCTTCTTAAGACTGAAAAAGTAGCCGTTGTCCCGGGCACTGCCTTCGGTGACTGCGGTGAGGGCTTCATCAGGATTTCGTATGCGTACTCGATGGAGAACCTGAAGGTGGCACTCGATAGGATTGAGAAGTTTCTTAAAACGCTATAAGTTGGGAAGGTATACTTTGGAACCTGTTATTCAGACAAAAGATCTCGTTTTTGAATATGTAAGACGCGACGAGGAAGGGAATGTCGAGTCGATTGATACGGCCGTTGACCATGTCGATTTAGATGTGGCGCCGGGGCAGTTTATCTCGATTCTCGGGCACAACGGGAGCGGTAAGTCGACTCTCGCCAAGCACATCAACGCGCTTCTGATTCCTACCGGTGGTACTGTGTTAGTAAACGGTAGGGATACGAGCAAGCCGGAGAATGAGCTTCCTGTCCGAGAGGAGGCCGGTATGGTTTTCCAGAATCCGGACAACCAGATTATCGCGTCTGTTGTCGAGGAGGACGTCGGATTCGGTCCTGAAAATATCGGCGTCCCGACTAAGGAGATCTGGGCCCGCGTGGAGCGCGCCTTGAAGAGTGTTGGTATGTGGGAATTCAGAAAGAAATCTCCGAACCGTCTCTCTGGTGGTCAGAAGCAGCGTGTCGCCATCGCCGGTGTCATGGCGATGGAGCCGAAGTGCATTATCCTCGATGAGCCTACTGCGATGCTCGATCCTGACGGTCGCCGCGAGGTCATTGAAACGGCCTTCGAGCTGAACAAAAAGAAGGGTGTCACGATCATCCTGATCACTCACTACATGGAGGAGGTCGTCAATTCTGACCACGTCTTTGTTATGGATCACGGCAAGGTCGTTATGCAGGGAACGCCGCGCGAGATTTTCTCTCAGGTAAGCACTTTAAAGAGCTATCACCTGACGGTTCCACAGATTACTGACTTAGCCGACCGCCTGCGCGAGGCTGGGATGGATATCCCACAGGGTGTGCTTACGATTGGGGAGCTCGAGGAGGCGCTCAGAGTAAGTGCGGTTTCTGGTAAAAATGCTGGTGTTGCCTTTGAAAAAGCCATAAGTTCTGATAAGACTTCGGTTCAAGTGGCAGAGCATGAAAAGTCTGGTGATGATTTTTCTTCAGAATTAGAGGCTGCTGAGAATCATGATTTGGAGAACTCATCAAAAAACGAATCTCAGGTAGATGTTTTCAGTCAGGACAAAACTTTGAAGGATGCTGTTCTGATTCTTGATCATGTATCTGTGGTTTACAAGGATGGCGGCACTGAGACTCAGGCGCTGACTGATGTCTCGATTCAGATAAACAAGGGCGATTTCATCGGTATCATCGGTCATACAGGAAGCGGCAAATCCACGATGATTCAGACTTTCAATGGTCTTATAGCTCCGACTGAGGGTCATATATACTTCAATGGTAAAGACATCTCTGACAGTGACTTCGACAAGAAAGCTCTGCGTACGAGTGTCGGAATGGTCTTCCAGTATCCTGAGCATCAGCTCTTCGAGACGACTGTTTTGGAGGACGTTAAGTTCGGCCCGAAGAACCAGGGCCTGGATGATAAGGAAGCTGGCCTTCGTGCCTACGAGGCTCTGAAAAAAGTTCACTTCCCTGAGGATTCGTTTGACGCTTCGCCGTTTGAGCTCTCAGGCGGGCAGAAGAGAAGAGCTGCAATCGCTGGTGTCATCGCGATGAGACCTGAGGTGATCATCCTTGATGAGCCGACTGCTGGTCTTGATCCGGCCGGCCGCGATGAGATTCTTGGTCTTATAAAGGAAATGCACGACAAGTCAGGTGAGACTGTAATCCTCGTCTCACACAGCATGGAGGATGTCGCAGAGTATGTCGACAGAACTATAGTTATCGACAAGGGCCGTCCTGTCTATGACGGTACTCCGCGAGAGGTTTTCTCTCATGTAAAAGAGCTCGAAGCGATGGGACTTGCGGTGCCACAGGTCACCTACCTGCTCCACAATCTGCGTGCCGCAGGCTGCCCTGTCGACGACCACGCTGTGACAGTCGAGGAGGCGGAGAGGGAGATTTTGAAGGCTTTTTCTTAGGAGTACGTAAACAAATGCTCAAAGATATAACACTTGGTCAGTATTACACAGCGGATTCTGTGATACACAGACTTGATCCGCGGGTAAAGCTGGTCGCAACACTTATTTTTATCATATCAATATTCATAGCCGATGACCCGGTTGGATTCGCGTTCCTTACAATCTGCCTCTTCGCGGTAATCGCGCTTTCGAAGGTGCCGTTTTCCTTCATGGTGCGGGGCCTAAAGTCGATAGTCATCCTGCTTCTGATCTGCGGTATTTTTAATATATTCCTTACACCAGGTGACCCTCTCGTCAAATGGGGCAAGGTACAGATCACGGTTCAGGGTGTCCGCGCTGCTGTGCTGATGCTTATCAGAATGATCTACCTGATCATCGGAACATCGATCATGACTCTTACGACAACTCCGAACCAGCTGACCGACGGCCTTGAGACTGGTCTTCGTTTCCTGAATTACATCCATGTGCCGGTTCACGAGATCGCGATGATGATGTCGATTGCTCTGCGTTTCATCCCAATCCTCAGCGATGAGACCGACAAAATCATGAAGGCTCAGATGGCCCGCGGTGCCTCGTTCGACGGAAAGGGCATTGTGAACAAAGCAAAAGCTATGGTCCCGCTCCTCGTCCCGCTTTTCGTTTCGGCATTCCGTCGTGCGAATGACCTCGCTCTCGCAATGGAAGCCCGCTGCTACCACGGCGGCGACGGCCGCACCAGCATGAAACCTCTCCACTATCAGCGCCGTGACGCACTGGCGTACATTTGTATGTGCATAGCCTTCGCAGTACTGATTGTGCTGCATATATTTTTCTAAAGCAGAAGTGGTCCTCTTTAAAATAACTATTTTTCAGAATTTTTCAAAAACAAATAAATAAAACAGAATTGTAATGCTAATTGTTGACATCTTGTTACAATTTCATATATAATATTTCTAATATTTCTTTTAGAGGAGAGTGGTGCTGTACCGTTGACTAGAACAATGTCGAATGTTTATTTCAATGTTATATATTTATTTTTATCTAGAAGAAGCTTGTTAGCATTTTAACCCGGACATCTGAGATAACCTATGATAGATAATTACGATAAGAACGATAAATTACCTTCTGATAGTAATGATACTACAGAGATTTCAGATGATTACTTAGCACAGTTTCCAGTCACATTGAGAAAATGTTTTGAGAATGATGAAGACAGTCGCAAAAATTTTGCAGAAGAAATCGTAGAGAAATATGATGAAGTACTCGTTTATCGTGCTGTCATGTATTCCGATAAAATTCTTAGTAAAGATTTTCTCGGAAACGCGGAGAAATATGATCTTGATGGACAGAAGTATTCAAAACGCTGGGCTAAAAAGTATAAGAATCATTCTGTTTCAGTAAACGAGAGTGTCGAGGAACTTATTGAGAAGACTAAATTTCCAAACAATCATATTACTGGGATTGCGAAAGGATACATGAAATGCAAGTATGGCCCAGCTGATTTTGAACGGCATAAAACGCATCATAATTGGTATCTTTTCGATGGTGCAAACGAAAAAGTTTGTAAAGAATTTGATATCGATAGAGAGATTACAGATAGAGCCACTACAGCGCAGTTAAATAAGACCAATTAAAAACAGAAAAATTAAGATGAAAATCATATGGAAAAATGGTATTACGCTAAAGAAATAGGACAATTATATATAGAAAAAGTTCTGGTTCATGGAGACGAGCCTATTCTTTTTGTCTGCATTGATGATAAGCATCAGAGATATTTGTGCATGGCATATGAACCTCAAATGCTTAGATTTGTTATGATTAAAGTTTCTATAGATCAGCTTCTTGGTATGCTTGAGAACAAAGTCCCGATGGATAAGACGTTCAGATCTGCAAAAGAAATTGTTACTACAGAAGAAAATACGGATTTAAACAGTAATGTAGATTTACTTCTTACAGCAAATAATTCTAATTCCTTCCCTGCCGATCATCTACCAAAAGCTGGTGCATATTATAGTTTGAGTTTTGATTGGGTAAAGGATTATATCACACAGCTTGGAAATGAAAAAACAAATAGTGATATTGAGTTATCACTTACTTACACCCAGTCATTTAATCAGAACGTAAATGACAAGATAAATATACCTTATAAGGGCACTAAGATTAAGCAAACTTATGAAAGCCTTGTTTGCACACACATCGATAATGGTAATAAGATTTCAGCTAGTTATATAGATGAAGTTTATGAACAGCAAAGTTATACTATAAATTTGTTTACGAGCTTTGATAATAGAGCAGCATAGAATTACTTAGGAGTTATCATTATATGAACGAACATAGTCAAGCTGCAAAATTAAGCGGTTTTCAGTATACAAACCCACATGTGAGCGATTTTCAATTTAAAATTAATAAGGAATATATACCAGATAATGATTCGAACTCGCTTCAAATCAAGTTAAATGTAAAAAAAGCAAATATCAAATCTGAAAGCGATGGGGGCAAACAGCAGTATGTTGAGCTTAATATGATAATTGGAGATGAAAATTCTCCTTTTACTTTTAATGCAGTGATTGGGGCAGATTTCCGTTGGAGTCGTGAACTGGATAATGAAACAGTGGATAATCTTATTAATAAAAACGCCGTATCACTTTTGATTGGATATTTGAGACCGATTATTTCTCAGTTTACCGTCCAAGCTGGAATAACACCGTTGAATTTACCATTTATTGATTTGACATAGCTTCACTCAATGATTAAATCAGATGTGGCGGTTTACTTGACAGAGGCTTGTAAAATCGTGTGATTTAGATTATTGAAAAATCCTTAAAAATTAATATCAGTTATGTGAAAAATAAAAGTACCCCTTTTGGGATGCTTTTTATTTTTGTCCCAATTCAAGGATAAAATAGTTTTTTTGACCGTGGTAGCAATATATGACCTGTTGTAAAGTATCATTGTCCGAAAGGAGAAGAGTGACCTATCAGCGTAAGTCATGAGCCCTCTTACAGAATGAGAAGCTCCGCAGTCCATCTGGATCAAAGAACCGGGATTTCTGCAAAGACTCCTCCTCGAAGGACGGTGAACGGATGAAATAGATTTTAGAGATAAACAAGGCATGACGCATATGCTTTGCTTATCCGCCTCAATCTGTTCCATAGCAGTTTTGGGAGGACGCGCGTTCACCTAGTACCATGACAAACATTCCAAATATACTGAAGTATATGAGAGCTCATACACTTGGATCTTCGGATAAGATCAC
>ONBW01000089.1 GCA_900316165.1 uncultured Lachnospiraceae bacterium | reverse complement strand
TTTTTATATTGTTGGTACTTTATTAAATACATACCAACTTAACTATTGACATATTTGTTGGTATGTAGTACAATATATAGTACCAAGCAACCAGTGAAAGGAGACCGATCATGTCAATAGTACGGTACACGAACAAGAAAACAGGCGTGGTATCTCTTTATGAATCAACGTCTTATTACGATCCTGAACTCAAGCAGTCTAGGCCTAAGAGAAAATATCTTGGCATAGAAGACCCGGAGACAGGTGAGCTTATCCCGTCATCAGGGAAAAGAGGCAGGAAGAAGGCTGATGGCTCAGCCGCTTCGTCCGGGAATAAAAGATCAGATGACAGTCTGAAGAAAAAGTATGAACTTCTGCAGGCAGACTGTGATGAGAAGGCAGCCAGGATAAAACAGCTGGAGCACGAGAACAGAAAGCTCCGCTTCTGTTTAAAAAATCTCAGAGATTCTGTTGATGCGATGATAAGCGACATGGAACAGTAAAGGAGACAGCGGATGGCTTTTTCTCTTTGCAAAAATGATCTGTTTGAGGAATACATGCTGCTGCAGTGCAGGGTAAAGGATCAGAAGCGCATCATAGACGAGTTTGAGTCCGGAGCCAGGTATATCAAGATCCAGCAGGATCATCACAGGGTCGTGGCAGGCTATATAAAAGAGATCGACAGACTGAAAAAAGAGCTAGCTGAGGCCCGCATACAGGCTGTAAAAGTCCGGGATATCTGGACTGATGAGTGTTATGAGGTATGGCAGGATCACCAGAAAGAGGCCGGCCGCAAAGACGAAAGGATATACAGTCTTGAAGATAAAGTGATGGAGCTTCAGCAGAAATACAGAGATGACATGGCTTCGATGCGGTTTGAATACGAGGAGAAGATCCACGAGAAGGACTGTGTGATACAGGAACTCACCAACAGGCTGGCACATGATGAAGCACTGCTCGGAAGGGACAGCACAAACACCGGACTTCCTACAGGCATGACACTTCCGGGAAAGAAAAAGCATAATCCAAACAGCAGGAAAAACAGCGGAAAGAAAAAGGGAGGACAACCGGGACACGAAAAGCATGATCTGAAAAAGCCTTCAGAAAAAGAGGCAACAGAGATCATTGACCACACTACTGATAAGGGAGCAGTCTGTCCTGTATGCAGGTCAGAAGACCTGGTCTATACCGGCAGATATGAAGAAAAATGGGAGTATGATATCAGCATAAATGTAAACAGGATCCTTCATAAATACTGGCTTTATAAATGTGCAGACTGTGGAGAGACAGTCAGATGCAGCATAGAGCCAAACCTGAGGGCTGACTGCCAGTATGGGCCAAAGATACAGGCACTCGCCCTTTCTCTTATGAACACGGCAAATGCACCGATAAATAAAGTGGCCATGTTCCTTAACGGTATAACAGGCGGAGAGCTCAGGCCGTGCGAAGGGTACATTGCGAAAGTCCAGGCGCGGTCAGCTAAAAAGCTGATACAGTTCAGAGATGACCTTAAACTGGAGCTTATCAGAAGGGGCCTTGTATATTGGGATGATACTGTCATTTTCATTCTGACAAAAAGAGCATGCCTGAGATTTTATGGTGACGAGACCATTGCCTATTATACGGCTCATGAGCATAAAGACATGGCCAGCATAGACGAAGACAATGTCCTTGCCCTGCTCACAAAACAGACGAAGGTGATGCATGATCATAATACCCTGAACTACAATGCAAAGTTCCTCTTTATAAATATCGAATGCATCCAGCATCTGGAGCGTGACTGCCAGAGGAACACAGATGATACCGGACATGAATGGTCAAAAGAGCTTAAAGACCTCATCAGTTCTACGATAAAGGACCGTAAGGAGGCAAAAGAGCGGGACGAGACAGCATTCAGCGAAGCTTATAAAAAGACGTTTTACGAGAAAGTAGATAAATGCATAGAAAAGGGATGGACCGAAAACAAGGCGGCTTCAAAAAAATACGGCGCAGATTTTGAACGGGCACTGTTGAACAGACTGGTTAAATACAGAAAGAATTATTTCCTCTGGGTTGAAGATCTCACAATACCGACGACCAACAATCTGAGTGAGCGGGGACTTCGTGGAGTCAAATCCCACATGAAGATATCCCAACAATGAGAACAAAAACGGAATAACAGCAAGTAAAGCGAAGGAAAGATCCTCCGCTTTACTTGTGATGCATTCAGTTCTTCTGTGAATAGTAACACATATTTTCCAACCATCGGGCGTTACACACATTCCCCTCGACAGTATTTTATATATATGGTAGAATATTTAAACGAAATTAAAGTTTCCATAGAGGAGGGCACTTATGCTTAAAGCAGAGCACGTGACGAAGAAATACAGAAAAACTATCGCTGTAAACGACGTGAGCTTTACACTTGAACCGGGGAGCGTGACGGTTCTTTTGGGACCGAACGGAGCGGGCAAATCCACACTTTTCAAATCTATCATCGGATTCCTGAAGTACACCGGAGAGATTACTCTCGACGGGATTCTTAACAAAACGCCGGAGGCGAGGGCCCGGATGGGCTACATCCCTGAGATGCCTGCACTCTACCCGAATCTTACGGTAAAAGAGCACATGGAATTCCTCGCGAGAGCCTACAGGCTTAAGGACTACAAGGACAGGGCGGATCAGCTTCTTGAGGATTTCGAGCTTACTGACAAGAGCAAAAAGTTCGGAGACGAGCTCTCGAAGGGAATGCAGCAGAAGTTGAATCTCTGTCTTGGATTACTTCCAGATCCGGA
Organism: uncultured Lachnospiraceae bacterium; assembly: GCA_900316165.1. Lineage (GTDB taxonomy): Bacteria > Bacillota > Clostridia > Lachnospirales > Lachnospiraceae > Weimeria. The sequence goes on along the minus strand of ONBW01000089.1, from coordinate 4,051 downwards.
GGTCGTGATAATGGATGAGCCGATGATAGGCCTTGATCCGCATGCCATCAGAAAGCTCAAGGAGATAATAGAGCAGGAGCGCAGTGCAGGAAAGACAGTTATCGTGAGCACCCATATCATCGACAGCGTGGATATGCTCTGGGACCGCGTCCTTATCATGAAGGAGGGAGTGCTCCGCGCCGACATGACAAAGGATGAGCTGGATCAGACTGGCAAGACCTTAGAGCAGCTCTTCTTTGAGATCACGGAAGGCGGTGGCGAATGAAGCTGTTTGGATACTACGCCTTTCATTCATTTATAAATCAGGTCAGAAAGCTCCTGAAAAGCTGGGTAATAATTTTTATTCTGGTTTGTGGCCTTGGCGGCGGCCTTATAGGCGTCATGGCCGGAAGCACAGCCTCGAAGATTCAGGAAAACCAGACCAGGCAGGAGACACAGAATCCTGAAAAAATAAACGCAGAAAAGCCAACTGATACGATAGAGCAGATGGTAAAGGCGTCAGGCCTTGAAAAACAGGAGCTGGTGTGCCTTGGCATGACAGTTGCAACAATTATCATTCTACTGTATTTTCTGGGATCGGCTGATGGCGGTGGAAAAATCTTTCTGCCGGCAGACGTAACTCTTCTGTTTTCTTCGCCGCTGCGGCCACAGTCGGTGCTTATTTTCAGGCTGTTCGTGCAGATGGCAGTATCGGTATTTTTAATAGTCTACATGGGCTTTGCCTTCCTGCCTATGATGTCAGAAACCGGAGCCATAAAGCCGATACTGCTTATTGTATCGTGGATTCTTATTTTTACAGTGGCAAAGCTTATCCAGGTGCTTTTCTACCTGCTCTGCGAGGAAAGACCTTCTGTCAAAAAATCCCTGCGTTACGTGATCATAGCGATTGCGGCAGTTCTGTTGGGCTCGATCTATGCCTACTCAAAGCAGGATGGGGTTTCAGCGATAATGGCGGCAGAAAGAGTCCTGAATGCGCGCGGGACAGACTGGATACCGATATATGGCTGGCTGAAGGGTTCTGTGGTAGAGGCGGTGAATGGCAATTACCTGTATTCAGTGATCTGCATTGCGCTTTCCGTGTTGTCGGCAGCAGGTCTTCTATTTGTGATCTACCGCCAGAAGGCTGACTACTACGAATCCGCTATTGAACAAACGGCTAAGACCGCCGCGAGACTTGAAAAAGCAAGGGAGTCAAAGAGCGGTATAGCAACTGAGTCTAAGAAGAAGCACTCGGAAAAATCACGTGAAAGAAAGGGCATAGGCCATGGCTGGGGCGCGTCGGTATTTTTCTTTAAGGCCATGTACCAAAGACTCAATACACCTGCCTTCGGAATCATAACCAAAACTTCTATCACATATCTTGCGGCTGCTGTGATCGGTGGACTTTTCATCCATGGGCAGTGGGATATAGACGGAACGCTTGCATCGGTATTGATTTTACTCTTCATGGTTTTCTGGAGATCGCTGGGCAATCCGCTTGGAGAAGACACCAGGATGGGATTTTACACATTAATCCCTGAAAGTCCATGGAAAAAGCTGTTCTTCTCGCTGATTTCAGGAACTGTAAACAGTCTCCTGGACCTGGTTCCGGCGCTGATTGCTGTAATTGTGCGCTTCAGGCCGTCAGCTGCACTGCTTCTTACATGCATAGGCCTTTTGGCAACGACCGACCTCTATGCGACTCTAGTAAGCACTTTCCTCGATTCGTCGATACCGCAGACAGTAGATAAATCAGTAAGGCAGATAGTTCAGATAACCTTCATATATTTCGGCCTGATGCCGGATATAGTCATAATTGTTATGGGCTTTATGAAGGACCATCTGATAGAGGTGCTGCCGGTATGTATACTTTTTAACCTGACGATTGCAGTGATTTTCTTTGCGATAACTCCGCTGGTGATGGAGGATATGAGAGTCCGTCCTGCGAAACCGACAATGGACACCTATACTGGTGACCTGAAGGCTGCTAGAAAACGCATTTCGAAAATCGGCATCGGAATGGCAGTTATAATAATCGTATCTGTCGTTTCGCAGCTTCTGGTGAATTTCCTTGTTGAGAAATTCGCTCCTGGAGTTCTCGCAACCTCCTGGGGTACCTGGCTTATAGCGATGCTGCCAGAGTATCTCTTTGGTTTCCCGGTGGGTCTTTTTATCATTCGAAAAGTAAACGCCACCCCGCCAGAGAGCAGACCTCTCGGCGCTAAGAATTTCCTTGCGGCTATACCGGCGGGTGTCTTTGTAGTTGTGGCAGGCGCGATAGTGGGGCAGCTTGTGCTTTTGCTGATTTCACTTGCCTATAAGGGAGTACAGACGACATCGGCAGTCTCTATGATGTCATCTGTGGGACCACTGTGGATTCGGATACTTTTCCTTGTGATCCTTGCACCTATGATCGAGGAGTTTACTTTCAGAAAAACTCTAATCGACAGGATGAGGCCATATGGCGAGACTACGGCGATTTTCTTTTCGGCTCTCGCATTCGGACTGTTCCACGGTAATTTTTCACAGATGTTCTATGCCTTCGGTATGGGCCTCGTATTCGGTACTATCTACGAAAAGACAGGACGGCTGCGCTACAGCCTGATCCTTCATATGGCAACAAACTTCCTTGGCGGAATCGTAGTTCCGTCACTGATTTCAGGACTAGGCGACATCTCGAGTATGAAGACATCGGACTTACCGATAGGCCTTATCATCTATGTGATAGCCTACTATGGCCTGGCGATGGTTGGATTCGTGGTTTTTGCTATCCGCTGCGTGCGGACACGCTTCTACACCCAGCCACTTGAGCTCCCACGCGGCAGAGTAGTCCGTACAGTCTACGGAAATGTCGGGATGCTCGTATTTTTCGCAGCAATAGCTGTGGTCGTGGTGATGCAGACGATATGATTAAAGGGTGTGCCAGAAATGGCCTCTGACACACCTGTCAATTCTATGAATCATTCTCATTGCCCATTTGAAATTCATACAGAAATCCTGCTTCTATTTTAACTTTTCTTTAAAAAGACTTCATTTTTTAATCATAAATTCTTAATCAGATTTTACCAATTCTCGATGTTTCGGTGGTTTACAGGGGACTATGAAAAGGATGCGTCCGATTCTAGTCATGGAAATGGTGTAAAGTCTGGGAAGCCTGAGTTATCTGGTTTTTCTGATTCGATTAAAAAAATAGTGCCTCTCTTTCTTTATAGAAATAATGGAAAGCCGAGATTTTTTGACCAGATAGATGTTCCGGATTACTGGGAGATAAGCGGAAGTAACGTCGGAGGAGAAATCCGGGACCTGAATCGTCTGAGAGGTCGTATATTTTTCAACGGAGGCGAGGACAGACTCGTAAGCGAGGTGGACTGGCTGGATGAGAAGGGCAATGCCCGCTGCACCGACCACTATGACAATCATGGATTTCTGTACTCTCGGACAGTGTTTAACAAGGACGGGCAGAGATTCTGCCACAGCTGATTTTCCATATAGCGGCGGTAACAGAGATGTCGGAGCGTCTCAGTGCCTTCGGACGCTATCCAAACGTGAAGCTCTACCCGACAGTCAAAAAACCGGTGGCAGACAGGCTCTTTGACACCTGCGACCTGTATTTTGACATCAATTATGGCAGGGAGATCCTTTCGGCAGTAAAGCGGGCATTTTTAAATAATATGCTGATCCTTGCTTTCGAAGGTACCCAGCATCGCCGCAGGTACACAGCCGATGCCCATGTCTTCTCTGACGCAAGGGATTTTGTTAAAACGGCCGCAACACTCACAGCCGACCGACGTCTTTTCAACCAGCATCTCGCTCTTCAAAGAAAAGAGGCAACGGCCGAGACAGTTGAAGTCTACCAAATCATTAGGGGTGTTTCATGAACGTATAACTGAATAACAGGATTTTTTGAAGAAGGCCAAATCTGGAGATTATACTCATACATATTCCAGAAATGGCCCTTTTCTTTTGCCTCCTAGTATATTATACTCTATGTAGGAGTACATTATACTCATACAGAAAGGAGGCACTTATGCCGAACAAGGTTTACCCTGAATGGGTTCAGAAACACAAAACA
>ONBW01000019.1 GCA_900316165.1 uncultured Lachnospiraceae bacterium | reverse complement strand
AGTCCTGAATGCCAACAGGCAGTCTGCGTGATGCCATAAGATACCTCCAAAACCGATATTTGTTGCCTTTTGCCAACAGTAAGTGACTTCTGAGCATATGCAGAGATGAGATGTCTGATCAAAAGCACTTTCTGAAGATATGCCTATAGATTAGCATAAGGAGCTGATTATTTCAACGAGCTGTGACAGTCATTCCATCGACCAAAGATGCAGATGACCGTAATAATATATTAATTATTGAAGAGTTCGTCAGCAGCATCAAATTATGGTATACGCATCGGGATTTCTGACTTGCCACTTTTAGCTCATGGTACATGATACCTTTTTCCCTAATGAGCATATAATCCAGTATGCCAGTACTGAACCTGACAGCCCCAGTATCACATCATCTATATCACAGCTTCCAACACGCAGCAATAGCTGAAGGATCTCGATAAGTACCAGAATAACAAGAACTACCAGTGTGTATCTCCTGACGGTTGGTCTGTTAAATCTATAAATGAAATACGCAAACGGTACAAACATCAAAAAATTTCCCAGAATGTTTCTTAATGCGATCATATACGAAAGCTGACCGGAAGACACCTTTACAATATATGATGAGACGCTCCATAGTGGAATAAGGTTTACAAAATGTTCACAGTATTCCTTGAACGAGGCTCCGCTCCATACAAGTCCCCGCCCATTCAAAAACAGGATATAGATCAACACAACCATATATAACGCAAAGAGAACTGCATTTACTGCTGCATTTATTTTTTTTCTCATTTCCACATTCCTCACTTCACGTTATATACTGTACCTTCTCCTGCAAGATAATTTATGTCTGATACAGCATCAGTGTTCGTTATACACACTCTGCATGTCTTATCAGTATTAAATCCGCTTGCTGATCCAGATTCCTTATTACCAATGGAAAAATTAAAAGTCTTTCTCTTTGCAATTAGTCCAGAGTTGTAAACTTCAACCGTATACTTATGACCTGTATTATTCGCTGTACTCCAGTTACCCAAATAATCTTCTATATGAGCATGTGACACCACCTTCAGTGTGCCGCTTGAGATGTTAAATGGTGACGATGTCACAGAATACTGAACCTTGTAAGAAAAATTATGAGCCTTTGAAGTGGAAAGAAAATTCACTTTAGTATGATTAACGTCCCATCTAAAGTATTCCCCCGTCTGTTCATTATAATAATCGATACCATATGGGACAACCACTTCATTATCGATTACTACATAAGAAGGCTGCTCTGCCGCATTTGCCGTTGTCGTGCTTACATCAGAAAGCACCAGCGAAAATACAGCAACTGACGAAAGCGCCATTGTCATGAATCCGTAGTTTAGTTTTTTTAGAATCATATTTACCTCCATTTCCTGCGGTTGACAATTACATGTAACGATTATCATGATAGACCATCGCTATGCAAATGTCACTCACGCATGTCGGGAATCGTATTGCGAAATGGGGGAATTATACTTTATTTGTCTTCCCTCTTATTGAACCTCGATATCTTTAGTAATATAATACTCTAAAGTAATACTAAGGAGGGTTAAATGGATCAGAAATCGATAGGCTCTTTTATACAGAGCCTCAGAAAGGAAGAAGGTCTTACTCAGAAAGATCTTGGCAGTAAGATAGGTGTCACTAACAGCACGATAAGCCGATGGGAAAAAGGCGACAGTTATCCTGACGCCGGTATGTATGAACCACTGAGTCAGGCTCTTGGTGTCTCTGTGGCTGAACTTCTGTCCGGACGACGAATGACTGACAGAGAGTACAGGAACGCTGCAGATGAAAAGATCATCAGCCTGGCACGGGAAAATGAACAGGGAAATCCGCCCTATTATCGGATTGTTATTATTCTGTCAGGCTTTATATCAGTACTCCTTATTATCACTGAACTGCTGCGTCAAGCCGGGATAGAATTTTTTTCGTCCTCGCAGCTAAAATACATAGCAGCTTTTTTTATGCTTAGCATACTGATGCAGATATGCAGTGGGTGCTTATTCAATCTCTCAGGTGGAATCAGAAGGTTCGTGACAGGAAATTCCGACAGTACCATGGTGGCTGAAGAAGTTCGAGCGATGAAAACTGCTGCATTAATAAATGCTGTTTCCGGGTGTATTACCAGTATTACTGCTTTGTCCGAGACTGTCAGGTATTTCCATGACAGCTCCAGACTGGTAGTTAATGAAATGCAGGCCTTGAGTCCTCTTCTGATATCTCTTCTTATTAACCTGATTCTTGTTGCTATGGCTTACTGTATAGGCAGCGCGCCTAAGGCAGGGATATTCAGAAGGACATCAGTTGCTGCACTCTTAACTGTATTGATCATCTCATACATTTTTGTTCTGTGTCAGATCCAAATATACCCTGATGGTAAACTATACGATGATGGATTTTTCATAGCCCAGAGAAACAGGACAGGTAACGATGGAGTTCAATGCTATTTTAAGGATTTTACTAATCATCCGGTAAAAAGTAACACTGATAATGCATTTTCAGACACCAGAGATATTTTCTTCAATGGAAAAAAGCAGTATTTGAACGGTACATTCTGCCTTAAAAGCAGTTCGCTCACCGACCTCAAGAATAGTACCGGAGCAGACCTTGAACTGCTGAAAGGCACAGGATTTGATAACAGAGAAAATCTGGCCCTAAGGTGTGGTACGGGGAAGATACGAAGCATTCATGTTTATATGTCAGATATCTCCGCATCCGGAAAACAGATACATTGCGATGTGCTCTATCCGGTAACTGTAATTTCTCCTCAGCAGATGATCGAGACAATTGATACTGGTGATTCTGATAATGTCAGAATTTCATCATTTGTGACATCTTACAACGACAGATGCTATTTGGTTGACGGAAGATCTGACGGTTCGCATGACGCCTATATCAATGATAAGGGGATAATCTATCACCTGAATACTGATATGCCCGAAAAGGAATTAAAAAAATGGATAAACGGCCTGTGATTAGATGAACTGCCTGGGCTTTTTATCACAAAATGTTCATCATATGACATTATGTCCTTGCAAAATGTTCTTTCATCTACATTATTCCTATTCAAAATGTTGATATTCTTTCCTTTCTGAGTTATCCTTGTGAATTAAGGAGACAGTATCATGATAAATATAAAGCCGTCTGTAGCAATAAGGCAAAACTATAATCAGATCGCTGAATTGTGTAGATCTACCGGAGAACCAGTTTTTCTCACCAAGAATGGAGAAGGAGACATGGTTGTAATGGATATAGATACATACAATCACAGAGAAAAAATGTTTGCGCTCCACGAGAAACTGCTTTCAGTGGAGGAAGACAGGAGAAACGGGATAGATGGAGTCTCTCTTGATGAACTAGACGATTTTCTCGACAGTCAGATTGATTGGGTATGACAGATGGGGGAGAAGCATCGATGATCTCTGTCATGGGATGAGCGTGCTCTTGTTGGCGCGCCTTGAAGGCGAAGAAAACGTCTTTGACAAAGTATCCAGGATTTTTGGATAAGACAAGACCGATGACGATCGACTAACATTTGCTGTTAGTCTACATCTCTGAAAGGTATGTGGGTTATCACAATGAAAAATCCTGTCGCAGCTCCTGTCCAGATAGTCATGGATCATATCGCAACCACCAAGGACGATAAAAAGCTTCACGGCATCGGACTAATAAACATGGAAAACGTTGCAGCAAAATAAAACGGTATGATCAAATACACAAATGGGAACAATGAATTCATTGTCCGTGCCGGGCTGAAGCTTTAGTAGGCGTAAACGCCTGAAAGTCTTACCTGCCAGCTGCTACTTTCCAGTCTGACACGTTTCTCTTTTCTGTTGAGAAGACTACTCCGATTTTATAAAGTTTACGGTTATCAGCAGCATACGGGATAGCGTACCCTTTGTCGTCTATCTGCGACATAGCATCTTCGATTGGTTTATCCAGCTTGAATTCAAATACATATATATAGTCGGATGTCTTTACCACGCAGTCTGACCTTCCTGTAGCCATGTGTACCTCGCAGCTGGTGTACGCACCCATCAGTGAAAGGATAAGGAATAACTGTCTCGACCATTCGCCCTCATACTCTGGAGCTTTGCCCTCTGGATAAGGAATTGCAGCAAAAAGTGAGATCAGGCGATTGATGAAAGACTCTGGATTGCCTTTTTTCAAATCAATCAGCATATGCTTGAGAGAGGATGGATTTTCTTCATCCCTTTGGCCGAGAGTTATCGGGATCAGAGAATTCAGGAATCCGTATTTTACCTCATCATTTGGAAATCTTAACGAATATTCATCAAAATCACTGTCATATCCGTAGATTGTTAAATATCCGGTCTGGTAAAACAGAGGCACAGGATTTGTATATTCTACCCTGTAATTCATGATCTCATCCTCCGTAGCTCCAACCCCATCCACTATCTGAACGAGAGAGATGGTTGAATTCTGTAGAGTTTTTATAAGAATATCCGGCGTTCCGGTTCCAAACCAAAATCGTTTGAAATTCTTTATCATAAAGGCGGAAAGCAGACTATATGGGTTGTATACTCCAATTCCATCAGCAGAAAAATGATATCCATCGTACATCTGCTGCAGTTTTGCAAGGCACTCATCATATGTGAGCTTTTTCTTTTCAGCCAGAGCCTCTATCTCAGGCTTGAATTCCGAACGCATCTCTTCTTCAGTAATACCACAGATTCCAGAATACTCATCATACATGGAGATATCGATCAGCTGGTTCAGATCTGAAAAAATCGATACCTTTGTGAACTTTGTAACTCCTGTAAAAAATACGAACCTCAGATACCCATCCATATCCTTTAATACAGAGAAAAATCCCTTATACAGCTCGCGGTTTCTCTCCTCCTGCTCTGGATTGGAAATCATCGTAGACAGCAGAGGCTTGTCATATTCATCCACAAGAACTACCACCTGATGACCAGTCTTTTCATACAGTTGTTTGATCATATCAGAAAATCGACTTGATAAATCAGAGTCCAGATATTCGAGACCATATTTTTCCTGTACGTCATTTAATGTCTGACTCAACTTATTCTTGAGTCCATCTGGTTCATTGAACTGTCCGCCAGACAGATAGAATGAAATCACCGGATACTCCGTCCATGCATCCTCACCACGCTCGTTTTCCTTTTCCTCGATATATAATCCTTTAAAGAGGTCTTTCTCGCCCGAAAAATAGCTCTCGAACGTAGAGACAAGCAGACTTTTACCAAAGCGTCTCGGACGTGACAGAAAATAAGACAGTCCGGTCCTGGCGAGTTCCCATACATATCTGGTTTTATCTACATATACATAGCCTTTTTGTCGTATTTCTTTAAAATTCTGTTTACCAACAGGCAGTATACGATCCATAAAAGCCTCCTTCCTACCACGCACCTTTATTCTAACATATCACAGAGGAAATCTCATCCCTATTTTGACGTAATTCAAGGATGTAGGAAAAATGGAGTGAAATGCTTTTCAGACAGCGTGTACTGCGTCGGCCATCTCTTTGACAAAATTCTTAACTTCTGGGACACAGTCAGCACCGTACTTGGCGCAGAGCTTTACGATGGCAGAGCCGACTATGGCACCGTCGGATTTGGCTGCCATATCTGCTGCGGTCTGCGGGTTAGAAATTCCGAAACCTACAGCGCAAGGGATATCCTTTGACTCCTTTACCAGCTTTACCATCGAACCAATATCGGTCGTAATCTTTGATCTCGTACCTGTAACTCCGAGAGAGGAAACACAGTAGACGAAGCCGTCAGCTTCTTTAGCGATCATGCGGATTCTGTCGTGTGAGGTAGGAGCGATAAGGGAAATCAGGTCGATACCGTATTTTTTGCAGACAGATGAAAATTCATCCTTCTCCTCGAACGGTACGTCCGGAAGAATCAGCCCCTGCATACCAATCTCAGCAGCAGTCTTTACGAATTTTTCTGTGCCGTAGTGGAAAACCACATTCGCATAGGTCATGAAAACCATCGGAATATCGCAGTTCTTCCGGATTTTTCTTACCATGTCAAAAATCTTATCAGTCGTCACACCGCCTGAAAGTGCCCTGATATTTGCCTCCTGGATAACTGGTCCCTCAGCTGTAGGATCCGAAAAAGGGATTCCAAGCTCTATAAGGTCCGCGCCGGCCTCTGCCATTGCATAAACCAGCTGTTCCGTAACCTCGAGTGATGGATCGCCACTTGTGATAAAAGGTATAAAAGCCTTGCCGTTTTTATTTTTAAATGCGTCTGCTACACTAGCCATATCTGCCTCCTGTCTCAGTCGAAAATCTGCTCGCCGCGGTATCTGGCGATTGCTGCTACATCCTTGTCGCCACGGCCTGAAAGCGTTACTACAATAATCTGATCCCTGCTCATCGTAGGAGCGAGCTTCTTTGCGTATGCTACAGCGTGAGCGCTCTCGATTGCAGGAATAACGCCTTCAACTCTTGACAGATACTCAAAGGCATCGACAGCCTCGTCATCTGTTATTGCCACATAATCGGCACGTCCGATATCGTGCAGATATGCGTGCTCCGGACCAACTCCCGGATAATCGAGGCCTGCTGAAATCGAATAAACCGGCGCGATCTGTCCGTACTTATCCTGGCAAAAGTAGGATTTCATCCCATGGAAAATTCCAAGTGATCCTGTATTTACCGTAGCTGCTGTCTTGTCTGTATCAATTCCGCGGCCTGCTGCCTCACAGCCGATAAGCTTTACCGATTTGTCATCTATAAAGTGGTAAAATGAACCGATTGCGTTAGAACCTCCGCCTACGCAGGCAATTACAGCATCTGGAAGTCTGCCTTCCTTCTCCATGATCTGCTGCTTAATCTCTCTTGAAATGACTGCCTGGAAATCTCTGACAATAGTTGGGAACGGATGAGGTCCCATACAGCTTCCCAATACATAGTGTGTATCGGAAATCCTGTTAGTCCATTCTCTCATCGTTTCTGAAACCGCATCCTTAAGAGTAGCGGTACCACTTGTGACCGGATGAACCTTAGCGCCTAAAAGCTTCATTCTATAAACATTTAAGGCCTGTCTCTCGGTGTCTACTTTTCCCATGAAGATCTCACACTCGAGTCCCATGTAGGCAGCAACAGTAGCGGTAGCTACGCCGTGCTGACCGGCACCGGTTTCAGCGATGACACGGGTTTTACCCATTTTCTTGGCGAGAAGGCACTGGCCCAAGGCGTTGTTTATCTTGTGAGCACCGGTGTGATTTAAATCCTCACGCTTCAGATAAATCTTCGCGCCGCCGAGGTCCTCGGTCATATTTTTCGCATAGTAGAGGAGAGAAGGGCGGTTTGCGTAGTTATTGTAGAGATCAGTCAGCTCCCTGTTGAACTCCGGATCGTCCTTGTAATGATTGTAAGCATCTTCAAGCTCTATAACGGCATTCATCAGCGTCTCTGGTATGTACTGTCCGCCGTGGATTCCGAATCTTCCTTTTGACATATTTACCTCCTTGTGAGTGTATATTCTTTTTGTAAAAATAAATGTCTGTTTTTCTTTATTATTGTAAAATCAGGTACTGCTTTTTTCCAAAAATCAACCTAACTCCTTTATAATCTTCATAACTTCGCGGATTTTTGCCTCATCCTTGCAGCCATCTGTCTCGACTCCGCTTGAGATATCGACTCCCCAGGGTTTTATGGTCTCTATCGCATTCTTAAGGTTTTCTGCTGAAAGCCCGCCTGCCAGGAACCATGGCTTATCGGGGATTTCCTTTATAAGTGACCAGTCGAAGGTATTGCCTCCGCCCTTGCCCTGATCCAAAAGCAGGTAGTCGGCGGGAGAGTGCAGGGCGTTTTCGATATCTGCCTCCGACTTTACCTCGAAGGCCTTTATGACCTTCTTCCCTGTCTCTTTCTGCACCTGTCTGATGTAGTCAGCTGACTCGTTTCCGTGAAGCTGGGCTATATCTATTGTATTTTCATTTAAAAGTAAAATGGCCTTTTCTATTGGTTGATTTACGAATACACCAACCTTGGTAATTCCAGATTCAAGGTTTTTAGTAAGATTTTCTACCTCTTGAGGCGTCACACTTCGGTGGCTTTTGGGAAAATCAATGATGAATCCGATAAAATCCGGCCTGTATCTGTTAACCAGCTCTATATCCTCTGGTCGTCTGATTCCGCAGATCTTTATGTGTGTCATATAATCTCCTGCTTCAGCTCTTTAAGCTTCGCTTTCTTGTCCTCTGCTCTCATCAGCGTTTCTCCGATAAGCACTGCATCGGCGCCTAGCTCTGCTATCTGAGCTACATCTGAGGCAGTCTTGATACCGCTTTCTGACACAAAGACTGTCTCAGGTGGAATCAGGTCTATAAGCCTTTTGGTATTCTCAGTATCGACTGTAAAGTCCTTAAGATTCCGGTTGTTAACTCCGATAATTTTAGCCCCACAGTCGATTGCGGTACGGATTTCTTCAGCATTATGTGCCTCAACCAGCGCTTCCATTCCAAGCTTTTCAGCTCTGACCCTATATCTCTTTATCTCATCCGGTGTAAGGATAGCACAGATCAGCAGTACAGCCGATGCTCCAAATACCCTTGCCTGGTCAACCATGTACTCGTCAATCGTAAAGTCCTTGCGGAGCACCGGGATATTTACAGCTGCTGTAATCTCCTTCAGATACTCATCACTTCCTAAAAACCAGTGCGGTTCGGTAAGACAGGAGATTGCATCGGCACCGGCAGCCTCATATTCCTTTGCAATCTGCAGATACGGAAAGTCTGGAGCAATCAACCCCTTCGAAGGAGAAGCCTTTTTTACCTCACAGATGAACGACATCCCTGGTTTCTTAAGTGCATTCAGAAATGATGGAACACCACTCTCGGCAGCTTTTTTATCGGCAAGTTCGTGCATTTTTTCAGGAGAAATCTGTTTTTTTTGTTCAGCAATTCTTTCTCTAGTCTTTTCTGCTAACTGGTCTAGAATATTCATTAGGATTCCTCTTCTGATTGAGTTCTGTGTCAACTATTACTTATTCGTCTCCTCGATAAACTGCTGCAGCTTCTCGGTGGCCTTTCCGCTGTCGATAATCTGCTCAGCCATTTTAACACCTTCGGCCATATCATTAGCCTTACCGGCTATATAAATAGCAGCTCCGGCGTTAAGGCATACGGCCTGACGCTTCGGTCCCTTGTCCTTTCCCTCGAGGATATCTCTCGTGATCTGAGCATTCTCCTGAGGAGTACCACCTAAGAGCTCGCTCTTGTCGCAGGTCTTGTAGCCGAAGTCCTCAGGCTTGATCTGATAAAGTCCTTCCTTATCACCATTTATCTCACATACAACTGTTGGAGAGCTCATCGAAATCTCATCTAAGCTGTCAAGTCCGTAAACTACCATTCCTCGCTTTACACCGAGGTTGTGGAGAACCTTTGCGAGCGGCTCGACCTGCGCCTCCTCGTAGACACCCATTACCTGATAAGCTGCGCCGGCAGGAGAGGTAAGAGGTCCAAGTATATTAAAAATAGTACGGATTCCAAGCTCTTTTCTGACCGGTCCTACGAATCTCATGGCCGAATGATATCTCTGTGCGAATAGGAAGCAGATATTGATTTTCTTAAGGATTTCAAGGTTTCTGGCCGGATCGATGTCTATTTTTACACCGAGAGCCTCGAGACAGTCAGCAGCGCCTGACTTAGATGAGGCTGCTCTGTTACCATGCTTAGCGACCGGAATTCCTGCGGCAGCAATGATAATCGATGCTGTCGTTGAGATGTTAAATGAGTTTGAACCATCACCACCGGTACCAACGATCTCAAGCACATCCATATCGTTTAAAAGCTTGGTTCCTGCGGCTCTCATGCCTTCAGCCGAAGCAGTGATCTCATCAATCGTCTCACCCTTCATACTCATAGCTGTCAGATATGCTGCCTCCTGCACCTGGCTCGCGTTGCCGCTCATAATCTCATCCATAACCTGACGAGCCTCATCATATGTCAAATCCTGTTTTTTAACGACTTTCTTTATAGCTTCTGCAATCATCTTTTACCTCCTGTTTACTGAACTGTGTACCTAGGTTCATCGATCGAATCACCACAGTTACATCAAGGCTATCGTTTGACTAAAAAAGTTTTCTACTATCTGTTTCCCTACATCTGTCATTACTGATTCAGGATGGAACTGCACCCCGAATATCGGGAAATCTGTGTGTTCTACTGCCATTATCTCTTCACGCTCGTCATCTGAAACTGCCGTGATTCTAAGACAGGATGGAAGCGTAGCTTTGTCAGCCTCAAGTGAATGGTAACGCGCCGCTTCAAACACCTCCGGAAGACCGTCTAAAAGAGCACTCTCGCCAACTCTTTTAATAGGTTTTTTCTTGCCGTGCATCAGCTCGGCGGCGTAGGTTATTTTTCCACCAAAGGCTTCAACAATTGCCTGATGTCCGAGGCAGACGCCCATGATCGGGATTTTCCCGGCAAAGCGCTTTATCAAATCGATGCAGATACCAGCGTCAGCCGGCCTTCCCGGACCAGGAGAAAGAAGCAGATGGTCCGGAGCCATTTTTTCCACTTCATCCACAGTCATCTCATCATTACGAATGACTTTAATATCCGGATTCACCGAACCAGCCAGATGATAGAGGTTGTAGGTGAAGCTGTCGTAGTTATCAACTAAAAGAACCATCAAATACCTCCTTCTGCTTTCTTGACTGCAAGCACGACTGCCTTTGCCTTGTTCTGACACTCCTGAAACTCCTTTTCCGGTACCGAGTCAGCTACGATTCCGGCGCCAGAGCGGATAGTCAGCAGATCCTTTTTCTTATAGGCCAGCCTTATGGCTATGCAGACATCTAAGTTTCCGCTGAAATCTATGTATCCGATAGCTCCGCCATAGATGCCTCTCTGGTTGTGCTCGAGCTCCTCAATAATCTGGCAGGCTCTGAATTTCGGCGCACCGGAAAGGGTACCTGCCGGAAGGATTGCATCAACCGCATCGATTGCATCCATATCGTTTCTGATCTCGCCCTCGACAGTAGAGCCGATGTGCATGACCTGTGAATATTTCTGGACCTTCAGGTAGTCGGTTACTTTTACAGTGCCTAGCTTACTTACTTTTCCGACATCGTTTCTGCCGAGATCCACGAGCATGTTGTGCTCGGAGAGCTCCTTTTCATCTGAGAGCAGATCCTTTATCAGTTTCTCGTCCTCTTCATCTGACCTGCCGCGAGGTCTTGTGCCCGCGAGAGGGAAGCTTGAAATCTTTCCGTTCTGAAGTCTCGCGAGCGTCTCAGGTGAAGCACCGGTCAGCTCTATATCCTCACTGGAAAAATAAAACATATACGGGCTTGGGTTCGTGGTGCGAAGTACTCTGTAGGTATCGAAAAGATCACCCTTAGCCTTTGCTGTCAGCGGATCGGAGAGCACTACCTGAAAAATATCTCCTTCGTGGATAAAGTGCTTTGCTTTTTCAACCATCCCTGCGTATTCTTCCTTTGAGAACATCGGCTCGATTTCTGTCTGAAGCTCGATTGGCTTGAATGCGTAGCTGTCGTCTCCACTCAGCTGACTCCTGATCTCAGCAATTCTTTTTTCCGCTCTCTTATATGAGTTCTCAGGATCAGCCGTATCTACGCCGCTTATCAGGAAGATTTTCTGCTCGTAGTGATCGAATGCTATCACATCGTTAAAAAGCATCAAATCCATGTCCTTGAAATCACCATCATCTGAAAGCGTAAGCTTCGGCTCGGCGTACCTGATATAATCATAGGAAAAATAACCGACCAGCCCGCCTGTGAAATACGGCAGCTTTTTTAAAACTGCACTTTTGTATTTTGCTACTATTCTGCGAAGCTCTTCACCAGGGTGCTTGACATCTTTTTCGATTGTATTAACTGTCTTATCCCCATCCAAGGTCTTCTCCGTCAGGTGGCCTTTCTGGCAGGTGATCTCAAGCTCCGGCTTGTAGCCTAAGAAAGAGTAGCGGCCCCAGGTCTTATCCTGGCTTGCACTTTCAAGCAGATATACATGCTTGCTGGCAGCTCTAAGCTTCTTCATAGCCATGATTGGTGTAAGCTCGTCAGCGTACATCTCTTCATAGACAGGTACCCGTCTGAAGCCGCTGTCCATCGCTATTTCCTTGACTCTCGATAATTCTGGTTTCACTTTTTCTCCTTTCTTTTGTTCTTCGCTAGCAGATAAAAAAAGGACCCGTTCCTGAAGACATAAATAAATGTCTTCAGGAACGAGCCCTATAATAATCTATAGTCCCGCGGTGCCATCCTGATTTACGGAGTCCCGTACACTTAGCGAAGTACCAACATACCTCCGGCAACTAACGTATGCCCTACGTCACAGGATACTAAGGAATTCCTTTTCGCTGTGCCCTCGGCGGTCCATTTGTGAAATCTGCATACGGCCCTGCTCTCATCCTCCAGGACTCTCTGTGCGCGCTCGATAACCTTTATCTCCGCTTCAACGGTTTGTTTGTTCTTTAATTGTTTAACAATATACTACTTGGCTTTTCAAATTGCAAGCATTTTTTTCAAAAAATGCAAAATATCTTCAGATAGCATATTATTTAAGATTTAGAATGCTCCTGTATTATTCGTACAATCCGGTGCCTGGTGCTGAGCCTCATACAGCATTCTGAGATTATCATAGTAGTCGCAGTTTGCCGTTACGAGATAAGGATTTACATACAAAAACCCTAAGATTCCAAAGGTACATGCCGACAGCAGGAACCATCCTATATATGAAAGTAAGAACACGAAGTATTCCCACTTATGGCCTCTCATCATATCATTTGATATCCGTCTTGCCTGAGTACCAGTCATCTGTGGATTATCTGCTAGGATATATGGAACCATTGCCCAGCAGAACGACTTGTATATAGCTGGAATATAACAGATAATGGCAATAAGCAACATGATTATCATCCCACCGGTAAATGCTATATTGTACAACATTCTCGGAAAACCATAATTATATCCAAATGTATACTTTAAAATTTCAGATGATAATCCTGTCACACCTATATAGATACCGACAGGGATCACTGCAATAAGACCCCACAGATATATGAACAGGTTCGTAGTAAAAGTAGCCCCGAATACATTGCCGAAGCTGCCAAATATATCGAACATATTACCTAGATCATAATTTTTATTTCTGATAATGCCTATGATCAGATAAAATGCTCCCACATACAGAACCGGTGCAAATATCATATCAAGGATAGCACCGATGACCGGGATACAGGCAATTCCAAATGCAATAAGTCCCGGGATGATCGTTGCTGCAAGCAGAATTCCATATCTGGCTCTGAGAAATGCTTTTGCCTCGTTCTTAAGTATTGGCCTGTTCAGTATTCCATTGATAAAGACAGGCTGTCTCTGTATCGGAGGTGGTGTCTGGTTCTGCCAACCGCCCCAATTGTTCCCGTTACCGCCATTATTCCAGCCATTACCACCTGACTGATTATTGTTCCAGCTGTCTCCGCTGTTCTCATTTGACTGGTTGTTATTCCAGTCTCCGCCATTGTTAAAGTCCATAAGATACTCCTCTTGTCTTAGTTTAACTTTCTGCTTTCCATTCTAGCAAAAAATCACGGACTTGTCATCAGGAAATCTCAGGATTCTTTACTTTTTGTTCAAACATACCAATGATGTTAAAAAGCGTACTTTTTCCGCTTCCGCTTTGACCACTTACACAGAGCATCTCCCCGGAATTTACAGCAAGATTAAAATCGCGAAAGATTACCCTGTCGCCATATTTGTTAAAAACATAGCTTTTCCTGTTTTTGCCATCTGTTATCGAAGTCCTGATAATATTACTCTTTGAGTCCTGTGCCGTCCTGCTTAGTATCGCAAACAGCGTGTCCGGATCACAGATAGTATTATTGTCCGGAATAGAAAAGGTAACGGCATACGACTTTTCCAGATTTCCGAACTTTATAATATCGTCATTGGAAATCTGTACAATTCTTACAGCGAGCAGCGAAAGAATGAGCGTACATATGCTTATGGAAATAGCTTTTTTCATGAAATCCCTCCAAGTGCTTCTTTAACTGCACATAGTTCATAGACTATTTCTGCTCAAACCATTGAGCAGGCAGTTCGTCTTTCTGAATAAATCGTTTTGTGTCCGACGAGAACCCCTGTCCTTTGACAGCTGTCACATAAAGTTTTGTTTTCCCATTCTTAAGAATCACATAGCAGACTCCATCTTTATTGAACAAATCCGTAATATCGATGGTCTGATTTTTATAAAATATATATGTCCTTCCTTTTATGATTTCCATATCCGGTTCATTCAAATGTTCAAGTATTTCTGCTTCACTGGATGATTTTTCACTTCCGTCGTTCTCTATGGTCACCCCGCCACCGTGAATTTCATTTCCTTCTTTATCTCTAACCGTATAGTGGGTGATGCCATCATCATTATCCAATGTAATCACTGCTGAAGTCTGATCTCCATGCAGCCATATCTGAATGGTTCTCTGAATGCCATTAAGGTTAGCTGCGTATGCAGCCGTAGTTCCTACAAACAATGCAGCTGCCACACATGCCGCAGTTATTGCTCTCTGTAATCGGATTTTTTTTTCTTTATGGTTTTTGTGTAGATCAATTGCAAAATCGTCAGGCAGATGAATAGATGAAAATGCCCGCTTATATTTATCTCTTTCTGTCATTGGTTCAATCCTCCTTGAGAATATCCTTCAGTATTTTTCTTCCTCGTGACAGTCTGCTCTTCACGGTTCCATCCGGAATATTTAGTATCTCAGCGATTTCCTTTACCTGGTAATCTTCCTGATAATACAGATGAACAACTATTCGATATTGTTTCGGTAGTGACAGGACGGCTTTTACAAGCTGTCTGTCTTCAGGTTCCTGAAACTGCGTTTCTTCAAGATATTCATCTATATCCGCTCTGTTCCTGTGCCAGAAGCTTGTCACGATATTTTTCGATTTATTAATTGCTGTGCGCAGCAGCCATGCCTTGATATGTTCTTCACTTTCGAACTGGCGTGACGAATTCATATATTGGATATATGTATCCTGAACAACATCCTCCGCGTCTTCTACATTCCTGCAGACACTGATCGCCGCTCTGAATATACTATCCTTATAATTCTTCACCAGTTCATCAACCGGCAGCCTCATTAAAAAATATACACTCCTTTATTCTTTATTCTGAAAGATCTTTCACTATTAATACAAATCATGATCCATTCTGGTTCCCTTTATCCGCAAAAAAAACACCGGATTTATTCCGATGCTCTTTATGACCTTATCTGTCTGTATTTTTAGCTTTTACGATTAAAAAGCATAATAGAATAAAAAAATCCAGACCTTTCAGTCTGGATTCTGATGAGAGGCGCCACTCGGATTTGAACCGGGGATAGAGGTGTTGCAGACCTTTGCCTTACCACTTGGCTATGGCGCCAGAAGCGGAGAAGGAGGGATTTGAACCCTCGCGCCGGTTTCCCGACCTATACCCTTAGCAGGGGCACCTCTTCGGCCTCTTGAGTACTTCTCCAAAAGCATTTATGAAAAATGCCCGTTACCAAGGCACGCGGAATTCATATCTCTGCTCTCAACGTGCTTTTCTATTATACTAAATTTGAATAATCATGTCAATCACTTTTTTGAAACTATTCAGCACTTCTGACAACACACAATGAGAGGTGCGAAGCACCTCGAATATGGGTGCTGAATATTCAATGCAATTTTATCTCTTGTACTCTGCCTGGGCTGTGGCGTACAGATTATTGCCGTGATCATCGGCTACGACTATGACTGGAAAATCCTCTACTGTGATGAGTCTTATGGCCTCCGCTCCCAAATCCTCGTATGCTATGACCTCGGATTTTTTGATGCACTTTGAAAGAAGAGCGCCAGCGCCGCCTATAGCTGAGAAGTAGATTGCGTGGTTTCTTACTACAGCGTCAAGTACCTCTTTTGTACGCTTGCCTTTTCCAACCATGCCCTTCTCACCTAAGTCTAAAAGAGTAGGAGCGTATTTATCCATTCGGCTGGCTGTCGTAGGTCCGGCTGAACCAATCGGACGGCCCTCTCTTGCAGGAGATGGTCCCATATAATAGATAGTGCAGTCCTTTAAGTCAATCGGAAGCTTCTCGTTTTTGTCGATAAGCTCCATAAGACGCTTGTGTGCGGCATCTCTTGCCACATACATCTGTCCGCTCAGGAAAACGAAATCTCCGGCATGAAGTGAATCAGCTTTTTCTGCTGTGATTGGCAGCTCCATATGTATTTCCATCTCATACCTCCCTTACTATGTGACGGTTTACGTGACAACAGATATTCACAGCGACCGGAAGACCGGCGATGTGAGTAGGGTAGGTGTTTACATTGACAGCGAGAGCTGTAATCCTGCCTCCAAGACCTGCAGGACCTATGCCTAAGTCGTTTATTTTTTCAAGCATCTCTTTCTCAAGATCAGCTGCCCAGTCGACATCTGAGTGAACTCCGACCTCACGTGTCAGGGCTTCTTTCGCCATCTCGGCGCATTTCTCGAAATCTCCACCGATTCCTACGCCAACTACCATCGGAGGGCAGGCGTTCGGACCGGCGTCATTTACAGCTGTAAGTATAGCCTCTTTTACACCCTCGATGCCCTGTGCAGGCTTAAGCATAAAGACGCGGCTCATATTCTCACTGCCGAAGCCCTTTGGAGCGACCTTGATACGGATTTTATCGCCTGGAACTATTTTCTCATGGATGATGGCAGGAGTGTTGTCCCCAGTATTTTTCCTGATGATAGGATCAGATACTACAGATTTCCTTAAGTATCCGTCTGTATAGCCCTCGTGGACACCTTTGTTTATGGCATCCTCGAGATTTCCTCCTGTCAGGTGTACATCCTGACCTATCTCTAGGAAAACTACAGCCATTCCAGTATCCTGGCAGATTGGAATCATGTCATTTTTTGCGATGTCAAGATTCTTCTGAAGCTGGCCTAAAATCTGCTTTCCAAGCGGAGACTCCTCATTTTCATGAGCCTCCGAGAGAACCTTCTTCATGTCT
The DNA here is from genome assembly GCA_900316165.1 of uncultured Lachnospiraceae bacterium. Lineage (GTDB taxonomy): Bacteria > Bacillota > Clostridia > Lachnospirales > Lachnospiraceae > Weimeria. The sequence goes on along the minus strand of ONBW01000019.1, from coordinate 57,387 downwards.
GAGGAGAGCTCATAATTTACTGAGATGCACATCTCGCGGATGTTCTTAGTAATCTCACTTACATCTACTTCTCGTACCATTTGACCTTCTTTTCCCAACAAAGGACTGCTTTTTTACGGATCAGTCGTCCTTTTTATCCTGTTCCGCCCTGTCTAAAAGTCTGTTTATATCTTTTTTCTCCTGTTCCTTATCAGCATTTGTATCATCAGATGTGACATCTGATTCGTCAGAAGCATTTTCTGCCTCTTCCTTTGCAGCCTCCTCGGCTTCCTCCTCGAGATAATCGCGGCGGACCTTGGCGATAGAGGCTACCTTTTCATCAGACTTTAAGTCTATAAGCTTGACTCCGGTACCATATCTGGACTGAAGCGTAGTCTCACCGACCTTAATCCTGATGATCGTTCCACTGGTGTTGATGATCATTACCTCATCGTTCTGATTTACGACCTTAACACCTACTAAGTATCCGGTACGTTCAGATACACTGTAACACTTATTTCCCTTGATTCCTCTGTTCTTTACCGGGAACTCTGAGAGAAGAGTGCACTTTCCAAGTCCTTTTTCAGAAACGATAAGAGCTGAATCACCCTGTGACGAGAGCTGCATAGCTATTATCTCATCACCTGAAGAAAGGTTCATTCCTCTGACTCCGGTAGCACTTCTTCCCATAGGCCTTACATCTGTAGCCTTAAATCTGCAGGACTGACCGAACTTAGTGAACAGAAGGATATCGTCTTCGTCTGTAACCTTCTTTACAGTGATAAGCTCGTCACCGTCCTTGAGATTTACTGCAATAAGACCATTTTTATTAATATTTTCAAAATCAGTTACCCTGGTCTTCTTGACTGTTCCTGTCTTTGTAACCATGAACAGATACTCATTATCCTCGACGTTTTCTTCACGGAGAGCGATAGTCGAAGTAATCTTCTCATCTCCTGCGAGCTGGATCAGATTTACTATAGCTGTTCCTCTGGCAGTTCTTGAAGCCTCAGGAATCTTATAGGCCTTAAGTCTGAAGACACGACCTCTGTTGGTAAAGAATAACAGGTTATGATGATTTGTCGTCATCATAAGCTCTCTGATGTAATCGTCATCTAAGAGCTCTGTTCCCTTGATTCCCTTACCACCGCGGTTCTGAGCCTTGAAGTTCTCCATGCTCATACGCTTGATATAGCCTAAATTCGTAAAGGTGATGACTGTGTTATCATCCGGGATCAGATCTTCATCGTCTAACTCGTCATCTCCGCCGGCTACTATCCTGGTGCGTCTGTCATCGCCATACTTGTCCTTATAGACAAGGATTTCTGTCTTTATGACTCCGAGAAGGATCTTCTCATCGCCAAGGATTGCCTGATATTCTTTTATTTTGTCCTGGAGACCCTTGTACTCATCCTCAAGCTTCTGTCTTTCGAGTCCTGTCAGGGCACGGAGTCTCATCTCGACGATGTTCGATGCCTGGATGTCATCGAGTCCGAATCTGTCCATAAGTGATGTCTTCGCTGTAGCGACATCCTTTGAACCTCTGATTATAGAAATGACTTCGTCGATATAGTCGAGAGCTTTGAGGAGACCTTCAAGAATATGAGCTCTCTCCTGAGCCTTATTCAGATCGTACTTTGTACGTCTTGTAACTACCTCTTCCTGGAAAGAAAGATAGTTGTCGAGAAGCTCCTTGAGATTCAGGATTTTCGGCTGATTGTCAACCAGTGCAAGCATTATAGCTCCGTATGTCTCCTGGAGCTGGGTGTGCTTGTACAGCTGATTCAGCATGATCTGCGGGTTTACATCTTTTCTGAGCTCGATTGCTACTCTCATTCCCTCACGGCTGGTCTCGTCGCGAAGGGCAGTGATGCCGTCAAGCTTTTTATTTTTAACTAAGTCAGCGATATTCTCAATAAGACGGGCTTTATTCACATAGTATGGGAGCTCTGTGATGACGATACGGTTTTTGCCATTCGGCATCGGCTCGATATCTGTGACACCGCGGACTCTGATTTTGCCACGGCCGGTTCTGTAGGTATCATTTATGCCTTTGTGACCTAAAATCTCAGCGCCTGTAGGAAAATCAGGTCCTTTTATGATGGTCATTATCTCATCGATAGAAGTATCGCGGTCTTCGTTTACTTTGTTATCGATGATTCTTACCACTGCGTCGACAACCTCGCGGAGGTTATGTGGCGGAATATTCGTAGCCATGCCGACTGCGATACCCTGAGCTCCGTTTACAAGCAGGTTAGGATAACGGGATGGAAGAACTACCGGCTCCTTTTCTGTCTCATCGTAGTTCGGAATGAAATCCACGGTATCCTTACCGATATCCTGGATCATTGCCAGAGAAATCTTTGAAAGACGGGCCTCTGTATAACGCATGGCTGCCGGACTGTCTCCATCGACTGAACCGAAGTTTCCGTGTCCGTCTACAAGAGGATATCTGGTGTTCCAGTCCTGCGCTAAGTTTACTAAAGCTCCGTAGATAGATGAGTCTCCGTGAGGGTGATATTTACCCATTGTATCACCGACTATACGGGCGCACTTTCTGTGAGGCTTGTCCGGATAGTTGTTCATCTCGCTCATAGAGTAGAGAATACGGCGCTGAACAGGCTTTAAACCATCACGCACATCTGGCAGAGCTCTCGAAACGATAACACTCATCGAATAGTCGAGATACGAGGACTCCATAGTTTTCTTTAAGTCGACTTCTCTTATATTGTCAAAAATTTTGTCATCCATAGTTTTTCCTTATCAGACGTCGAGGTTTTCTACCTTCTTAGCGTTTTCTATGATAAACTCACGTCTCGGCTCTACCTCGTCACCCATCAGAGTCGAAAATACATTATCGATTTCAGAGAGATCATCGTCATCCATATTGACACGCTTGAGAACTCTGCGCTCCGGGTCCATAGTTGTCTCCCAGAGCTGGTCAGCATCCATCTCTCCAAGTCCCTTGTAACGCTGGACTTTATTCTTCTCATCACGGCCGATTTCGTTCATAATCTGGTTCAGCTGATCGTCATTGTAAGCGTACCAGACCTTTTTATTTTTCTCGACCTTGTAAAGAGGAGGCATAGCCAGATACACATAACCCTGCTTAATAAGCTCAGGCATGAATCTGTAGATAAAGGTCAGCATCAGCGTCGCGATGTGAGCTCCGTCGACATCGGCATCTGTCATTATGATGATCTTATGGTATCTGAGCTTTGTAATATCGAAATCATCAAGGATCCCGGTACCAAAGGCCGTGATCATGGCTTTTATCTCTTTATTGCTGTAGATTCTGTCCTCTCTGGCCTTTTCGACATTTAAGATTTTTCCTCTCAGTGGCAAAATAGCCTGTGTCGCACGACTCCTGGCTGTCTTTGCAGAACCGCCTGCCGAATCTCCCTCAACTATGAAAATCTCACAGTGGGACGGATCCTTATCTGTACAGTCGGCAAGCTTTCCAGGAAGAGAAGTAGAATCAAGAGCTGTCTTTCTTCTGGTCAGATCCCTTGCTTTTCTTGCAGCCTCGCGGGCTCTCTGTGCTAAAAGTGATTTCTCGCAGATAATCTTCGCGACCTGCGGATGCTGCTCGAGAAAATATGTAAGCTGCTCACTTACTACAGAATCAACTGCAGTCTTTGCCTCGCTGTTTCCAAGCTTCTGCTTGGTCTGTCCCTCGAACTGAGGCTCCTCGATTTTGATACTTATAATAGCTGTAAGACCCTCACGGATATCGTCACCTGTAAGAGGAGGGTCATTTTCTTTTATAAGCTTATTGTCCTGAGCATATTTGTTAAAAGTACGGGTCACCGCGCTCTTAAAGCCTGCTACATGAGTTCCGCCCTCAGGAGTAATAATATTATTAACAAAGCTGTATGAGGAATCGTTGAATGAGTCGTTGTGCTGCATTGCAACCTCGACCAAAACTCCGTTCTTCTGGCCTTCGCAGTAAATGACCTCTGGATAAAGCGGCTGCTTTCCCTTATTTAAGTACTCTACAAATTCCTTGATTCCACCTTCGTAGTGGAAAACAACTTTCTTATCCTCTTCACCTCTGTGGTCTGTCAGAGAAATCTTTAAGGCCTTCGTCAGGAAGGCTGTCTCTCGGAGACGGACTTTTAAGGTATCAAAATCAAATACAGTCTCTTCAAAAATAGTCTCATCCGGCTTAAATGTAACCTTTGTTCCGGTATGATCAGCTTCGCACTCGCCTACGACCTCAAGCGGGGTAACTGTTTTACCTTTTTCGTAGCGCTGTCTGTAGACTTTTCCATCACGGCGGACCTCAACCTCGAGCCAGTCGGAGAGAGCATTAACAACTGAAGCACCTACTCCGTGCAGACCACCTGAAACCTTGTATCCGCCACCGCCGAATTTACCACCGGCGTGCAGCACTGTAAAAACGACTTCAACCGCCGGCTTTCCAGCCTTATGGTTGATGTCTACCGGGATACCACGGCCATCATCAGTAACTGTGATAGTATTGTCCTTATTAATCTCTACCTGAATGTGGTGGCAGTATCCTGCCAATGCCTCATCCACAGAGTTATCCACTATCTCATATACGAGATGGTGAAGTCCCTTAACAGAGGTGGAACCTATGTACATTCCCGGTCTTTTTCTTACGGCTTCGAGTCCTTCAAGAATCTGAATCTGATCTCCGCCATATTCATGTTCAACCATTTATTATAACTCCATTCTTTACTTCAAAAACCTTATTCACCTGATACTGGTTCTTTACGAAATCATCAAGTCCAGTACAGGTGATAAGAGTCTGTGTATCTGAAAGACTTTTTAAAAGGTCTTTTTGCCTATTGCTGTCGAGCTCTGAGAGCACATCGTCAAGGAGAAGCACCGGTTTTTCACCTGTCTCCTTTTCCATCATTGTGACCTCAGAGAGCTTGAGTGAGAGAGCAGCAGTACGCTGCTGACCCTGTGAACCAAATTTTCTCAGATCAACTCCGCCTAAGTCAAACCTCAGGTCATCTCTGTGCGGTCCCTTAGTAGTAGACCCAAGCCTTATATCATTATCATACGAAAAATCAAGCGCTTCGCGCATTCCCTCAGCCGAGACATTTTTCTCGTAGAAAAGTTCTACCTCTTCTCTGTCGTTTGAAATCTGCCTGTGAAGTTCACTAACTAAAGGAGCTATAGTCTCTACGAATTCTTCCCGTCGCTTGATGATCTTTGAGCCGTATTCTGCAAGCTTATCGTCCCATACTGGAAGAGTATCCAAAAGCTTTTTATTAAAGACTATGTCTTTTAACAGCTTATTTCTCTGATTTAGCGTCTTACTGTATTCAGTAAGATTATATAAATACACTCTGTCTATCTGGCAGAGCTCCATATCAATAAACCGTCGCCTTTTATCTGGTCCGTTCTTAATGATTGCTAGATCTTCCGGTGAAAAAAATATGATATTTAAAATTCCAAAGAGATCTGACGATTTCTTTATTGGAACTTTATTTATAGCTATGCCCTTGGAGTGGTTATTTTTCAAATGGATATCTATACGATATTCACTTGAATTTTTTTCAACAATAGTTCTAATATGTGCTTCCTGCTCACCAAACCGGATCATATCCTTATCCCTGCTTCCCCTGTGCGAACGGCTCGTACCGCTTACGCAGATGGCTTCAAGGATATTTGTTTTTCCCTGGGCATTGTCGCCATATATGATATTTGTCGAAGGGTCAAAATCTATAGAAAGCCTCTCGTAATTTCTGAAATTTTTCAATTCAAGCGACTTAACTATCATTTAACGATCACTAACTCTTCTCCATTGAAGCTGACTCTGTCGCCATCGTAGAGTTTTCGTCCACGGCGGGTATCCACTTCACCGTTTACTTCTACTTCTCCGTTCTGGATGACTTCCTTGGCTTCTACTCCGGAACCCACAAGACCAGCTTTTTTTAAAGCCTGGCCTAACTTTATGAAATCGTCTGTTTCTCTAATCTGAACTTCCATTTTTATCTCTGATTTGTAAAATTAACCGGAAGGACTATGTATATATAAGACTCAGCATCATCCTTGATAAATGCCGGAGACTTGGCATCCATCAGATAAATGCTTACCTGCTCATCATCTATAACCCTTAAAGCATCAAGTAAGAATCTCGGGTTAAAACCGATCATCAGGTCTTCGCCCTCTTTAAGTACCTGAATATCTTCTTTCATAGTTCCAAAGGCGGAATTTCCCATTAATTCAATCTTACCATCAACTATATTTAAAATAATAGGCTTCTTTTCGCCCTCTTTTACAAGAAGAGTAGCACGATTAATACTATCAACTATTTCACGGCGGTTTACGACCACTTTGGTATTGAACTGGAAGCGGATCATCTGTTCATAGTTGAAATACTGTCCTTCAATCAGACGCACAACCATCGTGGTATTTTCGATATCTACTATCATCTGATTATCTGTAAAGTAGATATAAGCCTTATCATTTATTTCACTTGACAAGTTTTTATTAATTTCATTTAATGACTTTCCTGGAATAATTACACTGTGGTCTGGGTAAGGCTGCTTTAATTGAATTGTCCTTACCGAAATACGGTGTCCATCGAGAGCTACCATCTTCAGGAAATTCCCGTGAATTTCCATATAAACACCTGTCATCATTTTATTTGCTTCGTTAACTGCCGCTGCAAATGAAGTCTGGGTGATGATATTTTTAAAAGACAGCTGAGAAATTTCTACCGGATCATCTATTTTTAAAATAGGCAGTTTTGGAAAATCCTGTCCCGACTTTCCGATAATCTTGTACTCAGCGGTTCCACATCTGATTACTGTGTGGAATTGTTCGTCACTTTCTATAAAGACTGTTTCAGGTGGAAGATTTCTGACGACATCTGAAAAGAGCTTTGCATCCAATGCCACATAACCTTCCTCTTCAACGCTGCTCTCTGAAACTATGCTCTCAATTCCCAAGTCCATATTACTTGCAGTAAGCTTTAAAGAACCGTCAGTGGTGTTTAAAAGAATACATTCAAGTATAGGCATCGTTGTTTTGCCGGGTACAGCTTTGGATACGATATTTACACTGTTTTGCAGTGCTGATTGTGTACATGAGATCTTCATTAAGGTTTATTACTCCTTTCAGCAGTCCTTTAAGATCTTGCGAAGCGTTTTGTAATAATAATAATATAAAATATAATCTTCTTATTATTATAGACTGTGGATTAGTGGATAAGTCTGTGAATAGGCTTATTTCCTGTCTTTTATGTGTTTTATTTAAAAAATTTTACTGTTATTCTGCTGTGAAACTGTCTTGACAGACTGTGCATATCTGATCCTTAATCCGGCTTAATTTTTTTGATTATGCTGTCAATCTGTTTTTTATACTCATCATTACGTTTATACTCGTCGGCAACCTTGTTTGCACCGTGGATAATTGTGGAATGGTCGCGTCCTCCAAGGAGTTTGCCAATCGACTCAAGTGGATTACTTGTTAATTCCCTGCACAGATACATGGCTATCTGCCTAGGTTCTGTGATATTCTTACTTTTGTTCTTGGATATCATCTGGTCGACAGTTATTCCGTAGGATTCAGCAACGACTTCAACTATCAGCTGTGGAGTTATCTCCCTTGGTTTTTCCGGAGCTATGATATTTGCGAGCTCCTGCTCTGCTATATCAAGTGTTATATCTGTATGCTCGATATTTGAGTAAGCTATAAGTTTATTTAAAGCACCTTCTATCTCACGGATATTTGTCTTAATATTCGTAGCGATATAGTTTAATATCTCGTCGTCTAACTGTATATGATCCTCTTCAACCTTTTTACGGAGAATGGCCATACGGGTCTCGTAATCAGGGTAACCTATATCTGCCATAAGTCCCCATTCAAACCTCGAACGAATCCTCGCTTCAAGAGTTTCCATCTCTTTTGGTGGTCTATCTGAGGTAAGCACTATCTGTTTTCCTGCAGAGTGGAGAGCGTTGAAGGTGTGGAAAAATTCCTCCTGTGTTGATTCCTTTCCTATAATAAACTGGATATCATCGATCATTAAGACATCAACCTTGCGGTATTTGTCACGAAATTTACCCATAGTAGAAGTGTTATTCGTACTTCTTATCGATTCAATGACTTCATTTACGAAATCCTCTGATGTCACATATAAGACCTTTTTATTTGGATTATTCTGCAGGATAAAATTACCGATTGCCTGGATCAGATGGGTTTTGCCAAGTCCAGGTCCTCCATATATATAGAGGGGATTATAGGTCTCACCAGGTGTTTCAGCTACTGCAAGTGCTGCGGACTGAGCAAACCTGTTGTTATTTCCTACGACAAAGGTATCAAAAGTATATTTCTCACGTAAATTTGACGAGGCATAGTTAGGGTTTGATGAAAGGTCTACAGTCTGTTTTTTCTCAGGCTTTGTATCCTTTGCGAGAATGAACTTAATATCGTATTCTTTACCTGTAAATTCAGCAATCTTTGTAGCTATTGGTTTCTCGTACTTCTTTGAGATATAGTTGATAGCCATCTCATCAGTCTCGTCTGAAGCTACTATGGTTACAGTGTGATCCTCTACAGAGTAGATTTTCAGAGGGAGAAGCCAGGTATTAAATGAGACATCATTTATCTCAAAATCCTCTTTAACTCCCTGAAGTATTTGATTCCAATTTTGCTGCAGTTCGTCCATCAGCCGTTCCTCGTTTACTTTTCTTTTTATATAGGAAGAAACTTTTTTAAATAATCTTTCCTTGAAAAAATAAATCTTCAAAAGGTTAGAAAAAACCAATCTCTATTTTATCTAAAATTGGTCAAAACTTCAACCATTTCTGACATATTTGTAAGTTTTATTTAAAAAATATATGAGTTATCCACAGTTAATGTTTTATTTATTTTTAAGGATTTGTTGATGTTTTTCACAGGCAAAGTATAAGTTTTCCACAAATTTGTCCACAGAGTGTTGATAACTAAATCTTGTACTGGCGATTTTGTATCTTGTGCTTGACAAGTTTTATATTTTTGCTACAATTATAGTCGTTGTTTTGTCCGTTTTTGTTATTTTTAAATGGATTATTATTTTTTATTTATATAAAGGAGGTGCTTCTCTTATGAAGATGACTTTTCAGCCAAAGAAACGTCAGAGATCGAAGGTTCATGGTTTTCGTTCAAGAATGAGTTCTAAGGGCGGTCGTAAGGTTCTTGCAGCTAGGCGTGCTAAGGGCAGAAAGACACTCACCGCTTAAACTACAGGCCACGCTTTGTGGCCTTTTATTTTTATGAAGTTTACTGACTCACTTAAGAAAAATACAGATTTCAGACAGGTTTACAGAAAGGGCAGATCCAAGTCAGACCGTTTTATTGTCCTCTATGTCTTACCTAATGATCGTGATATGAACAGACTTGGTATTTCTGTGAGTAAGAAAGTGGGTAACAGTGTAGTCAGGCATCATCTGTGCCGTCTGGTCAGAGAGTCTTACAGGCTGCATGAGTTATCCGTATCTAAGGGTTATGATCTGGTGACTGTTCTTCGTACTAATGCAAAGGATGCTGATTTTCATCAGATTGAGGCTTCACTTCTTTTTCTTCTTAAGTACCATGGTCTTTTAGAATAGTTATGGCAAAGAAATTTTTGATTTTTCTTATTAAATTTTACAGGAAATACATTTCTCCGTTTAAGACGACGAAATGCCCTTATTATCCTACCTGCTCTACCTATGGTCTAGAAGCTGTAGAGAAGTATGGTGCTCTAAAGGGTGGTGCGCTCGCTTTATGGAGGATCATCAGATGTAATCCGTTCTCACATGGCGGTTACGATCCTGTTCCATGATTGGAGGATTATTTTGCCGGCAATTTTTTTAACTGCTTATAATGGTACCTTTATTGGTCCTATAGCTCGTGGTCTCGGCTGGATCATGGATAAGATTTACTATCTTATCTATTCTATCTGTGGAATTCATGGTGGTGCGATTTCTATCGCAATCATCCTTTTTACAATTATCATCTATATGGCTCTTCTGCCTCTTACATATAAGCAGCAGAAATTCTCAATGCTTACCCGTAAGATGCAGCCTGAGATGCAGGCCATTCAGAAAAAGTACAAGGGTAAAACTGATCAGGCTTCTATGCAGGCTATGCAGGAAGAAACCTCTGCTCTCTATGATAAATACGGCATTTCACCGATGGGCAGCTGTGTTCAGCTTCTTATTCAGATGCCTATCCTCTTTGCCCTCTACCGTGTGTTCTATAATATTCCTGCTTACTTAGGCAGTGTAAAGGGCATTTTTACAGGACTTGTAAACGGTATAGTCGGTACAAGTGGATTTGATAAGGCTTTAAAGCCACTTGTTGAGACAGCTCATCTGTCAAATATCGATTTTACATCAGGTACAAAGACTGAAATAAAGAACCATGTGATCGATGTTCTTTATAAGCTTCCTGATAGTGGCTGGGCTACCCTGAAAAAGGATTTTCCTGCTCTTACATCTCAGATTAATTCTACTCACAGTAGTCTTTCACAGGTTAACTACTTTGGAAACCTGAATATTTCTGATACACCATGGAACCTCATCATGTCTGGTATCCGTGGTGCAGGAATCGGTTTAACAATCGGAGCTATTCTTATTCCTGTAGTTGCTTATCTGACCCAGTATCTGAACATGAGGCTAACACCTACTTCTAGTGATGGTAATGATCAGATGGCCCGTCAGATGAAGATGATGAACACACTGATGCCTCTTATGACACTGTTCATCTCATTCACTACTCCTGTAGGTCTTTCACTTTACTGGATTGCCGGTGCTGTAATCAGATCTGTTCAGCAGGTTATTCTTAACAGACACTTCGAGCAGATTAACCTTGATGATATCATTGAGAAGAATAAAGAGAAAGCAGCTAAGAAAGCTGAGAAGCGTGGTATCAGACGTGAGCAGATGATGCAGTACGCTAATATGAGTACTAGAAATCTTTCTTCCAAGGCTAATATTTCTGAGAACAAGGAAGAAGAGCTTAATAAGGCAAGAGAAGCTTCTACTAAGGCCAGAAAAGGTTCAATGACTTCTAAAGCTAACTTAGTAAAAGATTTTAATGAGAGAAATACCAAAAAATAGGAGGGCATATAAATGGAAGAGTTCAAGGAATATACCGGTAAAACGGTAGATGATGCACTTACCGCTGCATCTGTTGAATTGGGGGTTCCTTCTGATGAAATAGAGTATGATATCTTAGAGAAGGGTTCTACTGGCGGTCTTTTTGGTATCGGTTCAAAAAATGCCGTTATTAATGCCAGAAAGAAACAGACTTCATGTGAGGATGTGGCTCGTAATTTTCTTGATGACGTATTCGACAAGATGGGTCTTGATGTAGATCTCGAGATGCTCTATAACGATGAAGAAAACTGCCTTTCGATAAATATGTCTGGTGATAAGATGGGCATTCTTATCGGAAAGCGTGGTCAGACTCTTGACAGCCTTCAGTATCTGACAAACCTCGTAGTAAATAAGGGTTCAGATGATTATATCCGTGTTAAAATTGATACCGAGGACTACAGACACAGACGTGAGGAAACTCTTGAGAATCTTGCCAGAAACGTAGCTTCTAGAGTAAGACGTTCACGCAGATCTGTTTCTCTTGAGCCTATGAATCCTTATGAGAGAAGAATCATTCATTCTGCTCTCCAGGACGTGGATCATGTAACTACTCATTCTGAGGGTGAAGAGCCTTACAGACATGTGGTTATCGACTACGTTCGTTCATAATTTATTGTTTCTTTTGATTTTAATGCCTGTTTCCTGTGTGGTAACAGGCTTTTGTTTTATATAGATTCTTTGTGGATAACACTGTTTATTTCTTGTGATGATTAGTGAATTTGATACAATAGCAGCTATTGCAACTCCGCTGTCTGCCTCTGGTATAGGCATTATAAGAGTCAGTGGAGAACAGTCTGCTGAGTTTGTGGATAAAATTTTTTCAGGCAGAAAGCATCTCTATGAGTATGCTCCTAATACAATTAATTACGGTCACATAGTAGATTCTTCAGGTCAGATGGTTGATGAGGTTCTTATTTCTGTTTTTAAAGCTCCTCACAGCTATACTGGAGAAAACTCTGTCGAGATTAACTGTCACGGCGGAATCTATGTACTCAGGAAAGTTTTATCTCTGGTTTATGACACTGGAATTCGTCCGGCTGAACCTGGTGAATTTTCCAAGAGAGCTTTTCTAAATGGCAGAATGGACCTTTCAGAGGCTTCCTCTGTTATGGACCTTATTTCTTCAAGTAGTGAGGCTTCTTATAAGAATTCGCTCAGGCAGCTTTCAGGTTTTCTCTCTGGGAAAATTAAAAAGCTTCGTTCTGAAATTATCCATGAGGCGGCTTTTGTGGAAGCAGCTTTAGATGACCCTGAGCATTATGATTTGGTTGGTTTCGATTCAAAGCTTTCGATTTTACTTAATAAGTGGTGCTCTGAGATTGATCAGCTTATTGACTCATATCATCAGGGTAGTCTTATAAAGGATGGAATTAATACTGTAATCTCTGGCCGTCCTAATGTCGGAAAATCTTCTCTCCTGAATTTTCTTTCAGGACATGATAAGGCAATCGTTACTGATATTCCTGGAACTACCAGAGATATGATAGAAGACAGGGTAGTTCTTGGAGATATAGTTTTAAATCTCGTAGATACTGCTGGTATCAGACAGACATCTGATCAGGTAGAGTCTATTGGTGTTGAGAAGGCTATTAAGGCACAGTCTGATGCTGAGTTAAACCTCTATTTAGTTGATTCATCTGTTCAACTAACTCAGGATGATATAAAATATCTGTCTGTTTTTGATAAGTCTTCGGCTATTGTTCTTCTTAATAAATCTGACCTTGAATCTGTTACTAATTCTGATGATATTCACCGCTTCTTTGATGGATATGTGGTTGAATTTTCTACTAAAACTGGTGACGGATTAGATGAATTAAAGGCTTGTGTTTCCAAACTTTATTTCAATGGTGGACTGGACAAGGATAAGTTTTATATAACTTCTGAGCAGAATTATAATGATCTAAAAGAAGCTTTTAAATCTCTTAATCTGGTCCAGCGTTCTATTGCTGATGGTCTTTCAGAAGATTTCTTTACAGGAGATTTGTATGATGCCTATCGTTCGCTGGGACATATAATTGGTGAAGAAGTGGAAGAGGATCTGGTGAATAAGGTTTTCTCGGATTTTTGTATGGGTAAGTGAAATGAGTCAGATAGTTGAAAATTATGATGTAGTTGTAGTAGGTGCTGGTCATGCCGGGTGCGAGGCAGCTTTGGCCTCTGCCAGGATGGGGCTGAAGACGATTATTTTTACAGTGAGTATGGATTCAGTTGCTTTCATGCCTTGTAATCCACATATCGGTGGTTCTTCCAAGGGTCATCTGGTTCGTGAAATCGATGCCTTAGGTGGCGAGATGGCTAAGAACATCGATAAGACTTTTATCCAGTCGAAAATGCTTAACTCCAGCAAAGGGCCAGCAGTTCATTCTCTCAGATGTCAGGCTGATAAGCTCGCTTATTCTATTGAGATGAGAAAAGTTCTTCAGTCTACTCCTAATCTGGTACTTCGTCAGGCTGAGGTCTGTGATCTGATAATCGAGCATGGTGAGATAAAGGGTGTAAAGACTATTTCCGGTGCGACGTATTTTTCCAAGGCAGTTGTTCTCTGCACTGGTACTTATTTGAATGCCCGTTGTCTTTATGGAAGTGTTATCGAATATACAGGTCCGAATGGTCTTAAAGCTGCTACTCACCTGAGTGACTCACTTCGTGCTAATAATGTAAAGCTTCTCCGCTTTAAGACTGGAACACCGGCTAGAATTGACAGACGTTCCATTGATTTCTCAAAGATGACAGAGCAGTTTGGGGACCCTGTTATTACTCCATTTTCCTTTACCAACGATAAGAGAAGTATCCAGAAACCGCAGGTTTCATGTTTTCTTACCTATACTAATGAGCATACTCACGATATTATCAGGGCTCATCTCGATGAGAGTCCGATTTATGCCGGAGTAATTGAGGGAACTGGTCCTAGATATTGCCCGTCCCTTGAGGACAAAGTGGTAAAATTCAGCGAAAAGAAAAGACATCAGCTTTTTATCGAACCTGAAGGCCTTATGACTAATGAGATGTATGTCAGTGGTGCATCCTCTTCAATGCCTGAGGCTGTTCAGTATGAATTCTATCATTCGATTGCAGGTTTAGAACATTGTGATATTGTAAGAAATGCTTATGCGATAGAGTACGATTGTCTTGCTTCTCATCAGTTAAAGGCTTCTCTTGAGTTTAAGGCTATTTCAGGACTTTTCTCAGGTGGACAGTTCAATGGAAGCAGTGGTTATGAGGAGGCTGCGGCTCAGGGACTTATAGCAGGAATAAATGCAGCCCGCTTTGTTCAGAGGAAGGAGCCAATAGTTCTTTCCCGTTCGGATGGCTATATAGGTGTTCTTATAGATGATTTAGTAACCAAGGAACTTGTGGAACCTTACCGAATGATGACTTCTAGAGCGGAATATCGCCTCCTTTTACGCCAGGATAACGCGGATATTCGTCTTTCTAAGTTCGGTCATGAAGCTGGTCTTATTTCGGATGACCGTTTTGATAAGGTTGAGGAAAAAATAGATGAAACCCGTGAGGAAATCTCTCGAGTTGATAAGGTATTTGTCGGTGACAATGAGCATACCAGGAATTTCCTTAAGGCTTTTCATACTGTTCCAGTAAATTCTGGAATCGGACTTTCTGAGTTGATTCGCCGACCGGAACTTTCTTATGATAAAACAGCTCCTCTTGATCCTGACAGACCTTCTCTTAATGATTCAGTCAGAGAGCAGGTAAATATCCAGATCAAGTATGATGGATATATCACTAGAGAGCAGAAGCAAGTGGAGCATTTTAAGAAATTAGAGGATAAGCTTATTCCAGAAGAGCTCGATTATGATAAGGTACCTTCTCTTCGAATTGAAGCTAGGCAGAAGCTTAAGGATGCCCGCCCTGTAAGTGTCGGACAGGCTTCGAGAATTCTTGGAGTTTCACCTTCAGATATTTCGGTGCTGATGATTTATATTGAGTCGGGAAAGTATCTGGACAAATAAAGTTTTACTTTTGTTTTAACGTTTGTCACCCGGGCGGCAATATCGCCCTCACTCACAACGAAAAATCAAAGGCACGTGTCTCTCCTGACTGCGTTTCAGCCTCTACTTTTTTATTAGTCAGGCCCGCTATATGATTTTTTTATTATGGTAGTTTTTATGAATAATGATGATTTAAATTTTTTAATAAAGTCATTTGAGTCTTTAGGTATTTCTCTTGATGATAATCAAGTAAATTCTTTTTATAAGTATTATCAGATGCTTGTTGAGAAGAATAAGGTAATGAATCTTACTGCAATAACTGATTATCAGGATGTGGTTATTAAGCATTTTGTAGATTCTCTTTCCTGTGTAAAGCTGTTGCCTGAGTTTGATGTGATTTCTGCTTTTAATGGTGGTGCATCTGTTATTGATGTAGGTACCGGTGCTGGTTTTCCTGGTATTCCTTTAAAAATTGTTTTCCCGGAAATCAAGCTTACATTACTTGATTCTCTTAATAAGAGGGTAGAGTTCTTAAAGGATGTTTGTGCAGAATTAAATCTTAACGATGTAACTTTTATACATGCCAGGGCAGAGGACGGAGCACATGATAAGCAGCTTCGTGAATCATTTAATTTCTGTGTTTCACGTGCAGTTGCAAATCTCTCAACTCTTTCAGAATATTGTCTTCCCTTTGTAAAGACTCACGGATATTTTATTTCATATAAATCTGAGAAAGCAGAGCAGGAGATTGCTGATAGTAAGATAGCTTTATCTGTTCTTGGTGGAAGTATCACCTTTGAGAAGAAATTCTCACTTCCTGAAACGGATATATCTAGAACTCTTATCTTAATAAAGAAGGATAAGGGAACACCAAAGACCTATCCAAGAAAAGCAGGAACACCGCTAAAAAAACCACTTTGATTTTTTATTTTTTTTGTTTATACTTTTATTGTAGTTATTTTTTCTTTTAACTTAGAGGTGTCTGTATGATAGAAGAGTATCTGAACCAACGTCTTGAAATTCTTACTAAACAAAAAAATGAGCTTAAGGATCAGCTTATTTCAATCCGTTCATCTATATCTACTGCAAAGCTCCAGCTGGATGATTATGTCTCTTCAAATACACGCCCATTTGAACCATTTTATCCACGTAAAGATTTTAAATACGACGATGAATTGGCTTCTCTTAATGAATCAGTTTCAAATCTTTCAACACAGTTTGAGCAGGTTAACAAATCTTTAAACGGTGTCGAAATTGAATTATCTCAGGTCAATCAATGCATTTCTGAGTATCAGAAACTCAAATAAATTTCTACTACTTCTTGTGGTAATGTTTCACGTGAAACATTATATCTAGTTGTTTTTTTGTTGATACTAGAGTTAGTGGTTTCATGTTTCACGTGAAACATTATCTAGAGGTAAAACATTTAATTAAAATCAAACTCAAATAAAGAAGTTCATAACTCCTAGAAATTAAAACCGCTGGTTCGGTTTTTGAATGCCGCGAACATGGCGCAAGTGTGATGAGCTATGACACATGCGTGGCCGACTTTAGGCTTTGCGACGCAGACCTGGAAGCTAAGCCAGTTTATAAATCTGTGCACTCTGAAGGCAAGGAGCAAGCCGGTCGGCCACGCATGATGATCATAGCCATCACACCAGCCATGGAAGCGACAACCGAACCAGCGGACCTTACTCTAATAAATAAAAGAAATTTCAAAAGTCAACTGAACCAGCGTCCCATACTATGAAGAGAAAACAGTCAACAATTTCATATAGAAAAATCCCCCATAAAATGCTATAATAACAAAGCATTTTGAAAACAAGAAAACACATATATTTTTACAGGGAGAAACGAATGAGCAAAGTAATCGCAATCGCCAACCAAAAGGGAGGCGTCGGAAAAACCACAACCGCAATAAACCTTTCAGCCTGCATGGCAGAAACAGGAAAAAAAGTCCTGATCATAGACTTAGACCCGCAGGGAAATACAACAAGCGGACTTGGAATCGACAAAACGACAGCAGAAAATACAGTGTATGAGCTGATGCTCGACGAGTGCACGATAAAAGAAGCAATAAAAAAAGTCGACATTGACGGAGTAGAGAACCTGAGCATAATCCCGGCAAATGTAAATCTGGCCGGAGCAGAAATAGAGCTGTTAGGAATAAACGATAAAGAATTTATTCTAAAAAATGCAGTAGATTACGTAGCAGATGACTACGACTACATATTTATCGACTGCCCGCCATCACTGAATATGCTGACAGTAAATGCAATGACGACAGCCGACAGCGTACTTGTCCCAATCCAGTGTGAGTACTACGCGCTTGAGGGAATCAGTCAGCTGTTACACACAATCGACCTCGTACATAACAGATTAAATGAAAAATTAAAAATCAACGGCGTAGTATTTACGATGTACGACGGCAGAACGAATCTGTCAAATGAGGTTGTAGCATCAGTAAAAAATAACCTTAACACAAAAATCTATAAGACGATAATTCCTAGAAATGTCCGATTAGCTGAGGCACCATCACATGGACTTCCAATAAATATCTATGATCCGAAGTCAGCAGGAGCAGAGAGCTACAGAAATCTGGCAAAAGAGATAATCGAAAACAACTGATTAGAGCAACAAAAATCGAAAATCAAAGATGAAATCGGTAAAAAGGATCTGAAAAAATAAAAGAGAAGATCTAAAATAACTGAGGCAGGAAATGGCAAGAAATAATAAACACGGATTAGGCAAGGGACTCGACAGCCTGATTCCTGATATAGTAGGAAAAGAAGAAAACAAAAAAGAAGAGAAAACTGAAAGTGAACCAGACACTCTTGTAGATATCAATAAGGTAGAACCAAACAGGGAGCAGCCCAGGAAAAATTTTAATGAGGATGCACTTCAGGAGCTGGCAGAGTCAATAAAGCAGTACGGAATCATCCAGCCACTTATAGTCCAGAAAAAGGACGACTACTATGAGATAATAGCTGGTGAGCGTCGTTGGAGAGCAGCAAAGAAAGCAGGACTTAAAAAGGTCCCAGTCATCATCAGAGATCTGTCTGAACAGGAAATAATGGAGATCTCACTGATAGAGAATATCCAGCGTGAGGACTTAAACCCAATAGAGGAAGCACTAGCATATAAAAAGCTTTTGGAAGAATTCAACCTGAAGCAGGATGAAGTAGCAGAAAAAGTGAGCAAGAGCCGTGCTGCTATTACAAATTCGCTTCGACTACTAAAGCTTGATGAAAGGGTCCAGCAGATGCTTATCGAAGAGATGATCACACCTGGGCATGCAAGAGCAATTCTTAATATCGAAGACCCTGAACAACAGTACGAATTTGCGCAGAAGATTTTCGATGAAAAAATGAGTGTCCGTGATGTCGAAAAAGAGATAAAGCGGATGAACAGCAAAAAGCCTGCAAAGGAAAAACCAGGCGAGGAAGAACTAGAAAAAGACTATGTCGATCATATGAAGACGGTCGAAGAGCAGCTGAAGCAGAAGACGGGAACAAAGGTTTTGATCACACCGAAAACAAAGCAGAGTGGTAAAATCGAGATCGACTATTTTTCAAATGAAGAGTTTGAAAAAATAGTTGCATGCTTCAATGAGATCCACTAATAAAACCAGGAAAAATACAAGACCAATAGATTACTGAAAATTTATCACAGCGAGGAAAAAGACCAAAGATGATAGAAAAGTATTTAGGAATTGACCCAGAATATATACTGATAGGACTTTGTGCAGCAGCGGTTATTTTTTTAATAATTATAATTATTCAGGCTGTCAGGCTTTCATCTATGAAGAAGAAATACGCTTCATTTATGAAAGGAAAAAGTGGAGAGTCGCTTGAAGAGATCTTAATGGAAAAAATAAATAAGATCGATGAGATAGACGACCGCAATAGAAAAAACGAGCAGAGACTTGATCAACTGGCAAAGGATCTGGAACCGTGCTTCCAGAAAATAGGTCTTGAGAAATATGATGCCTTAGATGAACAGGGCGGAAAGTTGAGCTTTGCTCTTACTCTGTTAAATGAGAAGGACAACGGATTTATCATTAATACTGTTCACAGCAGAGAGGGCAGTTACAGCTATATCAAAGAAATTATCGACGGAAACTCAATTATTGGACTTTCGCCAGAGGAAGAAAAGGCACTTTCAAAGGCACTAAACGGAACGAATTAAGGATTATCGAATGTACGAATTTTTTAATGCCGTAGGATTGGCGGGATGCGATCAGAATGCTTTTATGACAATGGAAAACGTTTTGGAAATAAATCCAAGTGTGAAATTTGTCGCATCAAATAATACCAAAGACGATAATAAGGTTGAGCTGTCACTTTATCTGGGAGAAAACCTGGGTATCAGAGCCTGCGGATTTGAAGACCGTAATGGGAATTTTATAAGGGAGTCATATTTCCCGTTTTTTGAGTCAGACAGAGTTACAATAAAAGAAGAAAATCTTGACTTTGACAGAAAGAGAAATTCAGATGAGGTGCTGTTGTGCTCGGAAGTAAAAGAATTTGGATTTCTACTGTTTTCGTTTGTTCAGAATCTTTATGAAGTTACAGATGGAGCCTCTCTCGAGCTGACGGATGAATACAAGATGCTTTATAGAGGAGTTTCTCTGACAGGTCTTTCTCATAATGGATTGATACTTTTGCCAAAGGGTGAGGATAATGATAAAGAGCTGAATAATATAGAGGCCAGAAGGCGAAAATTAAAAAATGATCTGTTTGCAGGAAAAGATGATGCATATGAGCAATTGACATTGACAGAAATGCAAATTTATTCTAAAATAGACAAGCGGGTTAAAAAGAACGGCGTTTATGGTGTAGTTGAAAATACCTTTAAGCCGAGAACAATCGACCTGGATATCTACAGGGTTGTAGGAACCATTGAGGATATCCGGGAAGTAAAAACCGAAGTCAATGATCAGATTGTTTACCTGCTTGATTTGAACTGCTGTGGACTGGATTTTATTGTCGCTATAAACAGTGGAGATCTGGTTGGAATCCCAAAAGAGGGACGCAGGTTCAAAGGAGAGGTGTGGCTTCAGTCGAGGATATTGGTTTAAGAATGACCGCATATTATTGTGTCTCTGTAGCTCAGCAGGATAGAGCGTCCGCCTCCTAAGCGGAAGGTCGTGCGTTCGAATCGCATCAGGGACGTATCATAAAAGGCGTGGAAGGATTAATTCCACGTCTTTTTTCTATGAAAAATAAAAGATTTTCAATTCAATTAATGAGATAAATGAAAATTAATATAACGAAAAAATAAAAGCCACGGCATTCTATTAGGGGGAGAGCCGTGGCTAAAGGGGAGAGTATGAAAAATATTGGTCGACCGGTTTCCCGATCAACAAAAACATAATAAGGGCAATATGTGATAAAAGTGTGAAGATATAGTGAACATTTAATAAACGGAATTAACAATAAAAAGATTAGTTGAAACGTAAAACAATTAAAATAAGAAAGAATATATTTTTCTTGCAATTCAATATAAAAAAGGGTAAAGTAAGGATAGAAGTTACAAAAGTCAACTAAAATCTATCAATTCTATAGAATGGGGGCCCATATGGATAATGCACCTGAAGAAAACAAGAAGAAAAAACAACAGAACAATAGAATTTATCAGATTTTTTTACTGATCAGTTCGATACTTGCTATTGTATGTCTGACAGTACTGATAATAGTTTCGAGAATTAATTCTTCGAAGACATTATTTTGCGCAATTATATTTGTGATATTTGGACTGTGGTCGGTTATTTTTTATGTACTTAATAAATCAGCCGAGGAGCATAGAAGAGATAAAGAGTCGGAAGACATGGCAAAGGTGCTGCAGGCTATGTTTGAACTGACAAGAAAATCTCAAGCTGACGCAGATAATAAAATACAGCAAATGAGTGAAGAATACGCAGTACCGGCTGAGGAAATCATAAACGCAATCAAGGCCCTGGCTAAGGTCACGATCGGAAGAACAAAGGAAAACGCCGATGCTTTGATGAATTCTAACGCTGTAGTTGCTGGAAAGATTGCAGATATGCAGGCAGATATCCAGACTCTTACTGAAAAATCAGATCGATTTTCAGGATCTACACCAGCAACACCGACAGAGCAGCAGATTTCCGGAGCATCAAATGATCAGATAAGAAAATTAACGAATTCAATCGATGATGTCCTGCATGAATTAAAGAGAATGGATGCAGACATCGAAAGACTGGAACAGTCGCAGAAAGCTCTTGTAGAAAAGCCGCCTGTAATTTTTGCAGGTTCTCTTGTGTCAGGATCTGTTCCTCAGCAGGGTACATATAATGCTGCGCCGCAGACAGAAGAATTCAAATCAGATAATACTGCAAATACAGATGAAGATACCACCGCAGATACTGACCTTGATCTGGACATTGAACCTGAATCTGTATCCTTAAATGAGTCTGAAGAATCAAACGAAACGGATGGAGATGAGCTGAGCCTTGATATAGAGGAAGCAGCAGATGATGGGCTGAGCCTTGACACAGAAGAAGCAATAGATGATGGACTGAGCCTTGATACTGATGAAACAACAGATGACGGACTGAGCCTTGATACAGATGAAACAACAGATGACGGACTGAGCCTTGATACAGATGAAACAACAGACGATGGACTGAGCCTTGACACCGAAACAGACGATGACTTAAGCCTTGACACTGATGAATCAACAAATGATGGGTTGAGTCTTGATGCAGACACAGATGTAGATAATGGACTGACTCTAGATGAAGACACCAAAACAGACGATGGACTAAGTCTTGATACAGATGCGGTAGTAGACGATGAGTTGAATCTTGATTCAGACTTATCAACAGATACTGACCTGACAGTGGATGCAGGAGCTGATGACGATCTGGGATTAGATGTTGATTCATCTATAAATGAAGATTCAACACCAGAAGATGTAGAACCAGCACCTGAAGAAAAAGCAGAAGAGCCTGAATCTACGCCAGATGAAAAGCCGCAGGAGCCAGGACCTGCACCAGAGGAACCAGCGCCAGAACCAGAAACAAATGCAGCTCCGATATCAAATGATCCGAATGCAAAGCTTTCACCAGAGCAGATAGCAGCCCTTTTTGCGTCAGCAAATGCAGGAAGCGATTCTGACAGCAGCACAGCAAATTCTGCTGATACAGAAAATAACAACGATAACAGTACAGATAGTACAGAATCGGAGAAAAAGCCAGAGGACTCAAAACCAGAAGCAGGAGGAGATCCGAATCGTATGATGACGCCAGAGGAGATTGAAGCACTATTCTCAAAGGTACAGTAAAACCAAGTCAACCAGTTCTATCGCAGTTGGGAAACAGCGAAAAGAACTGGTTGTTTTTTGAAAAAATAAATGAAAACAAAAGGCAGATAAAGTTTGGGTAAATTATAAACAATATATAAAATTCGAAAAAAAATGAAAAAGTGCTTGCATTTTAGCGCGATTAGCTCAGCTGGCAGAGCACCTGACTCTTAATCAGGGTGTCCAGGGTTCGAACCCCTGATCGCGCAGCAGAAGGTCCTTGTTTTGCGAACTTGTCGCGGAACATGGACTTTTTTTTATAAAAAAATAAAAGCAGATTAAATAAAACAGCAAATTAAAAAATTGATGAGATGAGAAATAAATAACGGTATTAGCCTAAGATATATATTAACGAAATACAGAATCAGATTTTTTAATAATTAATGAAGTAATCAGGAGGAAAAGAATCTAAAATGAGACTCAGAAATATCCCCGGATCGAAGGAAGCCGTAGCTGAGAGTATTTTTACAATAGATGAACCCGAGCAGTATAAGGGCAGGTTCAGCGAGACGTTCTTTAGCGGTAAGCCGGTGCGTATAGAGATAGGAATGGGCAAGGGCCGATTTATCAAGGAGATGGCTCTGACGCATCCGGAGAACGGCTATATAGGGATAGAGATGTACTCATCTGTGCTCCTGAGGGGAATCCAGAAGCTTGAGGCGATGGAGGAGCCGCCAGCGAACCTGAGGCTATTGT
This sequence comes from uncultured Lachnospiraceae bacterium, assembly GCA_900316165.1. GTDB lineage: Bacteria > Bacillota > Clostridia > Lachnospirales > Lachnospiraceae > Weimeria. Next base: position 34,331 of record ONBW01000019.1, on the reverse strand, counting down.
GTATGGATGGCAGAGAACTTACGAATGTGTTTGGAGAGCAGGAGATAGACAGGATCTACCTGAACTTCTCAGATCCCTGGCCTCGCAACAGGCACGCGAAAAGAAGGCTTACTCATCAGCGGTTCTTAGATCTCTATCATGTGATTCTAAAGGACGGCGGACAGATAGAGTTTAAGACGGATAACACCGACCTCTTTGATTTTTCACTAGAATCGATAGAGCAGACACCGGGATGGAAAATTATTGCTGTAACCCGCGATCTTCATAACGATGCAGCCATGAATGCAGGGAATATCATGACTGAGTATGAGGAGAAGTTTTCAGCGAAGGGAAACCCGATATACAAGGTCATATTTGAGAAAGAAGATAAATAAAATCACAGATACATAGGAAAAGACAGGCACAAGAGATTGCCTGTCTTTTTTAAAATTTCAAATGAAAGTTGATTTATGCACACTTTATCAGAAAATATAGAAAACTGAATACTATATCTAGATGAGTTATCCACATTTTGTGGAAAACATGTGGACAACGAAATGTTCGATAATGGTTTTCGTTACAAAAAATGTAATATCAGGTTCTAGTGTTTATCGTTATTTCTGATTTTCTTATACTTTATCCTGCCTTTTTTGGCAGAATGTACGTCTCTCTGGTGCTTTGAAACTGACCAGTATATATGGCGGAGAAGAAAGAAAATTCCGATAGCAGCGGCCAGTGCCAAAGCGGCAGCTATAACAATCAGGAAGATATTTACCTGAATGAAAGAAGAGCTGTCATTTTTATCATCAAGATTGGCCGAAAGATTATGAAAAGGATAACTTGATTCTTCAGATGTATTCGCCTTTAGTTGGCAGGTTCCTACTTTTTTATTGCCATACTTAAATTCCATAAGACCTATTACACTACCGTCTGAAGAGGATGACTTCTTCAGAGAAGTAGTCACATCTGATTCAGAAGCATTTTTTGGAATCATGATAGTTGAAGAATCATCAACAGAGATAAGAGATGAATCAGCACCATAATTTGTGGTTCCAAGCTTAGAAGAATCAACAGAAAGATTGCTCAGGTCAGATACCTTAACAGACTTGAAATTCTCAAAGCCCCAGTCCAAGAGCTTTCTGGTATCAAGCCAGTGATTCGGAGTCTGTGCACACATGACGACGCAGACTAAGGTGTGGCCATCCTTTTTAGCATAGGTCACAAGAGTAGACTTTGCAGCAACGGTGTAACCAGTCTTACCACCGACACAGTAATCATAGAGATATCTGGATGTGTGGTAGTAATTAAGCATACAGTGATGGTTGTTTAAATAGGTACTGTCTTTATGCTTGTTAGTCGGCGGTATCACATAAGTCTTGGTTCCGGTTATTTTTGCAAAAATGGGATTCTGATAAGCGGCACGGGAAATTTTTGCCATGTCGAGAGCAGTTGTCCAGTGCTCCTTATCAGGAAGACCGTTTGGATTATCAAAATGAGTATGAGTGCAGCCCAATGACTTGGCTTTATCGTTCATCATTTTGATGAAATTCTCCTCGGTCCCGCCTACATGCTCTGCAATAGCCCAGGCACATTCATTTGCAGATTCAAGCATCATGCCGTATAGCGATTCCTCCATGGTCATTTTTTCACCGATATCACGGGAAATGCTCGAGGTACCTCCATAGCTCTGTGCGACAGCATCTTTGGAATAGGTAACAGTCTCATCAAGAGAGCTGTGCTCCAAGGCGACCATCGCTGTCATGATCTTTGTGATACTGGCTGGATAGTGCTTGGCATTTGGCTTTTTACTGTAGAGAACTGTTCCACTGTCTACATCCATAAGTACTGCAGACTTTGAGTTCACCTTTGGACCCTTAGGCCAGGAAATCTCACCGGAAGAATCACTTGTATCAGAAGATCCATCGGATTCGGTATCAGTATTATTAGTCGCCATCGCTGGTGACACGCTGAAAACAACAGCTGAAAAAACAGTCGCAGAAAGAAGTGCAGCTGTTAATATTCTTTTAATTTTAAAAAAATGCATAATATCTCCATTCGAAATGTAAAAATTTCCTTAATATAATAAAGCAAAACGGGATTTATTGCAATCAAAACCGTGGAAAAATAAAATTTGCTATGGTATAATTTTACATATTAATTGAACGGGATTCGGCAATTATTTGGACAAAAGAGGACATTATGAAACCAGAAATACCAATGTATCGGGATGAAAAGAGGACGTATGACCTCGAAAGAATAGAGGCCCTGATAGAGGAAAACGGCGGACTCGCGAAGACAAAAGAGATTACTGATTTAGGAGTCGACTATCGCAGGCTTCAGCAGTTTGTGGCAGACGGTGAATTATCAAAGATTAAGAATGGCTTTTATTCTGAAAAGAAAGGAAAGATTTCGGAAGAAAAGCTGATCTACGCAATGTTTCACACGGATGGTGTGCTTACGATGGAGAGCGCGCTCTACTACCATGGTTATCTGAAGCAGAGACCTTATGGCTGGGCTATAGCGATAGATAAAAACGCCAGCAAATCCCGGTTCAACCTCGATTATCCGCTGGTTGCGCCATATTATACGAAATCAGAGGTTTTGGAGCTGGGAGTCGAAACATTAGAAAAGCCAGGCTTTGAGATGAAGATCTACGATAGAGACCGCCTGATTTGCGATGTCCTGAAGTATCAGGAAAAAATGTCCAAGGCCGAATTTCAGGAGGGCGTTTTTAACTATATCCGCGACGATAGAAAAAATATCGAGCATCTGATGTACTATGCCGAGGAGCGGTCAGTAAAGAAAAAAGTTCAGTCGATGATAGGGGTGTGGCTCTGATGATGAGACGCTCTGACTTGAAAAAATACTCGGAACAGCAGAATATCCCATTTGCCCAGGTCCTGGGATGGTATGTCGCTGGACTTGTGCTGTACTTTACAGAGAAGACAGGCTTCAACCAGAATCTGCTGGTAAAAACGCCGGTTTCGCTCGATCCTCATCAGGATGTCCATATACTTGAAGATGGGATAAGATGTTATTATATCGAGGATGAGAGTATCGGCAAGGCAGCAGGCTTTGTTCCGGGCTGCGCATATACGAAGGATTTTGCAGCGAAGCTGCTTCTTCAGATACAGAAGGCAGCAGTAAAGGAAGACTGTCCGCTGGTCATAAAGATCGGAACAGGAAATCGAGTTGAATTTTCCTACGACGGCATGTATGTGCCGCTTGAGGTAAAAATAGAGCCTGGTACTGATTTTTTCAAGGAAAAGAAATCGGACATCGAAGACGAAGAGCTGGACGATTTTTCGAAAGAGAAAGCGACGTATGAGTTCTTTGATCCGGAAATACAGGAAATAGACGTAAGAGTTTATCCAAAAGAGTATCAGGCTGCGGACTATATCTGTGAGATCATCGAAAAGCTCGAACTGATAAATGATATGGATATCTACCTGTATCTGTACAGGCTGCTTGGTACGACAAAGTTTGCGGCCAGAGACATCTACGATGCGATTGAGGCTGAGAAAAAGTCGGAACTCAGCTGGCACAGCTTTGAAGTATTTAAAAGCTATGTGAAAAATTCCCATATGAAGAAAAAATGGAAGGTTCTCTTAAGAAGGCACAGGATAAAAGAGCCTGGCTGGGAAGAGACGATGGAGGTTCTTATCAGTTTTATTGAACCGATCTGGGCAGCACTTACAAAGGATGAATTATTCTTTGGAGACTGGATGCCAGAGCTGAGAAGGTATTTGGAGTGATGGAGTTATTAGAAAAATTAAAACAATTACGGCAGGACGACCCGTATCCTATGCATATGCCTGGCCATAAGCGCATCAGATCAGACTTTCCTGATGTATATGATATAGACATTACAGAGATAGAAGGGTATGATAATCTTCACAGGCCGGAAGGTATCATTAAGCAGCTCGAAGATGAGACTGCGAAGCTCTACGGCGCAGATGAAGCCTACCTCTCAGTTGGCGGCTCGACAGATATGATACTTACTGCTATTTTTGCTGCGACAAAACAGGGAGATAAGGTACTTATCGCCAGAAACAGCCACAAAAGTGTCTACCATGCGGCAATACTAAGGGATTTGGACGTCACTTATGTCTATCCGGAAATTCTCGATTTCGGAATCCCTGGAGAGATCAAGCCGGAACAGATAAGTGAAATACTTTCATCTGAAAACGACATTAAGGCCTGCATTCTCACTTCACCTACCTACGAGGGCGTGATATCCGATATTGAAAAAATATCCGACATCTGCCACAGTCATGGAGTATCTCTGATAGTCGATGCGGCTCACGGTGCACATTTGGGGTTCGGTGATTTTTCAAAAAATCCAATAAGTCTGGGTGCGGACGCAGTTATCGTTAGTCTTCACAAAACACTGCCGTCTCTTACGCAGACAGCCAGCCTTCTCAGGAATAAGGACAGCCTTATCAGTGCTGAGCTTATCAGAAAATACTTCGACTATTTCGAAACGAGCTCACCGTCCTATGTGCTGATGGCGGGAATCGACCGGTGCGTTTCATTTTTACAGGAAAAAGGGAAGGCGGCATTCGAAGACTATGAGATAAGGCTTGGGATACTCCGCAGAGAGATTGAAAAAATACCGCAGATTACGCTGTTTAAGCCCGATTGTTTTGATTACGATCCGTCTAAGCTCGTGCTCCACTTAAAGGGCAGAAGCGGGATGGAACTTGCAGACATCTTAAGACGTGGTAAAATAGAACCTGAGATGGCTTCACTTGACTACTGCCTTGCGATGACTTCGGTAATGGATACGCCTGAAGGCTTTGAGCGCCTGATAAAGGTTTTGAAGGCCAGCGAACTGGGGGATGAAGAGAGAAAGGCAGCAGGCCTCTATTCGATAGTTCCAGAAAAAAAGTACAATATCGGGATAGCGGAGCGGTCGCGTATATTTTATAAAGAAAAAAATAAGGCGGCCGGCGAGGTAAGTGCCGGGATAGTAACAGTCTATCCGCCCGGAATACCGATTATCGTGCCGGGTGAGGTATTTAATGAGCAGGTGATTGAAAGCCTTGAATCAGCAGAGGCTGCCGGTCTTACTATTGATGGAGATTCAGACGGAAAATTCGCTTTGATAGAAGGTAAATGATGGGGAAATTATATGTAATCGTCGGGAAAAGTGCCTCGGGAAAGGACACTCTCGAGAAAAAATTAAGAGACGATAAAAGCCTGGGCTTAAGGCACATAGTACCTTATACGACAAGGCCGATCCGCGAGGGAGAAAAGGACGGAGTCGATTACCACTTCTGTACAGTTAGGCAGTTCTGGAAGATGACCGAGGATAAAAAAGTCATAGAGTACCGCACCTACAATACAGTGCTCGGTGAGTGGACTTATTTTACCGCGGATGATGGTCAGATAGACCTGAATTCCCATTCGAGTATTGTAGTAGGAACGCTCGTGTCGTTAAAAGAATTCACGAAATACTTTGGCAGAGAAAAAGTAGTGCCGATATATATAGAGGTGGAGGACGGAGAGAGGCTGCAGAGAGCCTTGAACCGCGAAAAGCGCCAGAAAAATCCGAAGTACAGCGAGCTCTGCCGCAGGTTTCTTGCGGACCAGGAGGATTTTTCAGAGGAGAATCTGCTTAAGGCCGGTGTTATCCACCGTTTTGAAAATATAGACACCACAAGGACCGCTGCAGAGATAGCAGAGTTTATCAAAGGTGACATGAATGGACATTAAAGTTAATTCGGTAAATCAGACCCAGCCACAGTCACAGACTCAGGAGACCAAAAAGACAGACAGCGATTTCAAATTCACTCTCTCTTCGAAGATCGAGGACGCAGAGCTTCAGGAAAAACTCAACGGTCTGATGAGCCAGATCGACGAGCAGGGGAAAAAGCTGGCTGACCATATGGATATCCGCGATATGAAAAAATACCGCGGACTCGTAAAGAGTTTTATTAATGAGGTCGTAAACCGTTCCCACTCGTTTGAAAGAGAGAATTTTCTCGACAGGAGAGGACGCCACAGAGTCTATGGCATGGTAAAGCTGGTCGACAAGAATCTGGATGATCTGGCGCAGGAGCTGGTTTCTGAGGAAAAGGACCATCTTTCTATACTCGGGAGAGTAGATGAGATCCGTGGCCTGCTTTTGGATATTGCTGCATGAGGATTGATGAGATAGCTGGTCAGAAAACGGCAGTAACACATTTAAAAAATGCCTTAATAAAAAATCAGATAGCACAGGCCTATATGCTTATCGGCGAGCCGGGTATGGGCAAAAAAACTATTGCCACGGCATTTGCTGAGTCTATTCTCTGCGAAGAGAGAAAGCCTGGCGAATACGAGCACTGCGGCAGCTGTCAGAGCTGCCATCAGGTAGAAACGGGAAACCATCCCGACTGCATCTTTGTGACTCATGAAAAGCCAGAAGTTATAACAGTTGATGAGATCAGGGAGCAGCTGGTTTCGGACGTGGAGATCAAGCCATACCAGGGAAGCAGAAAGGTCTATATAGTTCCCGATGCTGAAAAAATGAACGAACAGGCCCAGAATGCTCTTCTTAAGACTCTTGAGGATCCGCCGGAATACGCTGTTATCATTCTTCTTGCAGCAAATGCTGATATGATGCTTCAGACGATACTCTCGAGAAGTATAAAGCTGCCACTTTCTCCACTGCCTGACGAGGTCATTGAGGATAAGCTGATTAAAAATTACGCTCAGCCGAAGTATCGGGCTTCATCTATAGTAAAGTTCGCCAGGGGAAACCTCGGACGGGCTATAGAGATGTCGGAAAATGACGATTTTATAGAGGATAAGAACCTGGCTGCAGAGATCATGAAGAAGGTTGTGCGTACAGAGAGCTATCAGTGGAAGGACTGGATAGATGAGCTTACAGGTGATAAGGACAAGAGCAGGCTTTCGCTTTTCTTAGGACTTTTTATGGACTATTACAGGGACATACTTATGTTTAAGTCCGGAGCAGGCCGGGATAAGCTGATGTTTGCTGATGAGGGAGATGTGATTGCAGAAGAGGCTTTTGAGTATGATTTTGAAGGACTGAAAAACTGTGTAGAGGCGATTGAGGATTGTAAGGCAAAAATCCGATCGAATGTCAAGCCTTCGCTTGCACTGGAAAATCTCTTTATCACTTTCAGCCGTAATTACTCAGAATAGGAAGGTTTTTATTTTATGCCAAGAGTTACAGCAGTAAAGCTGCGCATAGCAGGAAATAACGAATACTATGACGCAGAGGACTACGATTTACATATAGGTGACAGCGTTCTTGTCGAGACTGAGAGGGGACTTGAGGTCGGTGAGGTTACGCTTCCAGTTTTAGAAGTAGATGAGGAGAAGCTCAAGGCTCCATTAAAGCATATAGAACGTCCATGTACAAAGGAAGATTTGGAGCAGCAGAAGGAAAACAAGGCAAAGGAGACTGAAGCCTTTGAAATCTGCCGCCAGAAGATAGCAGAGCATGGACTTGAGATGAAGCTTATCAGAGCTGACTATACCTTTGACAGAAGAAAGCTTACATTTTTCTTCTCAGCTGAGGGAAGAGTTGATTTCCGTTCGCTCGTAAAGGACCTTGCTTCGGAGTTTCGGACCAGGATTGAACTAAGGCAGATTGGCGTTCGTGATGAGACCAGGATTCTTGGAGGCTTGGGAGTCTGCGGAAGGCCGCTCTGCTGCGCTACATATCTGCATGATTTTAACCCTGTTTCGATAAAAATGGCCAAGGAGCAGAACCTCTCACTTAATCCTACAAAGATTTCAGGTCTCTGTGGAAGGCTTATGTGCTGCCTAAAGAATGAGGAAGAGACTTACGAATACCTGAATAAGTCGATGCCACGCCGTGGAGATGCAGCTGTTGCTCCGGATGGAGAAGAGGGAACAGTTTATAATGTTAATATCCTGCGCCAGCGGGTAGCGGTTATTTTTGAAAAAAATGATACCAGAGAGATCAGGGAATACGATGCAGATGAACTGGACTTCGCACCAAAGGGTTCCAGACAGCTGGTTCCAAAGCCGAAGAAGGAGTCCTCTGAGGAGTCCGGTCCGATAGTTAAGGACAAATATCAGGCTGCTGTAAAGGCAGCTATCGAGAGAAATACCGAGGAGAAGGCGGAGAAAGAGGAACGCGAAAAGCAGCGGAAGGAACAGCGCGGTAAAGACAGAAGAAATAATAAAGGTGGCAAAAACGGCGGCAGAAAAGGCGGCGGAAAGCCAAATGAGGGGAACCAGAAGAAGAGAAACGAAAATTTCCGACGCCGAGGAAATGCCTCAAGCGACGAGCAGTGGGACGAGTACAACGGCAGGAATAATAACCGCCGAGGTGGTTTCAAGAAGAAAAATAACGACGGCAGAAACCGTCAGAAGAACGAGAACCGCGAGAAGAAGATAACCAACGGCGGTTATTCGAGCTTCGCACGTGACAACAAAGATAACAAAAATGGAGATTCAGCGGAATGACGACCAATCCCGTGTTAAAACCAGGCGAGAGGATTGATGATCTCCAGAGAAACGGGCGGGTCATCATCCAGAACCCCGCCCGTTTCTGTTTTGGAATCGATGCTGTCCTGCTCTCCGGTTTTGCCCATGTAAAAAGAGGCGAAACTGTTATTGATTTAGGCAGTGGGAACGGTATCCTGCCTATACTTCTCGAAGCCAAAAATGATGGAAAGAGCTTTACCGGTCTTGAGATCCAGCCTGAGAATGTCGACATGGCAAGGCGGAGCGTGAAAATTAATGGCACTGAAAGAATATCGTTTATTGAGGGCGATATAAAAGAAGCGTCTCAGATATTCGGCAGAGGCAGGACAGATGTGGTTGTCTCAAACCCGCCATATATGAAGGCTGGAAGCGGCGTCAAAAATACCGCCGACGCAAAAATGATCGCCCGCCATGAGATTCTCGTAAGCCTTGATGAGCTGGTCAGGGAGACGGCTGCACTTTTAAAGGATGGCGGCAGATGCTACTATGTGCACAGACCGTTTCGGCTGGTGGATATTTTTTCAAAAATGAGAGAGAACAAGGTCGAGCCTAAGAGGCTGCGTCTGGTCTATCCGCAGATAGACAAAGAACCGGTGCTGGCGCTGATTGAGGGCAGAAAAAATGGAGGAGACGAGCTCAAAGTCGAAAAACCGCTGATTCTCTACAAAAGTGATGGCACCTATTCTGATGAAATGAGGGAAAACTATGGATTCTGAGGGAGCGCTTTATCTGGTAGCTACGCCTATCGGAAATCTCGAGGATATGACTTTTCGGGCTGTCAGAGTCTTGAAAGAGGCTGACCTGATTGCGGCAGAAGATACGAGGACTTCGGGAATTTTGTTAAAGCACTTTGAAGTACACACGCCGGTCACCAGCTACCATGAATTCAATAAGATAGAAAAGGCCGACTATCTGGTATCAGAAATGCTTGCTGGGAAAAAAGTGGCCTGCATCACAGACGCGGGAACTCCTGGAATTTCTGACCCCGGTGAGGAGCTTGTGAAGAAATGCTACGAATCGGGAATAAAAGTCTATTCTGTTCCAGGGCCGGCTGCCTGCATTGCGGCAGTAACGAGTTCGGGTCTTTCCTGCAGGAGATTTGCATTCGAGGCCTTTCTTCCTAAGGATAAAAAGGAACACGAAAGGGTCTTATCTGAGATAAAAAATGAGACGCGAACCATAATTATCTATGAGGCGCCACATCATCTGAAAAAAACACTTGATGAACTTAGCGGTGTATTTGGGCCGGACAGAAGGCTTACGCTATGTCGCGAGCTGACGAAGAAATTCGAGGAAAAAATGCAGATGACCTTTGGCGAGGCCGTTGATTTTTACAAGGAAAATGAACCTCGCGGCGAATATGTGCTGGTTATCGAGGGTAAATCCAAACAGGAAGCAATCGAAGAAAAGCAGCAGGCTTTTTCAGCAATGACCTTGGAAGAGCATATGAAGATCTATACCGACCAGGGATTATCTGAAAAGGACGCTATGAAGGCTGTCGCAAAGGACAGAGGTGTTACGAAGCGCGACATATACAGCGAGCTTAAGACGAAGGATAGATAGTTGTAAAATCTTTAAGGAGGTAGAAAAATGGACGAAGAGAAGATCAAAACGCTTCAAAAAATGGTCAATGATTCCAAAAAAATCGTGTTTTTCGGAGGAGCCGGAGTGTCGACAGAGAGCGGAGTGCCGGATTTCAGGAGCACGAACGGACTGTATCACCAGCACTACAAATATCCGCCTGAGACTATTTTAAGCCATACTTTCTATGAGAGGAACAGAGAGGAGTTTTTCAGATTCTACTATGATAAGATTTTAGTAGAGGGAGTTCAGCCGAACAAGGCTCACCTGAAGCTGGCTGAGATGGAGAAGGCCGGAAAGCTGACCGCTGTCGTGACCCAGAATATCGATGGACTTCATCAGAAGGCTGGAAGCAAAAAGGTCTATGAGCTTCATGGCAGCACCTTGAGAAATTACTGCGAAAGGTGTGGACAGTTTTTTGATCTCGACTATATGCTTGACCAGAAGAAAAAAGGCTGTCTCGACCCTAGATGTGACAAGTGCGGCGGACCGATAAAGCCGGATGTCGTACTCTATGAGGAAGGCCTCGATAATGCAACTGTTGAGGGAGCAGTCCGCGCGATAGCTGATGCAGACATGCTTATCATCGGCGGGACCTCTCTGGTGGTTTATCCGGCAGCAGGCCTTATCGACTATTTCCAAGGAAAGCACTTGGTCGTTATCAATATGCAGGCTACAGGACGTGACAAACAGGCAGATCTTGTTATCGAAGAAAAGATTGGAGAAGTGCTTGACAAAATAAAAGTTTCCATTGTATAATAGACAAACCAAAAGGAGGAAACTAAATGAACAAGTACGAATTAGCACTCGTCGTTAATGCGAAGATCGATGACGACGCCAGAGCTGCAGTAGTCGAGAAAGCAAAAGACTACATCACCCGTGCAGGCGGAAAGCTCGGAGAAGTAGAGGATTGGGGCAAGCAGAAGCTCGCTTATGAGATCCAGAAGATGAATGAAGCATTTTACTACTTCATCCCATTCGAAGCTGAGCCTACAGTTCCGGCTGTTGTTGAGGCAGATGTCCGCATCATGGAGAATGTTCTCAGATTCTTAGTCGTTCGCAAAGACGAAGAGTAAGAGAAACAGTTCTTTTTAACTCGGGGTTGAAAGGGACTCGTTATTGATGAAAGGGGCACTATTATGAATAAAATCATACTGATGGGAAGACTTACAAGAGATCCTGAAGTGAGATACGGCGGAGCACAGAATATGGCAATCGCCAGATTCAGCATCGCAGTAGATAGAAGATTCAAGAGAGAGGGTCAGCCAGACGCTGATTTCTTTAACTGCACAGCATTCGGTAAGACAGGAGAATTTGTAGAGAAGTATCTCCACAAGGGAACGAAAGTAGTTCTCGACGGAGAGATGCAGAACGATAACTACACAAATAAGCAGGGCCAGATGGTCTATGGCTTCCGTGTTATCGTAAATTCCATTGAGTTTGCTGAAAGCAAAGCAGCAAGTCAGTCGAGTGCAGCTGCACCAGTTCCTCAGCCGCCACAGGGTGGTGGGTCTGATGAGCAGCCAGCAGCACCTTCAGACGATTTTATGAATGTACCGAACAGCGTAGAAGAAGCGCTGCCGTTTGACTAAACTAATTGGAGGTAATGAACATGGCTTTTAGAGGTAGACCGGTTCGCAGAAGAAGAAAGGTCTGCATTTTCTGCGGAAAAGATAATGTGATCGATTACAAGAACACAGCACAGCTGAAGAAATTCGTCTCAGAGAGAGGAAAGATTCTTCCGCGCCGTATCACCGGTAACTGCGCTAAGCATCAGAGAGCTCTTACAGTAGCTATCAAGCGTGCACGTCACCTTGCAATGATGCCATACGTAACTGACTAATAGAGGTCAATGGCTCGGATTTTGTTATCACAACGGCCTGCCGCGGACAGTCAACGCTGCCCTGCGGCAGGTTTTTTAATTAACAGGCGGTCATATGAAAAGACAGAAGAAAAACGTTGAGTTCCGGTATTACGATATACCAAAGGGTGAATACGTCCTGCCAAAAATAGGTGATTCCTGGATTATTGAGTATGGAAAAGGCATGACAGAGCAGGACCTCCATTTTCACAACTATATGGAGATAGGATACTGCGACTATGGCGACGGAGATCTGATCATAGAGGACAGAAAGTATAAGTATGAGCGGGATAATTTTTCAATAATCCCTAAGAATGTTATTCATACGACTATGTCGATCCCTGGCCACAAGGACAAATGGGAGTACCTGTTTGTAGATATAGACAGCTTCATCAGAAATGAAATGGCTGACACAGAGCTGAATGTCGAGGATGTCATAAGACAGGTGAACAGCCGTGGTACTATGAAAACCAAGCATAATCACCCATATCTGGCAAAAATAATCCTTTCTATGATCAGAGAATGCCGGATAGAATCTCCTTATGAAAAAATCACTCTTAAAGGGCTGCTCTATCTGCTGGTTATCGAGATCCTGCGACTCAATGAGGAGAGAGAGTCGAAAGTCAGGACTGTAAATAAGGTTAACCGTTATCTGACCGATTCGATAGAATTCATAGACAAGCACTATAACGAGGATATTCATGTGGGAGATCTGGCTGAGATCTCGGGCCTGTCGGAGAGCCATTACAGGCGCCTGTTTGAAGAGAGCATGAATATGAAACCTCTCGAATACGTGAATATGATCCGAATCGACAGAGCCTGCGAGATGATAAAGCGCGGAGATATGTCGATGGAAGAGATTGCTTATAAGGTCGGATTCCAGACACTTTCTACTTTTCATAGGAATTTCGCGAAGCTTACTGGTATTTCGCCACTGCAGTGGAAAAAGAATGGTAATGGAGTTTCCGGCAGCTTTACAAATATGCACATTACAGCTAAAAAAGGCTGGGAATAAGCACATATAAAAGAGCTAAAATAATATATTAAAATCGATAAATGCACAGAGCCCAGAAATGGACTTTGTGCATTTTTGCTATAAAAATGATTGGAAACGCATCAAAAGGCAGAAATTGCACATTTTATAGTTTTTTTTCTAAACACAATTTGTTCACGAAAATATATAATACTTTTCGTAAACAAGGAAACGCCGACAGGAGAGCGGAAGAAACTGCCGGCATCATAAGTAGCCATAGGAGGGTCTATTTTATGAAGAGAAAGATTTTATCAGTAGTACTTGCTGCAACAATGTCCATCGCATTGTTTGCAGGCTGCGGCAGCAGTTCAAAGAGCAGTTCAGGTGACTCTAAGAAGGCAGCTGCAGTAGACACTTCAAAGGAAGGCGAGCATGAGCTTTCAGTTTATGCCTGGGATAAGAACTTCAACATCCCTGCACTTGAAGCAGCAGAGAAGGCTTATCAGAAGAAGGATCCTGAGTTCAAGCTTAACATTATTGAGCAGTCTCAGTCATCAGATGTAGAGAATGCCATCACACTTGCTGGTTCTTCGAATGATTACAGCACACTTCCTGATATCGTACTTTTCCAGGATCACTACATCAACAGATACGTACATGATTATCCAGATGCATGGGTTGATGTAAATGATGCAGATATCAACTGGGATGACTTCGGACAGGAGAAGATTTCTTACTCAACTATCGATAACAAGCATTATGGAGTTCCAGTAGATAATGGAACAGTAATCTTCGCATATCGTACAGATCTTCTTAAGGAAGCTGGATACACAATCGACGATGTAACAGGAATCACCTGGGACCAGTTCGATGAGATTGGTAAGAAAGTATATGAGAAGACAGGTAAGTACCTCCTTTCAATGGATGGCGACGGAAACGATCTTCCTTACATGATGCTTCAGGCTGAGGGTGTTTCACAGTTCAAGGACGGAAAGCCAAACTTCGTTGACAACAAGACAATGGTAGACATCATCAACGTTATCGTTAAGCTCGTTCAAGATAACGTTCTCTACCTCGCAAATGACTGGTCAGACTACACAGATCAGACTATCGTAGGCGATATGGTTGCCGGCGTTATGAACGGAAACTGGATCATTCCTACAATCGAGCAGGTTAAGGAGAACTCAGGAAAGTGGGAGATCACAACACTTCCTACACTTTCAGGTAAAGAGGGATACGCTTCAAACGGTGGTTCTTCACTTTACATCACATCTAACTGCAAGAAGACAGACCTTGCAAAGGACTTCCTCGCTTACACCTTCGGTGGCGGAGACGGAGCTAAGGAGACCTATGATGACGCTCTTACAAACGGCGGTGTTATCACAACAAACGTTACCTGCGGTCAGTCAGATGTATATCAGAAGGGCGTTGAGTACTTCAACAACCAGCCTATCTATCAGCAGATAGTTCAGATGGGAGCTAACGTTCCTACAGTTGAGCAGAGTGATTATCACTACACAGCTCGTGAGCAGGTAGCAGCAGCTATCCACAATATCCTCGATGGAACAGATGTAACTTCTGCCTTAAAGGATGCTCAGGATCAGGTAGAGTTCTCAATGGGTAATGATTCTAATTCATAAGAGCCCAATTGAAAAAGGAATAGTATAAAAGAATAGTGGGGGTTTTCCCTAATCTGGAAGCGGCGGGAATCGGGCGACCGGTTCCCGCCGTTTTTCAAAGTAAAAGGAGTGACAGCTTTGGAGAAAAAGACATATAAAAGTGTACAGACAAAGCAGAAAGCTGCAGGATGGGTGTTCTTAGCTCCGGCTACGATACTTATTTTTGTAATGAGCTTCTACCCGATGATAAGGGCATTCATTATCTCATTACAGACTGGATCTTCTGCAAATCTTAAATGGGCTAAGCCAATTTTTTATAACTACACCAGAATGTTCCAGGATAAGAAATTCCTGCTCACAATGGGTAACACTTTCCTGTATCTGATAATACAGGTACCTATAATGCTGGTGCTTGCTATACTTTTAGCACAGCTGTTAAACAACAAGGACTTAAAGTGCCGCGGTCTTTTCAGAACTATGGTATTCCTGCCATGCGCTACGTCACTTGTATCATACTCATTGATATTCAAGTCTCTTTTCGCTACACAGGGTCTTATGAATACAGTTCTTAAGAACCTTGGACTTATAAGCACAAATATCAATTTCCTTGGAACAACAGGTACAGCGAGAGCGGTAATTATCATCGCCCTTATCTGGAGATGGACAGGTTACAATATGGTCTTCTATCTCGCAGGACTTCAGAATATCGAGTATTCAGTTTATGAGGCTGCAAAGATCGATGGAGCCAATGGCTGGAAGACATTCTGGCATATCACAGTACCGCTTTTAAAGCCAACAATCGTTATGACATTTATCATGTCAATCAACGGAACTCTTCAGTTGTTCGATGAGTCTGTAAACCTCACAAAGGGTGGCCCGTCATTTACAACTATGACAATGTCTCATTACATCTACAACAACGCATTCGGAAAGGGTGTTGCAAACTTCGGATACTCATCAGCTATGTCATTTATAGTATTCATTCTTGTAGCTATCCTGGCGTTCATCAATATGAAGGTAGGTGATACCCGTGACTAATACAGCAGCAGTACAGGCACCAAAGAAGAAAAACAAGTCAGCTATTCAGCGCAGACTTATACCTACGTATATTTTTCTTATAATCTGGTCATTCATTTCGGTATTCCCGTTCTACTGGATGATTACGGCAGCTACTAACAACACAGTAGAGGTAGCAAGAGGTAAGATCTGGTTCGGAACAGAGGCAGCAAAGAATTTTGTAAAGCTTTTGAATTACAGCCAGGATATATCCCTCTGGGGCACGATGTGGAATTCATTCCGTTACGCAGCAGTTCAGACTATACTTTGTCTTTTAGTCTGCTCACTTGCAGGTTTCGGATTCGAGCTCTACCATGATAAATTCAAGGACAGACTCTTCGGAATCCTGCTCCTTGCTATGATGGTACCTCAGGTAGCCACAATGATCCCACTGTTCACTATGATTTCAAGGATGAAGCTCCTTAACACAGCAACAGCATTTATCCTTCCGGCTATTTCAACACCGTTCATGATCATGATGTTCAGACAGAACTCGAGAAACTTCCCGGTGGATATCATGGAAGCGGCCAGAATCGACGGACTTACCGAGTTAGGAATCTTCTTCAGGATGTACATGCCGGTAATGAAGTCCACATACGCTGCAGCTGCAGTTATCTGTTTCATGAATGCATGGAACGCATACCTCTGGCCAAAGGTAGTTATGAACCAGCCAAAGGCTCAGACAATGCCTATGCTTATCGCAAACATGGCCAGCGGCTACACAACAGATTATGGAATGCTTATGATGGGCGTTCTGTTCTGCTCCATCCCTACAATGATCATCTTCTTCGTACTTCAGAAGCAGTTCGCAGAAGGAATCACCGGAGCAGTTAAATAAGTCAAATCGTTATAAAATTCAGATCGGCCTTATTAGAAACCGTTATATTCTAGAAGGCCGCTCCTTTTATACCAAAAACAGGAGGAAATATGCCTGAATTAAATTTTGAAATCTTAAAAGATCCCAGAATATTTCAGGAAAACAGGCTGAAGGCCCATTCGGACCATGAATGGTATGTGAGAGCAGAAAACGAAGAGAAGGGGAAAAGTGACTGTAAATACTCACTTAACGGAACCTATAGATTTCACTATGCCCCAAATATCGAAGGCCTGATAAATGGGTTTGAAAAAAATGACTTCGACGTGGACGGCTGGGACTATATTACAGTGCCGGGACATATACAGATGCAGGGCTACGGTCACCCTCAGTATGTAAATACTGAGTACCCATGGGATGGAATTGAGGAGATAGTTCCAGGAGAGATTCCTGTAAAAAATAACCCTGTCGGACAGTATGTAAAGACTTTCAGGCTGCCTGAATTCATGAAAGAAGGCCCTGTCTATATATCTTTCCAGGGAGTTGAGAGTGGCTTCGCACTTTGGCTCAATGGCTCTTATGTGGGATACAGTGAGGACAGCTTCACTCCAGCAGAATTTGATCTGACACCATTTATCGACCGGGAAGGGGAAAACAGGCTTGCAATCGATGTCTTCAGATATACTTCAGGAAGCTGGTGCGAGGATCAGGACTTCTTCAGATTTTCAGGAATATTCAGAGAGGTTTATCTCTATACAGTTCCACAGGTCCATGTCTGGGACTTAAAACTAGATGCCGGACTCGATGATACATATAAGAACGGCACTCTCCGGATAAAAATGGATACTCATGGATCTAAGGGTTCCGCGAGGATCAGGCTCTATGATACAGATTCAGATAATGTCGTTATAAATAAGAAAGTTGATTTATCAGACAACGAAAAGAACTTCACTGTAAATCATGTGGATCAGTGGAGTGCTGAGATTCCGAGTCTCTATGAGCTTGAGATTGAAGTTTATGATGAGTCTGGAAATTCTACAGAATATATCGATGAAAACGTTGGTTTCCGCCGCTTCGAACTCAAAGACGGAGTCATGTGTATCAACGGCAAACGTATAATTTTCAACGGAGTAGACAGACATGAGTTCTCAGCACAGAAAGGCAGAGCCATCGGAGAAGATGAAATTCTTATCGATCTGATGACTATGAAGCAGAATAACATCAATTCTGTAAGAACCAGTCACTATCCGAATCAGACGTATTTTTACAGGCTCTGTGATGAGCTCGGTCTCTATGTAATTGATGAGACGAATATCGAAACCCACGGAACCTGGGATCATATCTTAAAAGACGGACTTGACAAGTCTTTCGCTGTACCTGGAGACAGAGAAGAATTTCTGGACATGGTACTCGACAGAGCAAACAGCATGTATCAGAGGGATAAGAACCATGCCTGTGTTCTGATCTGGTCCTGTGGAAACGAATCCTTTGGAGGTAAAGACCTTTTAGAGGTTCATGATTTCTTTAAAAAATCAGATCCGTCCCGTCTGGTTCACTACGAGGGCGTAGTAAATGACGACCGTTATCCGGAGACTACGGATATCAAGAGCGTTATGTACTGGCCGGTAAGACAGATAGAAGAGTACTTAAAAGAGCATCAGGATAAGCCTTTCATCAGCTGTGAGTATTCACACGCTATGGGAAATTCCTGTGGAGGAATAAAGGAGTACACAGACCTCGCGAAGAGAAACGAGCTCTATCAGGGCGGATTTATCTGGGATTATATAGACCAGGCTATTGAAACAAAGGATAGATACGGAAATACCTATTATGGCTATGGCGGTGATTTTGACGACAGGCCAAATGACGGCAGTTTCTCAGGAGACGGTATCTGCTATGCAGCTGACAGGCGTCCAACTCCGAAGATGCAGGAGGTTAAGGCTGTCTACTCACCAATAGAGATAAGCTTTGATGGGGATAAAATCAAAGTCAAAAATGACAACCTGTTTAAGAACCTTCAGGAATATCTCTGTACAGTAACTATTGCAGTCGAGGGTGAGATCATCGATGAAAATACCGGAACAGTCGAGGTAGGCCCGGGAAAGACAATCGAGATGCCTTTCTATCAGAGCATTGATACTGATGACGAGGTCGTGGCAACAGTTTCGTTTTCTCTTAAGAGCGATGAGCCTTGGGCACCGGCTGGTCACGAGATAGCCTTTGGACAGAAAACCTTTGGAAAAATAAAAGAAACAGACCACAGCAAGGGTTCTTTAAGAGTAGTTCACGGCTGGGTCAATACCGGAGTTTATGGAGATGATTTTTCAATTCTCTTCTCTAATCTGTTTGGAGGACTTGTATCCTACAAGAAGGCAGGAGTTGAGCTGATAAAGAAGTCTCCGAGACCGAACTTCTGGAGACCTTTGACTGAAAATGATACGGCGAATCATCTGCCGTTCAGAGCAAGTCAGTGGAAGAATGCTTCAACTTACCTCGGTATTAACGATGGAAGGCAGGTATCTAACTATCAGGTAGAGGAAACAGGTAACACTGTAAAAGTAACCTACACATACTATCTGCCTACAACTCCAGAGAAAGAGGTTAAGCTTTCTTACCAGGTATACCCTGATGGAGCGGTAAAAACCAACATTTCTCTCGATAGATCGGATGATATAGGAGAGTTGCCTTCATTTGGAGTTCTCTTTACCATGAAGTCAGAGTTCGAGAACCTGAGATGGTATGGAAATGGTCCAGCGGATACCTACATAGACCGTGAATTCGGTGGACGTATAGATGTCTGGGATAACAAAGTCATCGAGAATATGGCTGAGTACTTAAGACCTCAGGAGAGCGGAAACCATACGAAGGTCCGCTGGGCAGAGGTTACAGATAATCATGGCAGGGGACTTCGTTTTGAAGGAGAGAACCTGAGTTTATCAGCTCTGCCATGGAGCCCGGATCAGATAGACTGTGCAGACCATCCTAACGAACTGCCGCCGATCCAGTCTACTTTTGTAAGAGTGGATATAGCTCAAGAAGGTATAGGCGGAGATGATACCTGGGGCGCCCTCCCTCTCCCACAATACATAATCGATAACAGCAGGCCACTTGAATTTTCATTCTGGTTTAAGGGAATCTAAAAAATATCCGCCGGTTTTATAAAGCCGGTGGATTTTTTTTCTATATAATGTTAGAATAGAAAAAATCAATTTAAAAAATAAAAGGAAGTGTCTTATGTATTTACAGGATGTACATGTAGAGAATTATGCAAACAGGGGAAAAAGTATGGGAATGCAGATGCTTTTTGTTTTTATGGTTATAGTGTCGATTCTGTCTATGATGATCGGTCTTTTTGCCCCACCAGTTTTTCTGGCAACAATCGCATTTGTACTGCTGGCATGGTTTATTAAGTCCAGAGTTGAGCTTGATTTTGATTACGCCTATACAAATGGATCTATAGACATCGCAAAGGTTTTCGACAAAAGCTCGAGAAAGAAGTTCCTGAATTTTGATATGAAGGATGTTATCGTAGTTGGTCCAGTCGGAAGTGATGCAGTTCGCGCATATCAGGGACGTGGCATAAAGATTATAGACTGTAGCGCGAGAAATCCAGAGATCAAGACATACGAGATCGTATATCACGATAAGAAATCAAACAATGCAGAGACCATTGTCCTTATGGATCTTGAGGACGATTTCTTAGAAGCTATGAAGGCTGTTGCGCCAAGAGCTGTAAACAAATAATGAAGAGAGAAGAAGATATAGCAAGCCTTGTCGATGAGCTGAATCAGGAGACAGGGCTTGATTTTTCACTTAAAGAGACAGGGGACGACCCTAAAAAAACTGCAAAGATCCTGACTAAGCTGATCCACAGATACAAGGGTACGGAGAACTCTGGATTTTTCCTGAAGCAGTTCCTATTGGGTGAGATCAGAGAAGAAGAAATCGAAGAGAAGAGAGTTCTCTATCATTTCGATACCGACACATGCTGGACAGTGATCCTCCTTACTTTCAAACAGAGCTATGAGCCATATATGCTGAGGATGATCTCCTCGCTCTATGTACCGGGAGCGGACCGGACAGTAGAGATGGATCCGAATCATCTGGTTCTTGTGCGCCAGCTTAAAAATGAGATCTCACAGGATGAGCTCAGGGAAATGGCTCAGATCATAGTCGATACACTTGGAACAGAAGCGCTGATTTCGGTCAAAGCCTCGTATGACAGGTGTTATTCTGATTTCAAGGAGCTGCCGCAATCATACAGGAATGTATGCAGCGCAGATGCCGTAGGAAATCTGTTCTTAGAGAGCGAGAACGTCTATGGTTACCATAACCTTGGATTAGGGAAGCTCATATATACGATGCCAAAGGACAAGTGCCAGGAATTTCTTCAGGATCATCTCGGAGACTTCGACCTGTCTGAGATAGACTCCGAAACGAGAAATACTATCAAGGTGTTTTTCGATTGCGGCCTCTCATTGGCGGAGACGGCACGAGTGCTTTATCTACACCGGAATACCTTAGTCTACAGGATAGAAAAGATCGAGAAACAGTGTGGACTTGATATCAGGAAGTTTGACGATGCCATAATCATGAAGATAGCTCTTATGATGTATGACTATATAAGAAAATAAAAAATCACCCCGGAAGCTTGAAGCTCCCGGGGCTTTTACTTTTATAAGGAAGATTTTATCAGTCAGTAATAGTAAGCTCTGTCTCTTTGTCGAAGAAATGAGTCTTTGTCATATCGAGATGGAAGCTCATCTTATCGCCTGTCTTAGCCTTTGTACGAGGATCAACACGGGCAGTAACCTGAGTGCCTGCATAATCGAAATACAGGAATACTTCGGCACCGAGAAGCTCGTAAACACGGATTGTAGCATCGATAGAGTTGCCGAGCTCAACCTCTGAAGCACCTGACTCAGGATCATAGATATCCTCAGGACGGATACCAAGAATAACGGTCTTTCCTTCATAACCTTTCTCAATAAGAACCTTAGCCTTCTCAGCTGGAACCTTAAGCTTAGCCTCACCAACTAAAGCGTATACGTCGCTTCCGTCCTTTGTAATCTTTGCATCGAGGAAGTTCATCTGAGGTGATCCGATGAATCCTGCAACGAAGAGGTTCTTAGGATGTGAGTAAAGTGTCTGAGGGGAATCGATCTGCTGAACGACACCATCCTTCATAACAACGATTCTGGTACCAAGTGTCATAGCCTCTGTCTGGTCATGTGTAACGTAGATGATTGTAGCACCAAGTCTGTCATGGAGCTTTGAGATTTCGATACGCATCTGAACACGAAGCTTTGCATCAAGGTTTGAGAGAGGCTCATCCATAAGGAATACCTTAGGATTACGAACGATAGCACGGCCCATGGCAACACGCTGTCTCTGACCACCTGAAAGAGCCTTAGGCTTACGATCAAGGAGTTTATCAAGGTCAAGGATCTTAGCAGCTTCCATAACACGCTTCTGGATCTCAGCCTTATCAACCTTACGAATCTTAAGACCGAAAGCCATGTTATCGAAAACTGTCATGTGTGGGTACAGAGCGTAGTTCTGGAATACCATTGCGATATCACGGTCCTTAGGCTCTACTGAGTTCATAAGCTTTCCATCGATTAAGAGCTCACCAGAAGTAATGTCCTCAAGACCAGCGATCATACGGAGGGTAGTTGACTTACCGCATCCAGAAGGTCCTACGAAAATGATGAACTCTTTATCTGCAACGTCGAGGTTGAAATCCTTAACAGCCTCAAATCCGTTTGGGTAAACCTTGCAGATATTATGAAGTGAAATACTTGCCATTTTTAATTTCCTCTTTTCTTATTTTATAGAAATCTTCTAACTACGATTATCATTCTACTTGAAAAAGTAAACGAAAACAACGTCAGAATAAACAAAAATATCGATTATTTTTCGTCACAATAACCATAGTAGAAAAACTCACAGTTTAATGGTATAATGAAAAAGACTATCCGTACCGTAATATCTGGTGCGAAGGAGGGCAGAATGGATCCAATGAAAAAAGGTTACATCAGGACCTACCTGATGATACCTATTGATTTTATACCACTGATGCTGGCTGTAACTATAGGGCTTTATGCCTATGAGGGGCGGACAGCAGGGACTACGATGCTCGTAGTGACAGTATTTTATTCAGCAATCATCATTTCAGCGTATTTTGCTGAGAAGAAAAAAATAAAGGATGAGATACTGAAGTTTGCTGCAGATTATGGTACAGTCCAGAAACACCTGCTTACAAATTTCCAGCTGCCGTACGCAGTACTTGACGAGAACGGCAGGTTTTTATGGATGAACGAGACCTTTTCTGAGAAGACTGGCGAGGACCCGGCTTACAAGAAATCGATAGCTAATCTTTTCCCAGAGCTTTCACGAGAAGTTCTTGAAAAAATAACCGATGAACCTCAGAAAATCCGTGTAAAGCATGAAGACCATATCTACGACGCTCTTCTACAGAAAATGGATTTTAAGACGGATAACACAAAGGCCAACGGTGATTTTGCCAGTATGCTCGGTGGAACACTGATTTCCGTGATGCTTATAGATGAGACAGCCCACGAGAAACTGAAGAAATCATTTAATGATCAGAAACTTGTTACCGGTCTTATCTACATCGACAACTACGACGAGACGATAGATTCCCTCGATGACGATGTGAAGAAATCACTGATCCGTGCGATAATCGACAGAAAGATTGCCAAATACTTCCGCGATGCCGACGCTATCATCAGAAAGACGGATACTGATAAGTACTTTATAATTTTCCAACAGAAATACTTAAAGAAGCTTGAAGAAAATAAGTTCTCGATTCTGGACGATATCAAAAATACGAAGGTCGGGAACGATCGGGAAGTCACACTCTCTATCGGCCTGGGAAAGGGAGCAAAGAACTACCAGCAGAGCGCTGAATACGCCAGAGCTGCTATAGACCTGGCTTTAGGCCGAGGAGGCTCACAGGCAGTAATTAAGAGTAAGAATCACGTCTACTATTATGGTGTCCGCGGAAAAGAGATAGAGAAATCCACCAGAGTAAAGGCAAGGGTAAAGGCTCAGGCACTCCGTGAGATGATGGAGCCGAAGGATTCCGTTATCGTAATGGGACACCAGATAACAGATGTAGACGCACTTGGAGCAGCAGTCGGAGTTTACTGTGCAGCAAGAGAGCTCGGGAAAAAGTGTCAGATAGTTTTAAATACTATTACGACTTCTCTTCGCCCGCTTGTGGATAAATTTACCCCGGAGGACGGCTATCCTGAGGACATGTTCATCACAAGTGAGAGAGCTATCGAGCTCGTAAATGACAACACCCTTGTAATGGTCGTAGATACGAACCGTCCGTCATATACAGAATGTCCTGAGCTCCTTAAAAAGAGCGCAAGTATAGTAGTTTTCGACCATCACAGACAGGGCAGTGAGAGAATAGAAAATCCTATCCTCTCATATATAGAGCCATATGCATCAAGTGCCTGCGAGATGATAGCAGAGACACTGCAGTATTTTTCAGACAGAATGCAGCTGGCACCGCAGGAGGCAGACTGTATCTATGCCGGAATCCTTATCGATACAAATAACTTCATGACGAAGACCGGAGTCCGTACATTTGAGGCAGCAGCCTACTTAAAAAGGTGCGGAGCCGATGTCACGAGGGTAAGAAAGCTTTTACGTGAGGATATGGCTACCTACAAGGCACGTGCAGAAGTCGTAAGACATGCCGAGGTGTACAGAGGCTCATTTGCGATTTCAGTCTGCCAGACACAGGACGTAGAAAGCCCTACAATAGTTGGAGCACAGGCATCAAATGAGCTCCTGAATATCGTAGGCATAAAAGCCAGCTTCGTTATGACAGAGTACAAGGGTAAAATCTACGTAAGTGCCCGTTCTATCGATGAAATAGATGTACAGCTTATCATGGAGCGACTTGGAGGCGGCGGTCACTTAAATGTCGCCGGAGCACAGATTTCCGATGCTACAGTTGACGAAGTAAGACAGAGAATAAAGGATATACTTGACGCAATGATCGAGGAAGGAGAAATCAGGGAATGAAGGTAATACTTTTAGCAGATGTAAAGTCACATGGTAAAAAAGGCGATATGATAGAGGTCTCAGAGGGCTTCGGAAGAAATGCGCTTATCAAAAAGGGACTTGCTCTCGAGGCAACCCCGGTAAATATCAATAACCTAAAGCTCCAGAATAAACATGCTGAAAAAGTAGCTGAGGAGAATCTCGAGGCTGCAAAGGCTATGGCAGAGAAGGTTAAGGACTGGAAGGTTGAGACGACTCTCAAGTCAGGAGAAGGCGGACGTACTTTTGGCTCAGTTTCAGCAAAGGAGATAGCTGAAGCTATAGAGAAGCAGTACCATGAGAAAATCGATAAGAAGAAGATCCACCTTCCTGAGCCTATCAGGTCACTCGGTGTCCATGAGGTGACATTGAAGCTGCATCCTCAGGTTAATGCAACCTTAAGAGTCCATGTAGGAGAAAAAGAATAATGGATAATCCTGAAGATGTATATGCACGTCCGGACACGGACGAAGACTATATACCGCCAGAGATTGCAGCTGCACAGGCAGTTGAAAGCAAAAAGCCGCTTGCTCCAGAGATGCCTAAGTCACTCGAGGCTGAGCAGTGTGTTGTTGGAGCCATGCTTATGGACCCGCAGGCTGTGCCGGTTGCGACTGAGATCATAAATGAATCTGATTTCTACTATCAGCTGTATGGAACTATTTTTATTACGATAGTAGATCTCTATAATCATAACAAATCAGTAGATCCTGTTACAGTAATAAACCAGCTGCGTGAAAAGGGAGTATCACAGGAATATACAGAGGCCAGCTTTATCAGCGGTCTGATGAATTCTGTGCCACTTGCGACGAATATCCGAAGCTACTGTGATATCGTGAAGAAAAAATCACAGCTTCGCCAGATAATAGCTGTAAACCAGGAAATTGAAAAGGAATGTTACAGTGGCGAAAACTCTGTAGATGAGATTCTGGATTCGACTGAAGCAAAGTTTTTATCTCTCCTGCAGAAGAGAGGCGTTGGAGACGCAACACCAGTTGGTGATATCGTAAATGAAGCTGTTGACCATATAGTTGAAGCATCAAAGCTCCATGGCAATGTCACAGGTATACCTACTGGATTTATCGATCTCGACTACCAGACGGCGGGTCTTCAGAATTCAGACCTGATCCTTATAGCGGCCCGTCCTTCAATGGGTAAGACTGCGTTTGCATTGAATATTGCGCATCATATAGCGGTGCATGAGAATAAATGGGTAGCTATTTTTTCTTTGGAGATGTCAAAGACACAGCTTATGAACAGGCTTTTAGCGCTTGAGTCGGGAGTCGATGCTCAGAAGCTCCGTACAGGTAATCTGGCCGATAACGAATGGGGAAGTCTGATGGAGGCTGCAGACAGGCTGGCTAATTCACCACTAATAATAGATGATACGCCAGCTATCAGTGTATCTGAGCTCAGGAGTAAATGCCGTAAGTTCAAGCAGGAGCATGACTTAAGCGTTGTGATGATCGACTACCTGCAGCTGATGACTAACAGCAAAAAATCCGATTCAAGACAGCAGGAGATTTCTGATATTTCACGAGCACTGAAATCATTAGCGAGAGAGCTGAACGTCCCGGTTATCGCGCTGTCACAGCTGAACCGTGGTGTAGAGCAGAGAGACGACAAGAGGCCTATGCTTTCCGATCTGCGTGATTCAGGAGCCATAGAGCAGGATGCCGACCTTGTAATGTTCATCTACAGAGATGACTACTACAATAAGGACACGGATAAAAAGAATATCGCCGAGATAAATATCGCTAAACAGAGAAACGGCCCTGTAGGACCGGTGGAACTCGTCTGGATGCCACAGCTCACCAAATTTGCAAACGGCAAAAAGAAAAGAAAAGAATAAAAAAAGGAATGCCCCATTGGGCATTCCCTTTTTAGTTACTAGATTCTTAAAATCTATCAGCCCTGGCTGATAGCTCCTGTAGGGCAAACACCAGCGCAAGTACCGCACTCAACGCAAGCATCAGCATCGATCTGATACTGTGTATCTCCCTGTGAGATAGCTCCTACTGGGCACTCTGGCTCACATGTACCACATGAAACACATGAATCTGAAATAACGTATGCCATTTTTAATTCCTCCGTTTACTAAATACTTTACATACTTACTTTTCTCTGTTAAAACAGATTTGATATTTCATATACTACAACAGAGCATTTAAAAGGACAAGTTCTAAATTCAGTACTTTTAAAGGTTTTGACAAAAATACATTGCACGCAATCTAATACTTGCGAAGAGGGAAAAATAAGTATATACTCAAGGAACAGAAAAAATTCTGCTTTTGTTGGAAATGAAACGTATATTTTTCAAAGATGTGATATCATAACATTAAGCTTATGAGAGAAAAGAAAGGAGCACATTATGGACGCACCACAGGTAGAAAAAGACACTATGATCGGCGAGCTTCTTCAGATAGATCAGAATATCGCACCAATCCTCTTTGGTATTGGAATGCACTGTCTTGGATGCCCTGCATCACAGATGGAGACTATTGAGGAAGCAGCTATGGTCCATGGCATCAACCCACAGGACCTTGTAGACGAGATCAATAAATTCCTGGTAAAGGAAAACGCAGCAGCTCAGACTGCAGAGGCGTAATTAAAGAATGAGCTCCCCTTTCGGGGAGCTTTTATTTTTTCCTTGGAAAAATAACCTTTAACAGGGCATGCAAAGTGACTGGCATAACCAGTTCGCAGTGTTCTTTTATATAAAGCTCTGAGCCGGCATTTACTTCTCTCCGCTGTCCATAATCAGTCAGGAAATTCATTATATCAGTTATCATGCCATCGTGCAGACTATAAAAGCGCAGCACTGCCAGGTAGACACCGGCAGGGGAACGGTAAATGCCGGAATATATCTCATCTAATCCGTGAACCTGAAGAAGCGCGCAGAGCGTGTCCTCTAGAGAGTCGAATTCGAAAACGGCCAGGTCATAGGTGTCAGAATTATCTTCTCCTTCGTGATGATAGAGGTATTTTTCTTCCTCTTCTTTTGATGCATCTTCTTCGAGAATTGACCTGAATATGTCAATTGGGTCGGTAGGGCTGTCGTCGTTTTCATAGGAATCATCGGATGGATCGGAATCGCCTGTTGCAAAGACAGAGTAGCGCGGGTCCATATCATTTGAGTAATCACCTTTTGAAAAAATGATGCCAAGGCCACCATCT
This sequence comes from uncultured Lachnospiraceae bacterium, assembly GCA_900316165.1. GTDB lineage: Bacteria > Bacillota > Clostridia > Lachnospirales > Lachnospiraceae > Weimeria. The sequence goes on along the minus strand of ONBW01000019.1, from coordinate 6,714 downwards.
TCAAGTGGTACGATCTCACATGCTATGGACGGCGAAGAGCTCGAACCGAACCGGTGCTTTTTTGCCAGAAAAATGGCCAGGTCATGAACCAGTGAACGGATTACAGGTGATGAATATGTAGCCTCATCAAGAGAAATTCCCTTTTTTTTCAATTCCTCAGGAGTAAGAGAGCACTCCATTGTATCTTCATCTAAGCGTTTTATCTCCATATAAATTCTCCTCTTTAAACATGTTGTCCTTAAATAATAAAACAGAAGCGATGGTTTGTAAACCATACTTTGGATGAGTTTATAATTTCTTAATCATTTGTTTATAAAGATTAAGAAATTATAAACTTTCGAAAATAAAAATTAAATCGAAGCATTTCCTATTGGCAGGGAGTAAAAATCATAGTATAAATGAATTAATAAGACAGCCAACGAAAGGAGAGAGCCATAAAAGAAAAGGCAGAATACAGACCGGTAGAAATGCTGCATCATTCGGAGAGCATGGATGTCATTTTAGCCGAACATACCGGCCTGAGAGAACTAAGGGTATTAAAGAGAATAGGAAAGAAGACTGACACATGCATAGCAAATGCCGCATTCCAGCTTCATCGTGAAGCAGAGATCCTAACTGGTCTGAAGGCACCTGGGATTCCACTCATTTATGATTTTTGGGAAGATGACGAAGAGATCTGTCTCATAGAGGAATATGTACAGGGGATTTCGCTCCAGGAGTATCTGTTAAGGAATGGCAGTGTGGATTTTAAGTTCATCACAGATATACTAATCCGGATTTTAGATATCATGGTTTATCTGCATGGACAGACTATTCCAATACGGCATCAGGATTTGAAGCCTGAGCATGTGATCATCAAGGGGGACAGAGTGATCCTGATAGACTATGGAATTGCGACCCTCCTGAGAGGTGAGCAGACAGATCAGATGGGCGTCGATGATATGGAGGCGCTGGTCTCTATAGCAGAGGAGCTCGCCTGCCACTGTTCCACATATATTCCATCCTGGTTTAGATCAGCGCTTCGAAAAGCAAAAGCAAGGGACGATTCAGCCAGATATTCATCTGTGGCGGAATGGCGTGGGCTGCTTTTAAGGCAGCAGGCCAGAGATTCCGAAAAGAAGGGGCTTCTTATTAGAAAAATAGCAGTAGTAGGGAACGAGAGAGGGATAGGAACTACTCACACAGCATTCAGTCTGACGACTTATCTGAACTATACAGGGAGAAAAGCCTGTTACGCGAATCTGACGGGCCGCCCGTTTCTTATCAGGATGAATGAGAATCTTAGCAGAGATTTTTACGAGAAGAACGGCATCATATACCACCGTTGGTTTCGAGGAAAACCAGATTACGGTCCGGCAGTAGAGACGCGTGAGACAGATGAGGAGCTTATGATCTGTGATTGTGGGACAGATTTCCTGAAGGCAGCTGATGCAGATCTTACTATATATGTAACAGGCAGCAGGCCCTGGCAGAGCAGGCAGCTTATGGAGGAGATGCTGGAAAAAGACAGCACAGTACTTCTGATAACTCCTGCGAATCCGGGAATGGCTGCGGCATTGGCGAGATCAGCGGGACACAGGGTGGTCAGTCTGCCATATCAGGCAAACCCTCTTCATCCGGACAGGGATGTGATGAAAGTATATGATGAGATTTTTAAAAAGTTCGAGAAAAAAGGACGTATTTAAAAAAACAGTTTGTTACTGTATCTGTGCTGTTACTGGACGATACGATATCACGTCTGCAGCGATCGCCCTGGCGAATTACTTCGTCTCGGCGAAAGGATATTCAAGTGCTGTGGCAGTTACAGAAGGCAATGAAACTGTAATCCGTATGCTTTCTGAAATGAAATGTGTGGATGTGGAACCGGCTGGATATGCGGATGGATTTCTGACATATTATGTGATTCGGGACTCAAAGGATGTAAAAATGCTGAAGTCGAAGGGCTATGAGAGGATTGTGATCGCAGCAGACGCAGAGTCACTTGATGACGACCTGCTGGAGGAGATCAATTGTCTAAGGCTTTTTGGAGACATATCGCCATGGTGTTACTATGATATAAGAAAGAATAACAGGTTTTTTATATCAGATTCAGTAGAAGGTGTGCAGCGGTCTGGGAAATTCCTTTACACGGCTTCGGCCAGGAAATGCGATATGGAAAGGCTCATGACTGAATTTAAAACCCGTGTCATAGAGACCGGATTCTTTAAAGATCCCTACAGGCTGGGGAAAAACGACATTTTAATGGTTGAACGTATTTTATGAGATAAGAAAGGAGGAGAGCGGAAAACATTTTGATCTCTTTTCTGGCCGCTGGTATTTAGATTTTCGTAGATAACTGCACTGCAAAAGGCCGGATATGATGAAAGACACTAAGCCCCAGGGGATGTATAAAGCATTCTTCCGGGGCTTTTTTCTGTTGTTAAAAAATCCTGATTGGGTTATAATCACAAATATACAAACGCGAAGGGAAATTCTGATGAAAAAAAGCAAAGAATTAGCGAACAATACAAAGTGGCTGATAGTACTTGTAGTACTTGTTGCAGTGATTGCGATAGCTGCTTTTTCATTATGGACTGCCAGATATGCTCCTACAAAAGAGCGGATGAGCATCAAAAGCTATTATGGAATTTCAGGCGATCAGGCCGCACTTTTTGTAAATGGAAAGCAGATAAAGGGTGATAATGACAAGCCGGTTGCTGAGATTAGTGACGGTCATTTTTACATCGCGCTTTCTACACTCAAGTCAAGCCTCGATGATGGATATGTATATGACAGTACTGAGAAGGTTCTTCGTTACACGACTGACAGCGAGGTCATCTCTGTAAATGCTGACGATACCTTCTATACTTCTGGCAGGCAGAAGCATGAGCTGAATCAGCCGATTATAATAAATAGTTCAGATACGACCTTTTTGGCACTTGATTTTGTAAAGCAGTTTACAGATTTCAATATTAAAACGGCAAAGAATCCAAACAGAGTCGTAATCGAAAAGGCAGGCTATAAGAAAAAGGCAGCGGAGATAACCCGCGATACTGAGGCCAGACGCTTTGGAGGCCCGAAGAGCAGGATCCTTGCTGATGTAAAGAAAGGCACTAAAGTTACAGTTATCGAGTCATACGGCAAGTGGGAGAAGATCCTTACAGATGACGGTATAGAAGGCTGTGTAAAGAACTCTGCAGTATCGAATGCTAAGACAAAGACTGTCTCTAAAAAGCTTGCAAAGCGCAAGTATAACCATATAACAATGGATGGCAAGGTCAATCTCCTGTGGCATCAGGTGACTAACCGCACTGCTAACGCTTCGGTAAGCACTGTGCTCTCAAATGCAAAAGGTGTAAATGTCATTTCACCGACCTGGTTCCGCCTTGCTGACAATGAGGGTGGATTAACGGACATAGCGAGCCTTAACTACGTAAAGACAGCGCATAACGCAGGAGTACAGGTCTGGGCGCTCGTCAGCAACTTTGAAGATTCATCTGTTGATTCAACAACAGTTCTGAATACGACATCGGCCAGGGATAACCTGATAAATAACCTTATCGGTAAGGCCATCTCATATGACCTGGACGGTATTAACGTAGATTTTGAGCAGATACAGACTTCAGCAGCTGACGGATATGCGGAGTTTATTAAGGAGCTTTCACTAAAGTGCGAGGCGAATGATATCGTACTTTCTGTTGATAATTATCCGCCAACAGCCTCCAGTTCGCACTATAATCGAAAAGTTCAGGCGAACTACGCAGATTACTGCATAGTAATGGCCTATGATGAGCACTATTCAGTTGATGATCCGGGAAGCAATGCATCTATTGGCTTTGTAAAGGACGCAGTAGCGAATTCGCTTAAGGAAATCCCAAAGAGCAGACTGATCCTTGGAATGCCGTTCTACTCAAAACTCTGGGAAACAAAGGATAATACGACTACTATGAAGACGCTTGCCATGAAGAATGTCAGCGCCTACTTAAAGCAGCACAATGTTCAGGAAACCTGGGACGACACTCTTGGCCAGAATTACGCAGAGTTCTCAAGCGACGGCGCGAAAATTCAGCTTTGGATTGAGGATGAAAAATCCCTGGCCTTAAAGCTCGATGTGATGAAGTCAAATGACCTGGCTGGTGGTGCATTCTGGAAGGAAGGCCACGAGGACAGCAGTGTCTGGGAACTAATAGGAAATTACATGAAATGAATACACAAATTATTAAAGTAGATCCGGAACATCCGGATATAGAACAGATCAGAATAGCAGCAAAAATACTCAGGGAAGGCGGTCTGGTGGCTTTTCCTACAGAGACGGTTTACGGACTTGGAGGAGATGCAGAGGATGCCGGCGCTTCGAAGGCTATCTATGCAGCGAAGGGCAGACCATCTGACAATCCACTGATAGTCCATATCTGCGATTATTCTCAGCTGGAAAAAATATCCTCTTCCCTCCCACCGGAGGCAAAAAAGCTTTCAGACGCATTCTGGCCGGGACCGATGACCCTTATTGTTAATAAAAACGGTGTTATCCCACATGAGACGACGGGAGGACTCGATACAGTGGCAGTGCGTTTCCCTAGCCATCCGGTGGCGAATGCCTTGATCCGCGAATCTGGCTGTATGATTGCTGCACCGAGCGCAAATACATCAGGAAGACCATCACCTACCAAGGCTGAGCATGTAATCCACGATCTCTCTGGCAAAATAGATGCCATCATTGACGGAGGTCCGGTCCAGATAGGACTTGAGTCTACGATTGTAGATCTGACGGAGGACGTGCCGACTATTTTAAGGCCGGGATATATAAACAAAGAGATGCTTGAGAGTGTCGTAGGCGAAGTCAGGATAGATCCGGGAATCCTGGGAAAAGAGAATGTCCACGTGCGCCCGAAGGCACCTGGAATGCGCTATAAGCACTATGCGCCGAAGGGGAATCTTAAAATCGTAAGCGGAGACCAGGAAAAGGTTATTGCAGAGATCAACAGGCTTGCAGAAGAGGGTGAAAACGACGGAAAGAAAGTTGGAATCATCGCTACAGAGGAGACGAAGGATTTTTACAGGAGAGGAAAGGTCATAAGCATCGGTGACAGGACCGATGAGTATGAGATAGCCCATAATCTGTTTGATGTCCTGCGTCAGATGGATGAATACGGGGCAGAGCTTATCTATTCTGAGGAGTTCTCTACTCCGAAGATTGGAAATGCGATTATGAACAGACTGCTGAAAGCAGCCGCTCATCAGGTGATAGAGGTATGAAGGTAAATCGGTTGATTTTCGTAGATGAAAAGGGGAATGCCAGGTCAGCTATGGCCTGCGCCCTGTTCAAGAAGATGTATCCGGATCTGGGGATTGAGGCACTTGCCAGAGGCCTTGTCGTTTCGTTTGGCGAACCCTTAAACCAGAAGGCTGAGGCTGTAATGGCTGGGAAAGGTCTCGAAACAGAAGGCTTTATCTCACAGCAGCTTAAAGATGAGGAAATAAAGCAGGGAACGTTTATTTTTACAATGAAAGAATCGCACCGGCAGAGGGTAATAAACGATTATGCCGGTGCCAATGAAACCAATACTTTTGTGCTGTCGTCATTTGTCGGCGAAGAGCTCGAGATCATGGACCCATACGGCGGTAACCTGCAGGTCTACGGTATTTGTCTTGAAGCCCTTGGCTCGACACTTGAGGAGCTTCCTGAGAAGCTGAAGGAGCTTTAAATGAGTGATAAGAGAGAAGACTACATCAGCTGGGACGAGTATTTTATGGGGGTTGCGGAGCTTTCGGCCATGAGATCGAAGGATCCGCACACGCAGGTTGGCTGCTGTATTGTAAGCCCGGACCACAAGATCCTTTCGATGGGATACAATGGGTTTCCTAGAGGCTGTTCGGACGATGATTTTCCATGGAAAAGAGAGGGCCCACCGCTTGAAAACAAGTATTTTTACACGACACACAGCGAGCTTAATGCTATTTTAAACTATAGAGGCGGCAGTCTTGAGGGCTCTTCACTATATGTGACGCTGTTTCCATGCAATGAATGTGCAAAGGCTATTATCCAGGCGGGAATCAAAGAGATAGTCTATGACAGCGACAAATACGAAAATGAACCTTCGACTATTGCGTCAAAGAAAATGCTCTCTTCCGCGGGGGTTGAGTTCAGAAAATACAAGCGTTCAAACAGGGAATTGATAATCGAAGTATAAAGATATAATGGAGGAAAAACAATGGAAAGAGATGATATGGATTTGGTTGAGGACCTTAGGATAAAGGTTAAGGAACTCGACTCACAGATCAAGGAGAAAGAAGAAGAATTATCTGAGTTGAACAGCGAAAGAGCCAGGTATTTGAAAGAAATTGGTGAACACTCAGATGAAAAATTTCAGCAGGATATGCTAGAATTAGTGTATGAACAGCGAAAAAAGAACAAGAAATAGTATCAAATCAAGAAATTGATTGAAAAAAATAAAAAAATCAAAATATGGTGTTGACAACACCCCAGAATTTTGGTATTATACTATCCGCACCGCAAAAACAGAGGGATCTGCAGAAAGCGATGCGGATAATTTTTTCAAAAAATGAAAAAAGTGCTTGACAAATGCAGATGACTTTGGTATCATATAGGAGTTGTCGCTGCTAAGGACAGCACATAAAGAACCTTGATAACTAAACAGTGAAACAACCTTGAAAGATTTCTAAGAATCAATCATTCGAGTGTAACTCGAAACCTTTTAAGAACAGTAATGAAGA
>ONBW01000030.1 GCA_900316165.1 uncultured Lachnospiraceae bacterium | reverse complement strand
TATATCATCAAAGATGACGAACCTCAGACTGCCAGCTGATTGAGTCTTGATCCATATCCAATATTAAAAGGCTGTAAAAATACAGCTTGTTTACTATGCACTTTTTTAGTTTTCCTTAAGCGCTACTTTGTTTCAAACTTCTACCCATGGCCTCCGCTAAGGTGCCGGCTGCACCGTCTCCGAAATCCTCTTTGCCAAAGACTGCGGGTACCCGCCATGGCGACAGGTCAAAATTCTAGTTCGAAACCTTTATAGCGATCAGATAAAAATCTCTGCCTTCATGTTTTATAAAAGACTTGAGCAACGCGCTGTCAAAAAGTATAATAATCTCATGAAGAAAAATGACGAATTTGAACTTGAAATAACTGGAATCGGCAAGGATGGCGAGGGAATCGGCCACTTCGATGGAATGACTTTTTTCGTGCCAGGCGCACTTCCAGGTGACACTATTAGGGCCGCCGTCACAAAGCTTAAAAAGACCTACGGCTATGCTAGAGTCTTATCCATACTTTCCCCATCGCCTGACCGTGTCGAACCACCATGTCCTGTTTCCGCCCGCTGCGGTGGCTGCAGCCTGATGAACTTATCCTATAAGGCGCAGCTTCGGATGAAGGAAGACACAGTCGAGGATGACCTCGTGCGTATCGGCGGATTTGACAGAGCCTTAATTGAAAAAATAAAAGAGCCGATCATTGGTATGACCGACCCGATGCGCTACCGCAACAAGGCACAGATTCCAGTCGGTATGATGCCTGACGGCAGGATTGTCACAGGCTTTTACGCAAGGCACTCGCACCGGATTATAGAACCGGATCCGTCAGTTGGCTGCCTGATTGGCGCTCCAGAAAATCAGGAGATAACTCACGCTATAAAGTCGTGGATGTATGAGAACAAGCTTCGCGCCTACGATGAGGCCACTCAGAAAGGTCTTATCCGCCACATCCTGATAAGGCATGGAGTTCATACCGGACAGGTCATGGTCTGCCTCGTGATAAACGGGAAATCTATTCCGGCAATTGACAGTCTCGTTGAGAGGCTTACCGTCGCCTGCCCTGATATAACGAGCATCTGCATCAACATCAATAAAAATACTGGAAACGTCATACTAGGCGAACGCACCGAATGCATCTGGGGCGAGCCTGTGATCACTGATAAGGTCGGAGATATAACCTTTGATATATCGGCGAAGTCATTTTTTCAGGTAAACCCTGTTCAGATGGAAAAGCTCTATTCGAAGGCCTTGGAATACGCTGATCTGAAGGGAGAGGAAAACGTCTATGATTTGTATTCAGGGATTGGGACGATCTCACTTTTCCTGGCAAAAAGGGCCGGCCATGTGACTGGTGTCGAGGTCGTTCCCGACGCTGTTAAGGATGCGGTAAGAAACGCGAAACTCAACGGTTTTTCAAATACGAATTTCTACACTGGAAAAACAGAGGATGTCCTTCCAAAGCTTGTCGCCCAGGGCCGTCCTGCGGACGTGATCGTCTTAGATCCGCCTCGCAAGGGTGCTGAGAAATCTGTCTTAGAAACCATTCTCTCAGTCTCCCCATCCCGCATCGTCTACGTCTCCTGCGATCCTGCCACCCTCTCCCGCGACCTCGCCATCCTCTGCGAAGACGGTACCTATGAATTGAAAAAATATACGCCAGTAGACCAGTTCCCAGAAAGCGTACATGTCGAGACTGTAGTTCTGCTGTCACGAGCGTAAGCGAAGTGAGAGCGGATTACGGAGCACCATACAGGGATACTTAGCGATTGGCGAGCACAAAGTGCGAAGACAGAGCTTAGTCGAGTCTGACGAGACAGTATGAAGTCGCTGGCATCAATTCATCGGAGTAAGCTCTCCTTTTTCAAGTGCCTTCAGTGTGGCTCCCGAACCGCCTTCAAATGTATAAGCCCTGATACCGGTTTTTGTCAGCAGGAATAAAGCCCTCGGCCCGAAATTCCTGGCTATTACCTCATCAATCATCTCTTTTTTCAAAGTATCAATTGCTTCCTCAGAATTCTTGTCGCCCATCAGAAGCATATGTCCCTTATTTCTTTTTTGCCTTTTTCAAAAAATATGATATTGAAATACTGCGCCTTCTCAAAATATGGAATTTCCGCGCCTCCAGCATAGGCAACAGCCACAAAATTAAAATCGCGCTCTTTCTTTTCTTTCACGATAAGCCTCCAGTTTACAGAAACATCTTCAATCAAATGATACTGCATGTTTTATTCAGCTAACATTCTTCTGTTAGTATAAACTTTTTTCTGTACAGAGTCAAAAATAAAAGATATATACAATTCATTAAGAGCAAATATGAAAATTCAACACTAGAAAAAGAAGTAATTCATTGAATTAAATCATGAGATATGATAAAATTAATTCATTAATATGAATGTTACATTAGTGAATTAATTGAAGAGGTATTTTTCATGATAATAAGTGAAAGAATTATAAAGGTTATGAAAGAGCGTCATATGACACAGGCAGAGTTTGCAAAGCAGGTGGGTATTTCCACAAGTACCATAAGCGAATGGAAAAAGAGAAAGACAAATCCAACGGTGGAAAAAATTGTAGATATCTGTAATGTCTTACAGATCACTCCTGAGCAGCTTCTTACCGGAAAGGGTATCGAGGATGAGGAAGAAACTGCAGCAGCCAGTCCTGAGAGCAAGTTCACTCCTGGAGACGTTCAGATGATTAAGGATTATCATAATCTCAAGGAAGAACAACAGAAGCGACTGATGGATTATATGGAGGCACTGAAGAAGATTGAGAACTTAGAGGAAATGTGAAAATGTTTAAGGTCGCAATTTGCGACTTTAGACGGACTTATCTTGAAGTCACATTTTGTGACTTCAATATACAAACAATCACTGTTACTAGAGGAAGATGGTGTTTATGGAAAATAAAACAGAAATGCTCACAGTTGAATCTATTAGAAAATGTGTTTATACGATTCGCGGACAACAGGTGATGCTCGATAGTGATTTAGCTGATATTTATGGATATGAGGTCAAAAGATTAAATGAGCAGGTTAAGCGAAATATAAACAGATTTCCGGAAGATTTTATGTTTCAATTGACAAGAGATGAAGTTGACTTGGTGAAGTCGCAAAATGCGACTTCACGAAATGATTCATTTTTTGAAGGGCAAGATGGTGGTAGAAGAAAGATGCCATATGCTTTTACTGAACAAGGAATATACATGTTAGCTACGGTTCTCAGAGGTGAATTGGCAGAACAGCAGAGCATTTTCATTATGCGAGCCTTTAAAGAAATGCGTCACTATATCCGGCAGAATCAACAGTTTGTTACGCAATCGGAAATGAGTATGGTTACTGCTAAAGTTTCGGAGCTGTCTGTGAAAATGACCGAGACAATTGATCATCAGAAGAAAACGGATAAAGCAATTAAAGAAATCCAAAAGAGTATCAATTGTGATACCTGCAATCGGGCGAAGCGCTAAAAGCACAATAACTACAAGCGGTCCGGCTATAGCCTTCCAGAATGCTGGCAGATTATTATCGCTGTCATTGCCATCGAGATCCTTTGCTGTAATCGCGTCACCCTTCTTTTTGGTGAGGTATGTAGAAAGAATGATTGTCACTATAAGAGCGCAGATGGCTGGAACGATATTTTTCATCATCAGGGATGTCAGGCTGACATTAAAACCTTCTGAAAGAGCAATTGTATTTGGGTTCGGGGAGATGATGTTTCCAGCCTTGCCTCCGCCTATCATCGCGAGCAGAACGCCGCTTCTCGAAAGTCCGGCACGTTCTCCAATTGCAAGAGCGATAGGAGCAACTGTGATTACTGAAATGTCGACAAAAACACCGACCGCGCAGATAACCATCGTGGCAATTGAGATAGCTGCGACAGCGCGCCGCTCACCAAGCTTGTCGACGATTGTCTCAGCAATTTTCTGTGCGGAACCTGTCTCAATAAGAGCGCCGGCGAGAATTCCGCTTGTCAAAATCCTAAGCACAGAAGACATCATGCTTCCAGCGCCGCTTATCATTGTATTTACTGTGTTAATGAGTCCACCGCCACCGATAAGTCCACCTATAAGTGCGCCAAAAATCAGTGAGTAAGCCGGGTGTACTTTTTTTATGATCAAAATAATCGCAAGTGCGAGGCCAACAAGTGCACCGAATGTAGAAAAAGTTACGTCCATTTTATTCTCCTTTTACCATTGCTTTTGCCAGGCGGAAGACCTGCTCAGCTGTATTTGACAAATTCTGTGCTGCTGTATCCTTATCCATTGCTTCCTGCAGTGTGCAGATTCCACGCAGGATTGGGAAATATGCATCAATTCCATGTGAGTTGCAGGCCTTAGCGTCCTTTGCCACGCTTCCCGCGAAGGCGACTACTTTTTTATTGTATCTCTTTGCTATTTCAGCGACACCGACCGGCGCCTTGCCCATAACTGTCTGCCCGTCGAGCCTGCCTTCACCGGTTACTACGATATCAGCCTCTTTGATGTAATCCACAAGTCTCGTCTCATCGAGAACGATCTTGATTCCGGACTCGAGGACTGCCTTTGTAAAAGTAAGAAAAGCAAATCCAAGTCCGCCGGCTGCTCCAGTTCCAGGATACTTTGGATCAGCCTTCGGAAAATTCTTTTTAGCAATCTCCGCGTAATTTGAAAGCCAGCCGTCCATTTTAAGGATCATTGGTGAGTCAGCTCCCTTCTGTGGACCAAAAACCGCGCTGCAGCCTTTTTCTCCACAAAGAGGATTTGTTACATCGCAGGCTATGCGAAAGCTGCAAGAAGCAAGCTCAGGAGACACATTCGCGCTGCTTATTTCAGCAAGATTTTCAAGACCCTGCGCGCCAGGAGCTACCTGATTTCCATCCTTATCGAGGAGATCAAAGCCTAATGCCTGAAGCATTCCGATTCCACCATCGTTAGTAGCGGAACCTCCGATTCCCATTATGAAATGTCTGCATCCCTTGCCTATCGCGTCCAGTATCATCTCTCCAACACCTCGGGTCGTTGCCTTGAGTGGATTTCTGTCTTCATCTCTTACCAGAGTAATCCCGGCAGCCTGAGACATCTCCATCACTGCTGTCTTGCCGTCGGCAAGAATTCCGTATTCTGCGTTTACTTTTTCACCAAGAGGACCGGTCACAGGAACTGTCATTATGGTTCCGCCCATTCCAATCGTAAGCGCCTCAACTGTTCCTTCACCGCCGTCCGCAAGCGGCCTTACGATAACCTGTGCCTCAGGATCTGCCTGAAGGATTCCAGTCCTTACTGCATCTCCAGCCTCGAGAGAGCTGAGGCTTCCCTTAAAAGAATCAATTGCAACTACTGCTTTCATATCGTATTTCCTTATTTTTCGATTCACAGGAACTATTTTTCAACAGTAATTATTATAGTTTCTGGAAAAAATAAATACAATAATAGGCATCCAGATTTCTCCAGATGCCTTTTGTAAGATTATGGATTATTTAGGGATTATCTTCTCTTAGTTTTCGTGATTTTACCACTCTTTGAGCAGAAGTACTTTTTATTTTTGTACGTAACCCATTTGTTGGTAATTATCGCGCCTTTTGAGTCTGTGAGATATTTTTTGCCCTTTACTGAAACGAGCTTGCTTGTTACCACGCGTCCCTTACTGTCTGCATAGTATTTCTTACCGTTTGAAGCCTCTACGATTTCTTTCCTGGCAAGAAGTCCGTTTGACTTTGCTACATATGTCTTTCCATCAATCTCGACTGTTTCTGACCTTGCTACTGTATGGTCTTCCTTTATGACAAAGGTCTTCTTTCCGATTTTTGCCAGTCCCTCGTCTGCTAAGGTGCCATCCTTTGTAGCAACATATTTCTTGCCATCTATGGTTACGCTCTTGTTTGTTACAGCCTTGCCTTTCTTATCTGTGGCGAAGAGCTTTCCATCCGCGTCCTTTACGATGGTTTTCGCAGCAATTTTTCCGTCTTCAGTTACATAGACACCATTGTCAGTTTTTGTGGCAGAAACTGCCGGTACAGATTCAGTCTGCTTGTCCGTGGTATCTGAGCTATTTCCATCGCTGTCACCAGTGGTCTGTTTATCTGTATTATCAGAAGCCTGCTGACCGTCATTATTTCCAGTTACTGGCTGGCTGCTATTGTTTCCACCTGAAGACTGGCTATCGTTGTTTCCACCTGATGGCTGACTTGTGCCACCTGCAGTCTGCTGACTGTCATTATTTCCAGTTGAAGGTTTGCCTGACTCTCCAGATGATGGTTTTGTATCTTCTGAAACATCTTCTGTTTTTACAAGCTTTATCTCATCGAAATCACCCCAGCTGCCAGCTGTGGCTTTGATTCCAGCATACACCGTTATCTCATTTTTGCCTGAATCTATCATGGCCCTTGTGACTGTCACTGTAAGAGAAGGTGTTCCCCATTCACGCCAGCCACCAAAAGTATCTGTGACTGTCTTTTCCTCACCATTTAATTCATACTTAAGATATACCTCGTCAGCATCTCCAGCCAGGCTGCCCTGTGTAACCATAGAAAGAGTATAAATGCCAGGCTCTGTGACCTTTACTTTCTGTGATATCTCGTATGAAAAATGATCTCCACCCCAGAAGTGAAGCGAATAACTTCCCTTATAAGTATCGCTTCCTACACTGCTTTTTACAACTCCGCCTTCAGAACCCTCAGTTACTGTCCATCCGGTTGTATCACCTGTCTCGAAATTACCATTGGTCAGGATATTCTTATTCAGGCGTTTTACTTTTCTTGTGACAGTGACTCCGTCGGCTGTACCTTTTACTGTAAATGTCTTTCCGAAACTGTCATTAGAATTTACCAAAGCGATATCGTCAGTATTCCAAACTACGTTTATTTTTTCAGCAGAGCCATTTGTATAATTGACCTTCGCATTGCCGAGCAGGTCAGTTGTAAGAGTCTCGTCCGCATCGAGTACAATTTCACTTGTCTCTGTGCTGATGCTTTTTACTGTCAGATTCTCTTCGATTTTTTCTGTTGATGGGTCATAATCTTCTGCGAAAGCACGCAGCGACTTTAATGCCTTGCCGTCTCCGCCAAAAAATGACTGGTTCTCGATTACTGCTCCGCCGGACTCCTCCGTCGGCGCCTGTTTATCATACTCAGCTGCATACTTAGAGGCCCAGCCACAGCCGTACTTATCCCAGAGCGACTCCTCGTACTTTAATGCATCTGACTTTTCCTTATCGCTCATGCCGTTTACATCGACAAGTCCGTTCCATGCACCTTCCCAGTAAAATGCACCCCAGCCTGCCTTTTTTCCATCTGAAAAAGTAATCGATGAAACTGCATCGGCCATTGTTCTGAACTGCTGTGCCTGTCCGTTAACTGTCACCGGGTACTGGAGCACATCATCAGAGCTGTTCTTTTTCTCATTTACAGTATTTTCAAATCCATCTATTTCACTGAGAGTGTATGGATAGCTGGTCTCCGCTACCATCACCTGTTTATGATATTTCTGCGCTATCTCCTGAAGGTTTTCCTTTATAGAAGCTGCTGTGCCATGCCAGAATGGATAAGCAGAAGTTGCGAATACATCGTAGTTTACTTTTCCTTTATTCAGATTTGCTGCATATCCAAGCTGCTTTCCGCTATCCTGCGGATCAGTGAAATGCACTGCTGCAAGTATAGTTTTTCCTTTAGACTCTGCAACTTCATGAACGGCGTCACAGCCTGCTGCGTATACCTTGTCGACATTTGCTGTCCAGTCGCCCTTAGCAGATACTCCTGCGATACCGTTGTTTGTCTCGTTTCCTACCTGAACCATTTCGACGTCTACACCAGCATCAAGAAGCTGCTGAAGAGAATCTTTTGTAAAAGTACCGACTGCTTCAGCGGTCTTATCCGGATCTCCTTTATATGACTTCCAGGCCTTTGGCGCTGTCTGTCTGCTCGGATCTGCCCAGCCATCTGAATAGTGGAAATCGATAAGCACCTTCATCCCGGCGTTAGTGGCCCACTTGCCCATGGTGATAGCCTTCGCCAGGTCATTGGTTCCACCGCCGTAGCCATTTCCATTCGAGTCATATGGATCATTCCAGACTCTGATTCTTACCCAGTTCATCCCCTGCTTTGCGAGGAAATTGAAAAATTCCTGATTCCTTATGATATTTCCATCAAAATCCTTGTATCCCCAGTCTGTTCTGCCAAGATACTTGTCAGCATTCATCTGATCAAAGGCTTCCTGTATAGAAATATAGGCTGAAAGGTCTGCGCCACGGATTGAATCAGTGACAGCAGTCTCAGTATCTTCTGCATCAGTTTTTCCTGTATCGTCAGTTGAATCTGTCTTTGCACCAGAACTCTTTATCAGTTCATCCGTGATTCCGTATGAACTAAGGTCATCTGATATCTTATAATCTTTGC
This sequence comes from uncultured Lachnospiraceae bacterium, assembly GCA_900316165.1. Taxonomy (GTDB): domain Bacteria; phylum Bacillota; class Clostridia; order Lachnospirales; family Lachnospiraceae; genus Weimeria. The sequence goes on along the minus strand of ONBW01000030.1, from coordinate 15,923 downwards.
CCGAGATATCGATAACTATCGTCTTGCCCTTTGCAGCAATTATCTGTGAAAAATAATCGCTTCCCCAGGCATTAAATTTCTTGTTTGTATCATTTCCAGTGTAGTCTGGATAAATTCCAAAGCCGCCGTTGGTATCATCAGAATTTACTATAAAATCAACTCTGAAAAGACCGGTTCCTTCCTTTACTTCTTTTAAGGCTGCATGCTCTCTGCTCCAGGTCACTCCAGGAGTGGTCTCATAATCGTTAATATCATCTTTTGCAAGTGACAAAGCCGTACATTGTGTATAAGTCAACAGATATATTTCATGTACATCCTTTGCTGCCTGAAAAAATACAATGACTTCATTTCCCTTCTGTGATTCAGAAGTCTTCTCTGTATTACTATCCGCGGACTCTTCTGAACTTTGCTCTACAGATGAATCTGCTTCGACTGATGTGCCGTCTTTGCTTTCCTCTGCTGTCTCTTCGACACCAGCTGCACTCTGCTCATCTGCCATCGCCGTTGTCAGGTTTCCTGCCCCGAAAACCGTAGTAAATACGAAAATCAATGACAAAAGAACCCCCGCTACACTACATTTAAGATTCCTCTTCGACATTTTTCCTCCTTCTGCCACACCGCTTTTTCAAAATAGGCAGCTTCTTCATTCTCTGAAAAAAGTTACTCAACATCTTTAAGAAAATTCAAACACGTCTTTGAAAAATCGGTTACGCAAACCTGTAAAAATAAATCCGGCTGCTCACCGCGCAACCGGTATCTCAACATCTGATAAAACTATACAATCTTTCAAGCGTTTCTGCAATATGGCATTTTATACAAATTTTAGCCATTAATTTTGTGCAAAATGCCAGCTGTATTTTTAAAAAAAGCCGTTTGGCTACATTTTACTCTTTGATAGTAAAGTACAGCCGAACGGCGATATTTCGTTTAAATGTGAAAAATCAGATAGAAAATACCCTTCCATCCTTTCTCGGTGCTGCAGCGGGTACTGGGCCATCCGGATAGCCGATGATCACATTATCGATGCCGACATATTTGTCCGGATCAATTCCTGCCTTCTCAAGAATTTTTCTGCCCTCTTCCGTCTCGAACTGTTCTTTACCGCGGTGAATCCAGCAGGAGCCTAATCCAAGTGAAGAAGCCTCGTTAAGCATATTTGTGATTATTGAGCTTCCATCATAAACTGCTGTACCGATTTCCTTTGGAGAGAGAACTGCAAGGACAACCGGGGCACCATAGAAAGCATCCATGCCTTCGTGTCCCATGATACATGTAAATCAGAACTCAACTATCGTAACTCCCGTGTCGCCTTCACCATAAGCGGCCAGGTGAAAGTCCTTTATATCCTTCTGTCTCGACAAATAGTCGTGGACTGCTTTTCTTAAAATACCTGAGCCCTTGCCGTGGACTATACGAACCTGAGACAGATGTGAAAGACGGGCATCATCTAAGTATTTGTCGAGGGTTCTTATAGCTTCGTCTGAATTCATTCCAATAAGCATGAGCTCTGGTGAAATAGAGGCCGCCTTGCTCATAGAATGTCTCGTGCCGCCCTTCGACTTCTTTGCAGCAGGCGAAGAATCGCCTATAAGAGCGATATCGTCAATATTTACCTTTGAGCGCATGATACCCATCTGAACCTCAAGGTTTCCCTTTGCATCAGGCAGAGTGTGAACTGTGCCCTTCAGATTCATAGAGAGAACTATTACATCATCACCAACACGGAGCTTCTTCGCGTCGACTTTTCTGCCCTGAAGAGCTGTGGTCTTCTTTGGCTTTATTGCAGCCTTACCCTGGTGCTCCTTAATGGATTCGCCGAGGGCAGACCTCTGTCTCTCCATCTCAGACATGTCAGGTGTAGCCGTTCCATACTTGTTGAAATTCCTGATTACTGTATCGGCCTGATCCTTCGCGCGCTTGAGGATTTCTGCTGCCTCAGCGTTTGCCTTTGCAAGAATTGCGTCGGTCCTGTCAGATAGCGAAGCGTCCTTCTGCTTTGCGCGGTTTAAGAGCTTTTCAGCCTCTGCAGCGTCATGGGCAGCCTTCTCCTGAGCCTTTATGACAGCAGACTGCTTCTGCTCAAGTCCTGTGACCAAGTCCTCAAAGTTCTGGTCTTCCTGATTCATACGGGCAGCGGCGTCATTTATTATCTCATCCGAAAGTCCAAGCTTTTTGCTGATAGCAAAAGCGTTTGATTTTCCTGGAACTCCGATAAGAAGTCTGTAAGTAGGCGAAAGAGTCTCTACAGAAAATTCAAGGCTCGCGTTCTCGACTCCCGGTGTAGTAAGTGCATAGGCTTTAAGCTCAGGGTAGTGAGTCGTAGCCATCGTCCTGATTCGCTCTCTGTGAAGCTCGTCAAGGATTGACTCTGCAAGGGCTGCTCCCTCGGAAGGATCAGTTCCTGCACAGAGCTCATCAAAAAGTACGAGCGCAGTACGCTCAGCCTTCTGCGGCAGATGTACCTGTCTGAGGATTTTTACGATATTTGTCATATGAGAGCTGAAGGTTGAAAGAGACTGCTCTATAGACTGCTCATCACCGATATCCGCATAGACATCGTTAAATACAGCTATCTCTGACCTGTCTGCTGCCGGGATATAAAGCCCCGCGCAGGCCATAAGAGTAAGGAGTCCTACCGTCTTTAAGGAGACAGTCTTTCCGCCGGTGTTCGGACCTGTGACTACTAATAGGTCAAAATCCTTCCCCAGGTTTACATCTATAGGTACAACCTTCTTCGGGTCTAACAGAGGATGGCGGGCTTTTTTAAGATCAATCCGTCCGTCGGTATTAAGAAGAGGCTCCATAGCGTTCTCACTCTGGGCCAGCCTTCCCTTTGCAAAAATAAAATCGAGCTCCGCAAGTATTTTAAAATCGGAAACTATCGTACCGATATATTCGTTTACTTTTTCTGAGAGCTCTTTGAGAATCTTTTTGATTTCTTCCTGCTCATCGAGATGAAGCTCACGAAGGTCGTTATTCAATGATACGACAGCAGCAGGCTCTATGAAAAGTGTGGCTCCTGAACCTGACTGGTCGTGAACCATTCCTGGGACACTGCCCTTGTGCTCAGCCTTTACAGGCAGACAGTATCTGCCGTCGCGCATAGTTACGACTGAGTCTGACAGATAGTCTCTCTGGGAATTTAAGAGCTCGGTCATTTTTGACCTGATGCGGTCGCCCATCAGTCCAATCTGTCTTCTGATAGAGCGGAGTGCTGGAGATGCGTCAGATGAGATCTCGTCCTCTGAGATGATGCAGCGGCTGATCTCGTTTCTAAGTGTTTCCACGCCATCGAGATCATTGAAATAGTGAGTCAGCGAATCTCCCTTGGTGTCAGTCCTGCCCGGCGCGCCGTAATTTTTCACGCGGGATGAAACCGTAAGAATGCTCACAACTGAAAGAAGCTCTGTCGTATTTAAAGAACTTCCAATATCGAGCCGCTTCCTGAGAAGAGAAGGGTCGTGTATTCCGGAGAAGGACACCTCGCCCTTCTTAAAAAGACGCTGGAGAGCATCCCCCGTTTCCCTCTGTCTGATGCGGATTTTATCTATATCGCTGATTGGGTTTAAAAGCTGGCAGTACTCACGTCCCTTCTCTGAGGTCGCGAAACCTGCCAGCCTTTCTATGATTTTGTCGAATTCTAGTGTGTGTAATACTTTTTTATTCATGGAAAAAATTATATCACCTTGTGCAGATGCCCGCAAGATACGCTTACGGTGAAGGCGACACAGTTGTAACGTTTGTTGATTTCTGATTTTTGCCAATCAGTGTGAAAAGTACGATCAGCGCCAGAAGAATCGCTGAAATCATCGAGCCATTGTGCCAGTCGTAGGCATTGAAATAGCTTCCGATAAGGCTTCCCATGATGTAGGTCGAATTATAGAGCATGTCAAGAACGACATAGTTCGTCATTGCTGGTAAGAAAACCATCGTAATTCCGCTCATGATGCCAGGCATTGAAAGCGGGAGAATTACTGAGAAGAAAAGACTTTTCCTGTCAGCTCCTAAGTCTCTTCCTGCCTCAAGAAGCGAGTTATCCATCTCATCAAAGACATTAAAAATCGGCAGGATCATAAACGGAAGGAAATCGTATACCTGTCCGACTATCGTATTAAAAAACGGATAGTAGGCAAGATTCCCCTCAACAAAATCAAGCATCTCCTTAAGCGCCGTAACTCTCAGCGTAAAGTTAATCCACATCGGGACTACTGCAAGAAGAAGCAGAATCCTGTTTTTCTTAAAACCGCTCCTCGCAAGCGCATATGCAGTCGGATAAGCAATAAGAAGACAGACCACAGTAGTCACGAGCGCTACAAAGAGGCTGTAGACTAGTGTCGCTATAGTTCTAGAGCTCCTGAAAAATCCAAGGAAATTTTCAAATGTAAAATGACCACTCCCGTTTGTAAATGCAAAGACAAAGACTACCGCAAGTGGAGCCATCACAAAGATCAGAAGAAAAATCACATATGGAATGCTTAATGCACTTCTTTTAAATCTCATAATACCTCCTACTCCCACGGGAACCTGTAGCATCTGACATTTGTCCACATCTGCGAAATCCTTCGGTTCGCCTTATCTGAAAAGCACTCCATCACTGCGCAGCGCTTCAATACATCCTCAGTTGGATACTGTGCAAAAAGCTGCCTGTCAAGCTGCCCGGGATCTGCCTTTATCACGCATTTTTTTCCGAATAAATAACTCAGGTCATAGTCCACAGCATTATCCTCATCGGAACCATACGTGTAGTTCAGATAGTCCTCAATTCTCCCATCGTCTCCACCAGTAATCGATGAAGTGTAGCCGATATAGTACATATTTCGGATTACGGAATCCGGCCGGGAAATGAAGTTTATAAAAGCCTCCGCAGCCTGCTTTTTATCGCTGTCGCCATTTATGCCATTTTTCATCATGACCCAGCCGTCGAACCAGAGATTTGATCCCTCCTCAGGAACTGCGTAGCAGAGTGAAAGTCCAGCCTCATCACCCTGATCCATAGAAAAAACCGCGTCTCCGGACCACTGTAGGCTCGCATCTGCTTTTCTCGTAACGAGGTCCTGTTTCGCCGAATCCGTCTCCATCGAGTAGGCATTCTGTCTCATATCAGTGATCACGTCCTCGACCTGATCTACAGTCTTCTGTGAGGTATCGTTTAAAATCTTAGAGAGATCTGCCCCAGGCTCTGCGAGCTCCTTTTCCTTCGCTATCGCAAGCCCCGCGAAGTACGTATCCCTGATAGAATCCTTTATAGTAATCCGCTTGTAGTATTTTTTGTTCAGGTAGAACTTAAAGCTATCAGCGTCGTCAGCGTTTACTTTTTCAGGATTATATACAGTTCCAAGCGTACCCCACATGTAGCCTGCCGCGTAATCCGTAAGCGGCTCGCCACCCTCGCTCAATTCATTCATTCTTTGAAAAATATACGGTGAGACGCCTTTTGCATAGTAGTTGTAGATACTGCTCTTATCGTAGAAATCCTTCGAAAGCGGCTCGAGCTTCTTCTCGCGCATCAGCTTCATTATCATGTACTCTGACGGGCAGACGAGGTCAAAGGTATTACCGAGAGTCATCTGGTTATAGAGGTCCTCATTCGTGCCGTAGGTCGAATAGAGCACACGGACCTTTTTGCCGTATTTCTCCTGATACCACTCCTCGAAATCACTGACAAGCGAATCGACGCCACGGATTTTTTCACCGTCCGACAGCTCTATCGTCTCATCAGCGTCCCAGCCGCCCTCGTCGATATACTCCTCGCTGTTCGCGATGCGAAGGGTCACGACATCGTCATTTACAGGCGCTGCAGAATTATCAGCGAGTCCGCAGCCGGTCAAAAGAAGCGTGAAGATAGTTAAAGTCAACAGAACTTTTTTCATGCTCTCTTCTCCTTTCCTCTGACGTTCGCTGCGATGACGATCACTATCGCTATGAAAAAAATAATTGCCGACAGCGCCCAGAGCGCTGTCTTTATCTCAGTCTGCGCTCCCTTTGTAGCATTTACCGTATAGGTACTTATCGTATCAAAGACCGCCGGCTTGGTGTACGTCGTAACGAAATAGTCGTCCATCGAAAGAGTGACTGCCGTAAAAAATCCCGAACCTATCGACGGCACAAGCTGTCTTAGGAGCACCTTGAACACTGCCTGTGCAGGCGTACAGTAGAGGTCGAGCGCTGCCTCGTAAATGCGGTGGTCCATCTGCGAGAGGGCCGGCATAACCTGCAGATAGACAAACGGCGTACAGAGAGCCATCTGGCCTGCTACCAGAGGTATATAGGTGTCTTTATTAACACCAAGCACGACTACTAAGAGAATGCAGACCGAAAAGCCTGTCACTACATCTGCATTTACTACCGGTACCTGGTTCATGGCCTCGATAATCGTCCTGTTTTTTCTCTTACTGTAAAAAGCACCTATGGCTCCGAAGGTACCAAACAGTGTGGAAAGCACTCCGACTACAAGGGCAAGAACTATCGTGCCGATTATCATATCCCTAAGCTCTGGAGTCGCAAAGAGAGTACGGTAATTTTTCAAGGAAAAACCACTCATCTGACCTATCATCCTTGCATCTGTAAAGCTGTAAAATGCGAGGATCGCTATAGGCAGATAGAGAAAAGCATAGACTATTACGAGCCATACCACTGGAATTATTCTTTTGTTTTGTCTCATGGCATCTCCCTGAATCTGAATTTATCCTGTGGCACCACTACACTGACGAAGTCGCCCATATTCCAGAGCCAGTCATCATCTGCGTAATATTCCTCATCGTTGTCACCGCGGACGATGTAGGTGTAGTGATCACCGATATACATGATTGTGTCTATGTGTCCTGTGACAATACCTGCCTCCGGATCATCCGAGAGATCCGCGTCTGAAGGCTCAAATGAAACAGACACCCTCGTTCCGGCTGTCTTGTCTCTCATAAACTCTGCATCAGGCGCAAGAGTAAAATAAGAAAAATCAACGCTTCCGTCCTCATTTACCTTACCCTCGAATACATTCATATCCATATCGTGCGGCATCAGATGGATGTACTCTCTCGGAAAATCTATTCCGATTGTGCTGCCGGTCTCAACCTTATTTTTGCCATAAACTGTGACTTCGTACTTGCCGAACCCGGCTGTGATCTCGTGGTGAGAGCCTTTGTAAATATCTCCTGTGACAACCGCGTCTATGGCACCTTCTCCCGCGGGTGTAATTGAGACATTCTCAGGTCTTATCATGGCCTCAACTCTTGTTCCGGCCGGATATTCGGTATCCGTCTTGAAGGTCTTCCCTGCGAATCGGGCTCTTCTCTTGTCTGTTACGACTCCGTTAAAAATATTGCTCACACCTATGAAATCAGCCACGAAAATATTTGATGGCTTATCATATATCATTTCAGGTGCACCTTCCTGTTGAATAACACCGTTAGCCATAACAACTATTCTATCCGACAGGTTCATGGCCTCTTCCTGATCATGGGTTACATAGATAAAGGTCATACCAAGATTGTCGTGCATACTCCTGATCTCTGCCTGCATTTCAAGGCGCATCTTGTGGTCTAAGGCTGAAAGCGGCTCGTCAAGAAGCAGGATCTCAGGCTCATTCACTATTGCTCTCGCCACTGCAACTCGCTGCTGCTGTCCACCAGAGAGGGAATCAACGCTTCTCTTTTCGAAACCCTCTAAGTCAACGACTGTGAGAGCATGCTTAACCTTCTGTCTTATCAGCTCCCTGTCCATTTTTCGTTGTTTGAGGCCGAAGGCGATATTGTCATAGATATTTAAGAATGGGAAAAGTGCGTACTTTTGAAAGACTGTGTTTATCGGGCGTTTGTCCGGTGGCAGCTGTCCTATGTCCTGTCCGTGAAGAAGAATCTCTCCCGAGTTAGGCAGGTCAAATCCTCCTATCATTCTAAGAAGCGTTGTCTTTCCGCAGCCTGAAGGACCTAGCAGAGTAATAAGCTCACCTTTTTTTACAGTGAGGTTTAAATCCTCGATTACATTGATCCCATCTTCGTAGCTTTTAGTGATATGGTTTAATTCCAGTATATTCTCCATTTTTACAACTCCGATTTTAAATCGAGTAGGGAAGCTTGTCTTCCCTACTCGCGCGCGGGCCGCGCTCGGCGTAAGCCGGAAATTCCTCTGCGCGGCCCTGCGCATAGACAAAAAAGGCCGCAAGCACTTCCTTCGTGCCTGCAGCCTCTGTGATGCTAAGTAAGTATCTATTTATTTCAAGAATTAAACTAACTCAAGAACTACCTCAAGAGCACCGTCACCCTTACGCTGTCCGATCTTTATGATACGTGTGTAACCACCGTTTCTTCCAGCATACTTAGGAGCGATCTCATCGAAGAGCTTCTGTGAAAGGTCGATCTTCTTTGTGTCAGACTTTTTCTTTCCAGTCTCTGTTACATCATAGAGAACTGAAAGGATCTGACGACGAGCATGAAGACGTGAAGGCTGATCCTTCTTAATCTTCTTCTCCTCAGTAACGTACTCTGTTACCTTCTTACCGTCCTTAACAGTCTTTACTCTGTGTCCCTCAGCGTCCTTCTTAGGAACCTTAGCCTGAACTGTAACCTCATCGAAGTTATCCTTCTCCTTGATAGCAAGGGCGATAAGCTTCTCTGCGATCTTTGCTACTTCCTTAGCCTTAGCCTCGGTAGTAACGATACGTCCGTGCCAGATAAGCTGTGTTACCTGGTTGCGAAGGAGTGCCTTACGCTGTGAACTGGTTCTTGATAATTTTCTGTAATGTTCAGCCATTGTCTAACCTCCTGTGGCTCACGTCGCCCTACACTTATGGTCTTACAGGCGCCGCATTGATTGGGGAGTCTGCCGTTACCACTCCGGATTTACACAGCAGACACTGTCATTTATTATTCCTCTTCCTTTCTGAGTGAAAGGTGGAGTTCATCAAGTTTGTCCATAATCTCGTCTAATGACTTTCGTCCGAGATTTCTGACTTTCTGAAGCTGATCAGGAGTCATATCGCAGAGCTCCTTTACAGTTCCGATTCCTGCCCTCTTTAAGCAGTTGAATGATCTGACTGTGAGTTCGAGATCATCTATAGGCATATCTGCGCCGATGGTAGGCTTGTCGTACTTAGTGTTATCGATAACTGTAACTTCTTTTCCAGCCTCTGAAAGGTTTACGAAAAGATTCAGATGATCGGTAAGAACCTTTGCAGCAAGTGATACTGCGTCATCCGGTCTGATAGTTCCGTTAGTCCATACCTCAAGTGTGAGCTTATCATAGTCAGTAACCTGACCTACACGGGTATTCTCGACCTTCATGTTCACTCTGTCGATTGGGGTGTAGATAGAATCTACTGCAATAACACCGATTGGTGTATCGTCGTGCTTATTCTTCTCTGCACTTACCCAGCCTCTTCCAGAAGTGATAGTAAGCTCCATTGAAAGTCTTGAGTCTGGTCCACCGTTTAAGTGAGCTATCTCCAGGTCAGGATTTACTACCTCGATATCCTCATCAAAGTGGATATCTGAAGCATGTACTGTGCCCTCGCCTTCAAAGTCGAGATAAGCTGTCTTTGGCTCCTCTGTCATATTTGAATTCTTAAGGGCAAGCTCCTTGATATTCAGGATGATCTCTGTAACATCCTCTTTTACTCCTGGGAGTGATGAAAATTCATGGAGAACTCCATCGATCTTCACCTGGCTTACAGCTGTTCCTGGCAGAGATGAAAGCATGATACGTCTCATGGAATTTCCAAGAGTGATTCCGTATCCACGCTCAAGAGGCTCTACGATAAATCTGCCATACCTGTCATCTTTACTGATCTCGTCGATCCTGATATTCGGTTTTTCAAATTCGAACAATTTTTGTCCTCCGTATTTGCTGATACCTATAGTAACGGGCATTAAGTAAAAATATACTTAAAGCTCTCGACTCAGGGTTTATTACTTCGAATACAGCTCGACGATAAGCATCTCATTTACAGGAACATCGATCTGATCCCTGTTAGGAAGCTCTTTGATGGTACCAGTCATGGTATCTGCATTGTAATCGATCCAGTCTGCGATGATACGTCCGCTTGTAGACTCAGTGATATCTTTGAATCTCTGACTGCTCTTACCCTTCTCTGTAACTGTGATAACATCACCTGGCTTTACAAGATATGAAGGGATATTAATCTTCTTTCCGTTTACAAGAATGAACTTGTGGTCAACGACCTGACGTGCCTCACGACGAGTACGTGCAAGACCCATACGGAATACAACATTATCGAGACGGCTCTCGAGCATACGCATAAGGTTCTCACCTGTCATGCCCTTCATGTTTGCTGCCTTCTCATAGTAATTTCTGAACGGCTTCTCAAGTACGCCGTAGATGAACTTTGCTTTCTGCTTCTCTCTAAGCTGAAGCTTGTACTCTGAAGGCTTTCTGCCCTGGTGAAGAGGAGTACGTCTGCTCTTCTTATCAACTCCGAGATATGCCGGCTCTAAACCTAAAGATCTGCATCTTTTAAGAATTGGTGTCTTATTAACTGCCATCTGTCTTTTACCTTCCTTTCAATCAGACTCTTCTACGCTTTGGTGGACGGCATCCGTTATGAGGAACCGGTGTTACGTCACGGATAGAAACTACATCGATACCGCATGCTGCGATAGCACGGATAGCTGCTTCTCTACCTGATCCTGGTCCTTTAACAAATACGTCAACGTTCTTAAGTCCGTGTGGAAGTGCTGCCTTAGCTGCTGTCTCAGCTGCTACCTGTGCAGCGTATGGAGTGGACTTACGGCTTCCTCTGAATCCAAGGCCGCCTGCTGATGCCCAGCTTAATGCGTTTCCTGCTGCATCTGTAATAGTAACGATTGTGTTATTAAAAGATGCCTGAATATGTACCTGGCCGTGCTCAACGTTCTTCTTCTCACGTCTCTTAGCGGCCTTCTTAACTACTTTAGCCATTTATATCAACCTCACTTCTTCTTGTTAGCAACAGTTCTCTTTGGTCCCTTACGTGTACGAGCGTTGGTCTTAGTCTTCTGACCACGTACTGGAAGTCCCTTTCTGTGTCTGATGCCTCTGTAGCATCCAATTTCCTGAAGTCTCTTGATGTTCAGTGCTGTGTCACGACGAAGATCACCCTCTACAAGGATTCCTTCTTCTGCAATAACCTCTGAAATCTTCTTTACTTCATCATCTGTGAGATCCTTAACTCTTGTATCAGGATTTACTGCTGCCTTCTCAAGAAGACGGTCAGCTGTAACTCTGCCGATACCGTAGATATAGGTAAGGCCTATCTCAATTCTCTTCTCTCTCGGTAAATCTACACCTGCGATTCGAGCCATGTGTATTTACTCCTTTATTCTCTAATAATTCTCTTCCGGACATCTCCGGATCTGGTTTCTAAAAAATCCAACTGACAGCTCCGGTGTCCCGGCCTGAAATGTGTGTCAGCCTTCAAATGACATCGACCCTTATCTCTTGTAAGGATCATGCTCCCCGGTATGTAATGTTGGGAGCGATGCTTGTGTCCTGCCTGGCAGAACCATTTGAATGTATTTATGTACTAATGGGATATATCCCATCATTCAGCCGCCATAGAATACATCAGGAGACGGGGTGCATCAGCCCTGTCTCTGTTTGTGCTTAGGGTTCTCGCAGATAATGCGGATCTTACCCTTCCTCTTTATAACCTTGCACTTCTCGCACATAGGCTTTACAGAAGATCTGACCTTCATATAACGACTCCTTTCTTTAAAAATTATACGATGTTTCGAGGGCGTATTTCACCCACGAAAAAACGTCCGTGTAATATTATACTCAGACGCTTTCAATAACTCAATATTTATTTTGTTCTTTTTTTCGTACAGTCCCTTATTCTTTAAAAAATATCACTTATCTCTCCAGATGATCCTGCCCTTTGTCAGGTCGTATGGACTCATCTCGATAGTGACCTTGTCTCCAGGAAGGATACGGATATAGTTCATACGAAGCTTTCCGCTGATATGGGCTAAAATCTGATGTCCGTTCTCAAGCTCTACTGAAAACATAGCATTTGGAAGCTTCTCAAGTACCTTTCCTTCTACTTCAATAACATCTGCTTTTGACATTTCATTACTCCTTGGGTCTTAGACCTGTGTATATACTTATAACTCTTTTGATCCAGAGATCCTTAAAATCATTTTCCTTTTCAGAGACTTCTGTCACTTCAGCCGGTATATGCTTTATCAGCTGAACATGCTTTAATTTTTTTCTCTTTGGAGAGGCGACCGTTTTATTTTTTCCATTAGCCAGGAACACACAGTCGCCTTCCTCTCTGATCACTACATATACTTCAGTCTTATCGTGACCTGCTATGGACTTTGCCATCGTAAATGTCATGATCACTCTCCAAGGATCTTTACCACTTCTGCAAACACTTCATCGAGCTGCTTTGTACCATCCACTGAGTGGAGGATGCCTGTCTTCTTATAGAAGTCAATAAGCGGCTGTGTCTGCTCATGATATACGGTAAGTCTCTTCTGTACCGTTTCAGGCTTATCATCATCGCGGGTTGTAAGCTTTCCGCCGCAGTGATCGCAGATACCTTCAACCTTTGGAGGAGCACTTACTATATGATAAGTAGCTCCGCAGTTTACACAGGCACGGCGTCCACTCATTCTCTTTACGATTGATTCATCAGGTACTTCAATGTCAATGGCATAATCCATTTTTTCATTGTCTTTTGCAAGTGCCTTCTCGAGTGCCTCAGCCTGTGGGATTGTTCTTGGAAATCCATCGAGTACAAAGCCTTTAGCACAATCGTCCTGATGAATTCTGTCGACTACAAGGTCGCAGGTTAGCTCATCTGGAACAAGTGCTCCCTTATCCATGTACTCCTTAGCCTTTTTTCCAAGCTCGGTACCATTCTTGATGTTGGCTCTGAAGATGTCACCCGTACTGATATGCGGGATGCCATACTTCTCAGCAATCTTTATCGCCTGGGTTCCTTTTCCTGCGCCCGGTGCGCCAAGCATAATTATTTTCATTATAAGCCCTCCGTCTTCTAATGAAGCTTTACACTCTCATTAGTTTTTAAAAAAGTTGAAAGTCCGCAGTCCTTTTTATGAACTTTGAACTTCCAACTAAAATCTCAAATCAGTCTGTCAGGAATCCCTTGTAGTTTCTAACCATCATCTGGCCTTCGATCTGCTTTAATGTCTCTACTACGACACCAACGATAATGATGATTGATGTACCACCGAATGAAACATTGGCTCCTGTAAGACCATTCAGCATGATAGGAAGGATACTTACTATTGTAAGACCAACCGCACCGATGAAGATGATTGAGTTAAGAACCTTTGTGAGATAATCACTGGTTGGCTTTCCTGGTCTGATACCCGGTACAAAACCGCCGCTCTTTTTCATGTTATCAGCGATCTCAAGTGGGTTGAATGTAATTGATGTATAGAAATATGCAAATGCAATAAGCAGAAGCACATAAACTATAGCTCCGATTGAATAAAGCCAGTTGCTTGGTGTAAACCAGTGGCTCTCTGAGAGCATGTTCAGGATAGTATATCCTACACCCTTACCGCTTGATTTTCCTGCAAGTGTTGCGATGATGACCGGTGTCTGCATAAGTGACTGTGCAAAAATAACCGGGATAACGCCACCTGTGTTAACCTTGAGTGGGATATAGGTGCTGTTTGCAGCCGAGTATGTAGCTCTGCCGACTCCCTGAAGCTTTCTTGAATACTGAACCGGAATACGTCTTTCTGCGCACTGCAGTATAACTACAAGTACAACGATTCCTACTATAATCGCTACGATGATAGCTCCATACAGGATTCCTCTTGCAATCGTCTGTCCTTTGATGAACTGATTGTAAAGTGTTGTAACATCCTGTGGAAGTCTCGACACGATATTTATAACAAGAACGATAGAAATACCATTTCCTACACCGTTCTTAGTGATTCGCTCACCAATCCACATAAGAGCTGTGGCACCAGCAGTAAGAACTGCTACCATCATCAGCACATATGCGAAGTTAAAGTGACTTAAGTAGCCGCTGCGGCCGAAGCCTATAGCCATTGCAAGGGCTTCAATTACAGAAAGTAAAATAGTCACATAACGAGTGAGACGGTTTAATTTCTTTCGTCCTTCCTCTCCATCACGCTGCATCTCCTCGAGCTTAGGGAACGAGATAGTGAGCAGCTGAATAATGATTGAAGAAGTGATGTACGGTGTGATACTTAAAGCAAATACTGACATCTGCTCGAAGGAACCACCTGTAATAGCGTTAAAGAAGTTAAGAGAATCACCTGTATTTCCAAATAACTTCTGGAATACTTCAGGATCAACTCCCGGTAATGGGAGCTGAGATCCTATACGTACTACTATAAGCATAAGGAAAGTGAAAAACAGTCTTTGTCTGATCTCTTTTACCTTGAACGCATCGCGGACTGTCCGAAACATCAGATCACCTCTGCTTTTCCACCTAAGGCTTCGATTTTCTCCTTAGCGCTCTTTGAGTATGCGTTAACCTTAACATTAAGCTTCTTTGTAAGCTCGCCGTTTCCAAGGATCTTAACGCCGTCTGCTGCCTTCTTGATAACTCCATTCTCTAAAAGAGTATCAACTGTTACATCAGAACCATCCTCAAATCTCTCAAGTGCTGAAAGATTGATAGCTACGATTTCCTTTGTATTGATATTTTTGAATCCGCGCTTTGGAAGACGACGGAAAAGAGGCATCTGACCACCTTCGAATCCGAGTCTTACTCCGCCACCAGAACGTGCCTTCTGACCCTTCTGGCCTTTACCTGCGGTTTTTCCGTTTCCTGAACCGTGACCGCGTCCTCTTCTGAAGTTATTACTCTGCTTTGAACCATCGGCCGGCTTTAAGCTGGATAAATCCATTCCTGGCACCTCCTATCAGATTTCTTCTACTTTTACTAAATGAGCAACCTTACGAACAGCGCCAAGTGTTGCAGCGTTGTTTGGAAGCTCTCTTGACTGGCCAGGCTTATGAAGGCCTAATGCCTCAACGATCCTCTTGTTCTTTGGAACTGCACCGATCGTGGACTTTACCAGTGTTACCTTTATCTTATCTGCCATGTTATCCTCCTTATGCCAGTACTTCCTCTACGGACTTACCGCGGAGCTTTGCTACTTCTTCAGGGGACTTAAGTCTGCTTAATGCATCGATAGTAGCGAGTACTACGTTCTGCTTGTTTGAAGATCCAAGAGACTTTGTACGGATATTCTGAATACCTGCGAGCTCGCAGACACTACGTGCCGGACCTCCGGCGATGATACCAGTACCTTCTGGAGCCTTCTTTAAAAGAACAGATGCACCAGTGTGCTTTCCTAAGATATCATGTGAAATACTGTGGTTCTCATCAAGTGCTACTGAAACCATAGCCTTAACAGCAGCCTCACGACCTTTTCTGATCGCATCTGGGATTTCTGCTGCTTTGCCAAGTCCAGCGCCAACGTGGCCGGCCTTATCGCCAACTACTACAAGTGCTGTAAAGAGACTACGTTATCTTCGTATTCGTCCTGACGGGCGTCTCTGTTATCACGTCTCATCTATAGCTTCCTCCTTAAAAATCCAGTCCTGCTTCTCTTGCTGCTTCAGCGAGAGCTGCTACTTTTCCGGCGTAAATATATCCGCCTCTGTCAAAAACTACGGTCTTGATTCCAGCATCTGTAGCCTTCTTTGCGATAACGCTTCCAAGCTTCTTAGCTGCCTCTGTATCATTTGTCTTCTCAAGACCATCGCTTACTTCCTTATCAAGGGTGGAAGCTGATACTAAAGTCTTGCCGACTTCATCATTTATGATCTGAACATACATGTGATTGTTACTTCTGAACACACACATACGCGGTCTCTCTGCAGTACCGGAAAGAGTGTGGCGAAGTCTTCTGTGCTTTGTCTCACGGACAAGTGCTCTTGATTTCTTTGCTATCATAGCTTTACTCCTTTACTTA
>ONBW01000012.1 GCA_900316165.1 uncultured Lachnospiraceae bacterium | reverse complement strand
CTCAACAATATCACAACGGCAGGCAGACTGCCATATTTATTTGAGAACTAGATTATGAGACTAACGTTTGCCGTCGCGCAAGCGACTTGGTACAATTTTATTTATTTTGCGTTCAGTCTATGAAAATAATATAAAAACATTCAAAAATTATTGACAGATTATTTTTATTAAGCTAATATTAGAGAAGGAAAGAAAGCTTGGAAAAAGAAAATTCTATGAAGGAGGTTGCTATCATGGAGAATTACACGGCTGATAATCAGGACTCAGCTTCAAAGAGAAGAGGACGTCCTAGAGTTGCGAATAAGAAGAAGCAGTACACACTTACCATGAGACCTGATATGTATATTCAGGCACGCGAAGAGGCTGACAGGAGAGGAATCTCATTTTCAGCTCTGATCGCTAATGCTCTGGTTGAATATCTGGATAAGTAATTGTAAGCGCTTTTTGAAAACTGGTAGGAAACCAGATCAGATGATTTGATTTTCCACTGAATTAAGCTTTATAAAAATCCGCCGTCGGCGCCGAGAATCTGCCCTGTTACATAGGACAGATTCATAAGTGCCCATGCGGCATCAGCTATTTCATCAGTTGTGGCAAATCTGCCTAAAGGGATCTCTTCACAGAGGTCTTTTTTTTCGTCCTCAGAAAAGACAGCGTTCATATCTGTGTCTACGCAGCCTGGAGCTACGGCATTTACTCTGATACCTGATGGGGCGAGCTCTTTGGCCATAGCGCGGGTCAGCAGGTTTACGCCGCCCTTTGTGGCAGAGTAGGCAGCCTCACATGAAGCACCAGCTGTGCCCCACATAGAAGAGATATTCAGGATCGATCCATTCTTCTCGTGAACCATTCCCGGAACGAATTCTTTCATCATATAAAAAATAGACGACAGATTTACGGAGATCATTCTGTCCCACTGTTCCCTGCTCATGTCGGTAAGAAGGCCTACGTATGAAATCCCGGCGTTGTTTACGAGGTAGTCAATGCGCGGAAAGTGGTTTTTTATGTCGTCTGCCATCTCACTGATGGAATCGGGGTTACCCACATCTGTCTGATATGTAAGCACTTCGATTTGAAAGCTGTTCTTTAGATCTTCGGCAAGTGCGTTTAATTTTTCAATATTCTTTTCACAGCAGAGAGCAAGGTTTACGTGTTCGCTGGCCATTTTTTCAGCGATGGCGCTGCCGATGCCGCGGCTTGCTCCGGTGACAATCCCATATTTCGAGTTCATTAAAGGACCTCCTGAGATTATTTTAATATCGTGATTTAAGATTGTGGAAACGGTTTACTTAATAAACGTTTCATTTCTCGTTCACAAATAAATCACAATCCCCCTGTAATATATATAGCATCAAAGGAAATAAATCCTTTGAGACGGAAATTGTTTTCGTTTTTCATACTCCCCCTCTTTTACAAGGGCCGCCGCGAGGCGGTCCTCCTTTTTTGCCCAGAAATCAATAATCGCAATTTGCGATAATTGACTGTCCAGGTATCATCATCTTAGTTCTTCATCATCTCTATGATCTCGTTCCTGACGCGATTCGGCAGCTCTTTCTGCTCGTCACGGCTCATGCCCTTTGTCTCTATCGGCTTTCCAAAGGAAAGAGTAACGTTTGACTTTTTGATATTCGGGAAGTGGTATTCAAGGATATCTCTGGTACCGTTTACAGCGACCGGGATTACAGGACAGCCGGACTTGGTAGCGACCTTGAAGGAACCTGCGTGGAATTCGTGGACTTCACCGTCCTTTGAACGGGTGCCTTCAGGGTAGATACAGATACTGATGCCGTTTTTGGCCTCGTCTATGGCTTTGAGGATGACCTTGAGACCGTCCTTGAGGTTACTCCTGTCGATGCCAAGACTGTAAAGCCTCTTCATAAGCCAGCCTAAGATCGGAATCTGGAGAAGGGATTTCTTTGCGATAAAGCCGCAGAATCCTGGAATTCTGCTGTAAGTCACTACGATGTCAAAGATACTCTGGTGGTTGCTGATGTAGACTGCTGGCCTGTCCTTTGGAATATTCTCCAGACCCTTTACTGTAACCTTGGAACCTGATAGCTTCTCAACACAGCGGAAGCCCCAGTGCACGTACGAAAGCAGCATAAGCTTGCGCCTGCGCTCGTCCTTAGGGTGTATAAGCCACTGGATTCCTGAGACAGGGTAAGACATGATTAGAAAAACTACTACATAAATAAGTGTGATTACTGTGCGCATAAAACCGCTCCAACGGTAAAAATAAAAGCGGCAGGAACTAGTGCTCCTGCCGCCCGATTCTACGGAGACAAAATAGAGATCAGAACTCAGGCTCGATAAGGCCGTAGGTATTACCGCGGCGCTTATAAACGACATTTACCTCGTCTGTCTCAGCGTTTCTGAATACGAAGAAGTCATGACCTAAGAGCTCCATCTGAACGCAGGCGTCCTCTGGATACATAGGCTTGATGCCGAAATGCTTCGTACGCTGGATCTTGATCTGTGAAGAGTCATCGTCATCGCTGTCATCATCGATGTAGTCGTCCTGGAAGAACTCGCCAGGCTCCTGCTGCTTCGTGATCAGTTTATGACGGTATTTCTGCAACTGTCTCTCGATAACTTCCTCGACCAGGTCGATAGATACATACATATCGTTTGATACCTGCTCAGATCTGATGATCGATCCCTTCATAGGGATAGTAACCTCAATCTTCTGTCTGTCCTTTTCAACCGAGAGAGTAACATTTGCGATGGTGTCATCGGCAAAGTACTTGTCAAGCTTTGAAAGCTTGTCTGTGACAGCGGTCTTGAGGCCCTCTGTCAGCTCAATGTTTTTTCCTGTGATATTGATTCTCATGGCGAAAACCCCCTTTGCTAAAATATTTGCGAAGTGGAAAAAATACCTTCGCATTGATGGGTTGTCTTGAAAATAGTATAACACATTTGTCTTACTAAAACACCATAATTTTTGGTGAATTTTTCATGAAAGAAGAAACTGACGGAGGAGCGGGTATTTTTCCAAGCATGATACTGATAGTAGACAGTGTTTCCTCGCATTTCTCGCGCATTCCACACTTTTTATAGAAAAAATAACCGCAGCGCAGAGACTTGCAGTACAGGTAGATTCCTCCGGAGGTGCTGAAAAATGCTGGTATCATCTCCAGATGGCGGCCCGCCTCACCGAGGTCATCATGATCTGCCTCGAAAAAGCAGAGATTTATCATAAGAGCAGTCATCAGATCATTTGGCTGAAGGCAGTCTTTCTTTTTTGATGCGATGCGTATCAGATTACTGAGGAGCAGCAAGGCACGCCTGTAAAGTATCTCCTGCTTTGATTCAAACATTCCGCAGGCTATAGCGTTTAGAAGCAGAAATTCAACTGAACTCGGGATAAAATTCACATGACAGCTGTCGGGCGCAAACTGCGGTCTTGTGATCTGCAGCACATCAACAGCAGCCTTCGAGAGGGAAAGCCCGTTAAATGAATCATAAGTATGGTAGTTATGCATCAGTTCAAAAAATGAGATCAGCTGGACCTCAGCTGATAGTCTGGAGAGAAAGTGGTGCTGATACAAGGATACCAGTTCTCCGGCTTTCTCCCAGTGATCAAGCCTGGACTCATTCCAAAGTTTTACTATAATAGAGTGACGTTTATTCAGTTCGTCGTTTTCCTCTTCCGGATAATCGCAGGATTCACCACGGGCAATACATTTTTCACGCAGAAGATTCATGAAATAGGTGAATTCTTCAGTACTTGGAAGCTCTTTTCCCGACTCAATGCGTGAATATCTGGATACAGAACAGAAACCATATGATATGTCCTCCTGCGTGAGCCCAAGACGCAGACGGTTTTCACGGAGCATAAGTCCTGGATTTTCCGGGATAGCTCCAGAATAATAAATTTTCCCCATACACCAGCCTCGTTTACAAACATCTACAAGTGAAAAGTGACATCCAGAATTTTATCACTTTTCCCAAAGCTGTGCTTTGAGAGTATGAAAGTAGAACAGCCGAAATCTTTTTAGCTTTTGACAAAATAAAAAAGAAATGGTATACTACATCTTGTGTTTTATGTTGTCGATATCTCGATATTAAAGAAATCGGCATAGACTGGAGGTATTTATATAAATGGAACAGGCAGAGTATAACAAGATCCGCTATTCAATCCAGCAGCAGTGTGGTAACAGAGTAAAGATTCAGCTGGACAGAGGAAGGAATAAAGTCGATGTTCAGGAGGGAGTGATACAGCAGGCTTATCCAAGCGTATTTACGGTTCTTGTTTCTGACGAAGATGAGGAGCATCCTGATCAGCTTCTGTCATTCAGTTATACCGATGTGATCACTAAAGAAATCCGTATGGAACTCGTATAAACTTCATAGAAAAGTGGAGGACGGTCAGCCGCCCTCTTTTTTTTTGACACTTTCCGTGCTATAATATTTCCAAATGCGTTTTCTTATAATGAGGTGCAAATGAAAAGATATATAGCAATGATACTTGCGGCGGTGATGATCGTTACAGTTCCGGTCTCTGTACCACAGGTCACTGCGCATGCAACCAGCTCAAAGGTTAAAAAGCTTCAAAAAAAGAAGAAGGAAAAGCAGGCAGAGCTTAATGACCTGCAGTCGAAGCTTGTTGATATTATTTCACAGATAGATGCCCTAGAGAGCGATATCAAGTCGAATGCACAGGATATCAAGGATACAAAGGCAGAGGTCAAGGAAGCCAAAAAGGCTGAGAAAAAGCAGTATGAGGCAATGAAGTCCCGTATCAGGTATTTTTACGAGAATGATACTGACAACAGTGTGTTTAATATCCTTGTAGAATCGAAGAGCCTGACAGATTTCATCAACAAGGTCTCTTATATGAATTCGGTCTACAGCTATGACCGTGATCTGCTCGACGCCTATGAGGCTACGAGGGTTGAAATCGAGGGAATGGAAGAAGACCTCGAGGACAAGCAGTTAGACCTTAAAAAAGAGAAAAAGCAGCTGAAGGCAAACAAGTCCAGCTTGAATGATCTTATCGATTCGAAAAAGGGCGAGATCGCAGATATCGGTGCGCAGGTTGCCAAGGCTAAAAAGGCGGCTGCAAAGGCAGCGGCTGAAAAAGCGGCAAAGCTTGAAAGAGAGCGGCAGGCAAGAAATGCCGCAGCCGCAGCTGCAGCCGCTGAAAGAGCTGCCAGCAGATCAAGAGCGTCAAGCCAGAACTCAAGCTCTAATTCAGGTAATAACAGTTCAGCCTATGTACAGGATGCTGATCCATCACCGGCGACAAATGTAAGCGGCGGCGCAGTAGTAAGCTACGCCATGCAGTTCGTGGGAAACAGATATGTCTGGGGAGGCAATTCACTTACGAATGGCTGTGACTGCTCGGGATTTGTCGTTCAGGTCTACAGGCATTTCGGAATTGACCTTTCTGGTTCGAGAAATTCTGCAGCTCTGCGTTATGTGGGTCAGGCGGTAAGCCCTGATAATATTCAGGCAGGAGACATAGTCTGCTATCCTGGCCATGTCGCGATCTATGCCGGTAACGGATGTATAGTAGAGGCACAGAGCTCCAGAGCGGGTATTACGGCAAACCGTGCCTGGAACCATGGAACAGTTCTTGCTATAAGAAGGGTTATATGACAAACACCATAAAGAGCCGATTCAGGCGGGCATTGGGAAAACTCCGGAAAGCTCTGCCGTGGATCATCGCAGCAGCAGTTTTCTTAGTCATTATCTGGCTCGGAGTCAAAAACGGCATGGAGCGGAGATCGGTTTTTGTCTATAAGGATCATCTGAACGATACAGCTGTAACAGTTGATGGAAAGCCCATGACCTTTAGGGACCTGGCTTTTTATGTGGTATATGAAGAGTATCAGGTCCAGAAAAGTGCCTGTGTATACGACCAGGACAAGCCCGCAAATTACTGGAATTCGCATGTGAATGGCAAGTTCATCACGATTGAAGCCAGGAACACTGCGATGGATATGGCTGTCCACGACAGGATTCTTCTTTTGATGGCGCAGTCAGATGGAGTTGTGCTTTCATCAGATGAGAGGGACGAGCTCGAAACGCGGAGAACTGATTTTTACGAGGATCTGTATGATGACCAGACTGAAAGGCTCCCGGTGTCATACAGCACCTTAAACAGCACGATGGAGGATATCGCGGTCGTCGAGAAGTATCAGAGAAAACTTGCCGATGAAAAGAACGACACCTATGCGAGCTTCGGCTACGAGGGCAAGAATTACAGAGAACTCTTAAAAAAGCATTCGGTAGAAGTAAATAAGGAGCTCTGGTCCAAGGTGCCGATGGGCCGGGTGACTCTTAATAATGAGCCTGATTATCAGGCAGCCAAAGGAAAACAGAATTATATTAGAGAAGGAACAGATAAGTACAAATGATTTCAATAGCTAAGAACGGAGCAAAGAAGAAAAAGTTTGAAAAAGTAGGCAGAAACGATCCATGCTGGTGCGGAAGCGGAAAGAAGTACAAGCAGTGCCACGAGGCGTTCGACAGAAAGATCGAGAGAATCAAGCTGATGGGACATGACGTTCCTACCAGGGACATGATAAAGACTCCTGAGCAGATTGAAAAAATAAAAAAGAGCGCCGTTATCAATATGGCATGCCTCGATGAGGTCGGCAAGCGGATTCATGAAGGTATGACCACTAAAGAGATAGACGATATTATTAATGAAGTCACCTACGGAATGGGCGGAATTCCGGCACCTCTTAACTACGAGGGATTCCCAAAGAGTGTCTGCACTTCAGTGAATGATCAGGTCTGCCACGGTATTCCTTCAGAGGATGTAGTGCTCCAGGACGGTGATATCGTAAATGTCGACTGCTCTACGATACTCGACGGCTATTATTCAGATTCTTCAAGAATGTATATGATCGGAAATGTCTCTGATGAGAAGAGAAAGCTCGTAGAGGTTACGAAGGAGTGCTGCGACCTTGGACTTGAGCAGGTAAAGCCGTGGGGCTTCTTAGGAGATATGGCCGAGGCAGTACACACTCATGCAGAGGAGAACGGTTACAGCATAGTCCGCGAGATCGGTGGACATGGCTGTGGAATAGAATTCCATGAGGACCCATGGGTCGGCTATTTATCCAACCATGGAGAGGATATGCTGATGGTTCCGGGCATGATTTTTACAATAGAGCCTATGGTAAATATGGGTTCATCGGATATTTTTACAGACAAAGAGAACAACTGGGAGGTCTACACTCTTGATGGTATGCCTTCAGCTCAGTGGGAGTATCAGGTTCTCGTTACAGAGGACGGCCACGAGGTGATTTCGCACTGATTTTGGAGAGGCCGAAAGAAAGCGGATATCTTGTTAGGCTGATTTTTACAAGTCTGTATGTAGATAATGGAAAGGTATGAAGTGGAGAATTATATCCTGGTCGGTATAATTTTTCAAAAAAATAAAAAAGTACTTGCAATTGTGATTGCGGTGTAGTATATTATGTTAGAACCAACTAACGTTAGTGAGAACTAACATAGTTGCCTCCACTACATACTTTTCATACATACTTTTCCAGTTGAGCTTCGACCTTCATGGCCGGAGTTCTTCTGATTTCAGGGAAAAATAAAATGAACAGAGGATTTACATCACACCTGTCGGAACTCGGCGAGTTTGCGGAGCTGTCCGACGCACTGAAAAAAGGCGGTATGTATGAGCTCTCGGGAGTGCTGGATGTGGCAAAGGGCCAGATCATCGACGCGCTCTCAAAGCAGTCTGATGGCGGGCGAAAGCTCGTTGTTTTTGCGTCCGAAAAAACGGCGGAGGAGTTTGCTGACGAATACAGGCATATAGAGCAGGAGACGGTATTTTTTCCAGCAAAGGATGTGCTCTTCTACCAGTCCGATGTAAAGGGCAACACGCTTACGAGGCAGAGACTTATGGCTCTTCGGGCTTTAAGCACCGAGGACGATGTCACTGTCGTAACGACTATTGACGCACTTATGAACAGACTTCCCGAGCCGGAGGAGCTTTCTGATGCGATCATTACCTTAAAAAGCGGTGAAGAGTATGATTTTACGGCTCTGCAGAGAAAGATTGTTGACCTAGGATACGAGAATGTGTCCCAGGTTGACGCACCAGGACAGTTCGCTGTAAGGGGCGGAATTCTCGATGTCTTTCCGCTTACAGACGACGTTCCTGTAAGAATTGAATTCTTTGGTGATGAGGTCGACTCTATAAGGATCTTTGATGCAGTAAGCCAGAAGTCGGACGAGACGATTGATGAGGTCCGCATCGACCCGGCTATGGAGATGGTCCTTACTAAAAGTAAGCTCGATGCAGGTCTTAAACGTCTGAAAGCTGACTTTGATAAGAGATATAAAGAGCTTCGGACTGATATGAAGACAGAGGAGTCGTTTCGGCTTAAAACCTCGTATGAGGACCTGAGAGACAGACTTTTAAGCGGAGACTATTCGCAGGCTGATGGATATCTGACTTATTTTGAGTCGGATACGAAGAGCCTTCTCGACTATTTTCCAAAGGATACTCTGCTTTTTCTAGATGAGCCGGCGCGGCTTGTCGAAAGAGGCGAGGTTCTTGAGAAAGAGTTCGTAGACAGCATGGCCAGAAGAGTGGAGAACGGTTCTGCTCTTTCGGGTCAGCTTCAGATGCTCGCCTCCTCAAAGGAGGTTCTTGCCCGCTGCATGAATCTGACCGGTGTCATGCTGCCACAGATTTCAGGAAATAACGGTGGACTTAAGCCGGTAGACCGATTTTATCTGCACCAGATCTCAATCAACAGTTACCAGAATTCACTTGATACCCTTAAAAAAGAGCTTTCTGCTTACCAAAAGCAGAAATACCGTGTCTATCTGCTGACGGCATCACGTACCAGAGGCAGCAGGCTTGCAGATGATCTGCGGGAAGATGGGCTGTCGGTATTTTTCTCAGAAGACGAGAATGCTGAAGTTCTCCCAGGGCAGACGCTTATCACCTTAGGATTTATCCGCAGGGGCTTTGAGTATCCGGATATCAAGGTCGTATACATAAGCGAAAGTGATATTTTCGGTGCTGTAAAAAAGAAGAAAAAGAAGAAAAAACGCTACGGCGGTGGAGACGCGATCACCAGCTTTTCGGAGCTTACACCTGGCGACTATGTCGTGCATGAGGATCACGGCCTCGGTATCTATGAGGGTGTGAAAAAAATAGAGCATGATCACGTGACCCGCGATTACATAGAGATTTCCTATGCCGGCGGCTCGACTCTTTACATCCTCGCGACCCAGCTCGATACGCTCTCGAAATACGGAAGTATCGGCGATAAAAAGCCAAAGCTTAATTCCCTTGGAGACGGGCAGTGGAAAAAGACCAAGGCAAAAGTAAAAAGCGCCGTTGGTGAGGTGGCCAAGGATCTGGTCGAGCTCTATGCCC
The DNA here is from genome assembly GCA_900316165.1 of uncultured Lachnospiraceae bacterium. GTDB lineage: Bacteria > Bacillota > Clostridia > Lachnospirales > Lachnospiraceae > Weimeria. The sequence continues at coordinate 47,828 of ONBW01000012.1, read as the reverse complement.
TGCGCCAGCAGAATCAGGGCTATGTGTACGGCCCTGATACCGAGTGGCAGAGGGAGTTTGAGGAGTCGTTTCCTTACGACGAGACTGACAGCCAGCTGGCGGCAATCGAGGACGTTAAAAATGATATGGAGAGCCCGAAAATCATGGACCGCCTGATCTGCGGAGATGTGGGCTTTGGAAAGACTGAGATCGCGATGCGCGCGGCATTTAAGGCAGTTCAGGAGAATAAGCAGGTCGTCTACTTAGTCCCAACGACTATCCTTGCGCAGCAGCACTACAATAATTTCAGGGAACGCATGAAGAATTATCCGGTCTCTATAGGAATGCTCTCACGTTTCCACACTGCGGCACAGAACAGAGAGACAATAAAGGGACTTAAAAACGGCACTGTCGATATCGTTATCGGTACTCACCGTGTGCTCTCCAAGGATGTGGGATTCAAGGATCTGGGGCTTCTTATCATCGACGAGGAGCAGCGCTTTGGTGTAACCCATAAAGAAAAAATAAAAGAGATGAAGAAAAATGTCGACGTCATGTCTCTCTCTGCGACACCTATTCCAAGGACGCTTCACATGAGCATGACAGGCATCAGGGATATGAGCCTTCTCGAGGATGCCCCGATGGACAGGACACCGATACAGACCTTTGTCTTCGAGGAAAATGATGAGATGGTACGTGAAGCCATTGAGCGTGAGCTCGACAGAGGCGGTCAGGTCTATTACGTAATAAACCGGGTCAACCAGATAGCTGATGTCGCGGCTAAGATCGAAGAGATGGTTCCAGAGGCGAATGTAGCCTATGCTCATGGTCAGATGTCGAAGAACAGGCTTGAGGAGATCATGACAGATTTTGTCAACCACGATATTGATGTGCTAGTCGCCACGACTATTATTGAGATAGGCCTCGACATCTCAAATGTAAACACGATAATCATCCATGATGCCGATAAATTCGGACTCTCACAGCTCTATCAGCTCAGGGGTCGTGTCGGGAGAGGCTCAAGGACAGCGTATGCTTTTCTTATGTATAAGCGGGACAAGGTTTTAAAAGAGGTCGCGGAGAAGAGGCTAGCTGCCATAAAGGAGTTTACTGATTTAGGCAGCGGCTACAAAATCGCTATGAGAGATCTTGAGATTCGCGGAGCAGGAAACCTCTTAGGAGAAGAGCAGTCCGGACACATGGAGTCAGTCGGATACGAGCTCTACTGCAAGATGCTTAACACCGCAGTCGCAAAGGAAAAGGGTATAAGCACGGGAGACGAGTATGAGACGACTGTTGATATACCGATTAATGCATTTATCCCGCCTTCATACATAGCCGACGAAGAGACGAAGCTCGATATGTATAAGAGGATCAGCTCGATTGAGACTGAGGAAGAGGAAAGCGAGATCTTAGATGAGCTTATCGATAGATTTGGTGAGCCAAAAAAGTCTGTGCTTAACCTGCTGCTTGTCGCGAGACTCCGTGCATTTGCACATTCTGTTTATCTGACAAAAATAAAACAGACCGGGGCTAAGGTCACTCTGACCTTCTGGGAAAAGGCAAGGATAGATGGAGGACGGATACCGGAGGTGTTGAATGAATTCTTGCCATATGTGTCTTTCAGCCTGACTGGAGATGCGCCGGAGCTTATCGTAAATACGGCACTCGACAATCGTTTCCCGAAGGGCGACATTCTGAATTATTTGTTAAATATTTGTAAAAAACTGTCTACTATTGTGATCAAATAGATGATATAATATCTTTATGAAGAAAATAGCATTACTGATGGACAGCTGGCATCGCTTCATGATAGCGGCCTGGCCGATCGGCATCATAAACGAACTTAAGAAAAAAAAGATTGACGCTTCACTTTATATTTTCTGCTGTGCAGGGAACTGGAGCACAGACGAGGCTTATAATGAGGGTGAACACGGCATTTTATCACTGCCGAATTTTACTGAATTCGACGGTGTAATTGTCGACTTCAGTAATATGCATTCATCACAGACCCTGCAGACTCTTATAGAGCAGATCAAAATCAGCGGTATTCCTGCAGTCTCACTTCAACGGCAGATTGATGGCTTTACATACATCGGAGCAGACAATTATCATGCTATGAAACTGATGACTGCTCATCTGCATGAGGTTCACCACCTGGACAGGTTCTGGCTGATGATGGGCCCTGAGGACAATTACGAGAGTAACGTCCGTGAAAAGGGAATCCGCGATTATCTGAAGGAGAATGATCTCTATCTCGCGAAGGATGATGTAGTACACGTCGATTTCGATTATCAGGCAGGTGTCAGGGGATACCATATGCTCAGAAGTACTCACCAGGAGCTGCCTGAGGCCATTATCTGTGTAAATGACAACCAGGCTATCGCAGTCTGCGAAGAGGCTGAAAAGGAGGGACTAAAGGTTCCTGATGACTTTGCGGTCACCGGCTTTGATAATTTCGACAAGGCCAGCTTCTATATGCCTCGCATCACGACTATGTCAAATGTCCGTGAAAAAATGAGCGCCATCGCCTGTGACTGCCTTGTCGACGCCTGGAATGGTAAAACGCTGCCAGATGAGATTTATAATCCGGTTGATTTTTTACAGTTTGAAAGCTGTGGCTGCCATACTGATATGCCTGACCTTAGAGAAAGACTTAAGACCCAGGTCATAGAGAATATCGATATAAACAAGTACGGCACCGAGCTTTTGGACCTTGAAGCAGAAATGCCGAAATGCAGAACTATTAAGGAAGTGGCAGAGGCTGTAGATGAAAAGCTTACACTCCTGCATGGTGATGCATTTTTCATGATGGTAGATCCAAAGGTTTATTCCATAGACCAGACGAGCGGTAAACCGGGATCGAGGGAGAATCTGACCAGTAATTTCTGCAGAGGCCGCTATCCTCTTCAGATGGAGATAGTTTATGCCCGTGAGGGTAATAAACGTGAGCGTGAGTTCGAGGGTCAGATGATATCGGATATTTTTCCACTGCTCTCACTCGACAATCCAGCTGAGGACTACCTGTTTCTTCCTATTCACTTCAGGGAGTCGTCCATTGGCTATATCGCTTTCAAAAATGTCACGTCATTTCTCGATAAGCAGATGTATTTCCAGACTGCTGTAATTATTCAGAACAGGATTCAGGAGATGTATCGTGAGCAGACTTTTGAGAGCACTACCAAGAGACTCTCGCTTCTCTATAAGACCGATTCGCTTACGGGTATGATAAACAGGTCCGGATTCATAGAAAAGGGCGAAGCATTTTTTGAAACAAATCACAGACGTGGAAAGCAGATGTTTGTTGTCTTTGTAAAAATAGATTCGCTCAAGCAGATAAATGATGATTACGGCCACAAGACCGGTGACCGTGTGATCTGTGATATGGCTCATGTCATGAACGAGCTCTTCAGCCGTGACGCAGTGTGTGCGAGAATGGGAGGTGGTGAGTTCCTGGGACTCGGCACATTTTTGTCAGATGATGATTTAGATGATATAAAGGATTCAATCAATACAAAAACCATTGCGATTGAAAAAGCAAGACATCTGCCGTTTAAGCTGTCTGTAAGTATCGGAAGCAGTGTTGTGAATGCTTCAGATAATGAGAGCCTCGAGCACGTTGTAAAAAGAGCAAATGATGCTATGTACGAGGAAAAATCAAAGCACGGGCATTAAGTACTTGACAAATCTTCGATTTCGTGCCAAAATGAAATCCTATTAAACAGACTAAATTGATAGGATATACAGGAGGGCGATTTAATGAAGGTCAGCACAAGAGGCAGATATGCTATTAAAGTCATGATAGATCTCGCTGAGCATGATTATGGCGAGTTTATACCCTTATCAGACATCGCCAAGAGACAGGAAATTTCAGAGAAATATCTCGAGGCGATAGTTTCTACTCTTTCGAAAGCAGGATTTTTACAGTCACTTCGAGGAAAAGGCGGCGGGTATAAGCTGAACCGCAAGCCTGAAGAGTACACGGTCAGGGAGGTACTTGAAGCTACAGAGGGTTCACTTGCACCGGTTGCAGACGAGGAGATGACTTCTGTTGGAAATCCTCATGCTTCAGCTTTCCGCACAGCAGAGATGTGGAAGGGCCTTTACGATGCGATTCTCAAATACCTGGATTCTGTTACGATTGCAGACCTGGCTGGAGAGGACGGCGGACAATACGATTTTGTTATTTAAGCGAGCACCCTTTACGGGGTGCTTTTTTATGTATTTGCACTATCTGGACGGACGTGTTATAATATGAGCCAATTGGCATTTTAAAAAGGAGACTAATTTTTTAATGAGTATAGTAAGTAAGATTTTTGGCACCCACAGTCAGCATGAGCTGAGGCGCATTAAGCCGATCGTGGATAAAATCGAGTCCTACCGCGAAGAGATGGGCAAGCTCTCAGATGAAGAGCTGAAAGCGAAGACTCCTTATTTTAAGGAGCAGCTGGCTGATGGAAAGACTCTTGATGATATTCTCCCTGAAGCTTACGCTGTAGTCCGTGAGGCAGCTAAGAGAGTCCTCGGTATGGAGCACTTCAGAGTACAGCTCATCGGTGGTGTTATCCTGCACCAGGGTCGTATAGCTGAGATGAAGACCGGTGAAGGAAAAACTCTCGTATGTACTCTGCCGGCGTATTTAAACGCACTTGAAGGAAAAGGTGTACATGTCGTAACAGTAAACGACTACCTGGCAAAGCGTGATGCTGAGTGGATGGGTAAGGTTCATGAATTCCTTGGTCTTACTGTAGGCTGTGTCCTTAACGATATGGATAAGGCCGACAGACAGGCTGCATATAACTGTGATATCACTTATATCACAAATAACGAGCTCGGTTTCGACTACTTAAGAGATAACATGGTTGTCCGCAAGGAAGACATGGTTCAGCGTGGACTTCACTATGCGATAATCGATGAGGTCGACTCAGTTCTTATCGATGAGGCGAGAACACCTCTTATTATTTCTGGTCAGAGCGGTAAGTCCACAAAGCTCTACGAGATGTGCGATGTACTCGTACGTCAGATGGAGAGAGGTGCTGATCTTCCTGAGTATTCGAAGATGGATGCCATAATGGGTATAGAGCAGGAGGAGACAGGTGACTACATCGTTGGTGAGAAGGATAAGGTTGTAAACCTCACCCAGCGTGGTATCAAGAAGGTTGAGGATTTCTTCCATATCGATAACCTCGCTGATCCTGAGAATCTTGAGATTCAGCACAACGTCATTCTGGCTATCAGAGCTCACGAGCTGATGCACAGGGATCAGGACTATGTCGTAAAGGATGATGAAGTCCTTATCGTCGACGATTTTACAGGACGTATTATGCCGGGCCGTCGTTATTCAGATGGTCTGCATCAGGCTATCGAGGCTAAGGAGCATGTACATGTAAAGCGCGAGAGTATGACTCTTGCTGATATCACCTTCCAAAACTTTTTCAACAAGTACGAGAAGAAGGCTGGTATGACAGGTACTGCTCTTACTGAGGAGGAGGAATTCCGTGACATCTACGGAATGGATGTTATCGAGATCCCTACCAACAAGCCTGTAATAAGAATCGATCATGATGACGCAGTTTACAAGACTGAGGATGAGAAATTCAACGCAGTTGTTGAGGAAGTAAAGAAATCTCATGCAAAGGGACAGCCTGTACTCGTTGGTACTATCACTATCGATGTATCAGAACGTGTTTCAAGAATGCTCTCAAAAGAGGGTATCCAGCATGAAGTCCTGAATGCGAAGAACCATGAGCGTGAGGCTGAGATCGTAGCTCAGGCCGGAATCCATGGTCATGTAACTATCGCCACAAATATGGCCGGCCGTGGTACCGATATCAAAATCGATGACGAGGCTCGTGCTGCCGGTGGTCTGAAGATTATCGGAACAGAGAGACACGAATCAAGACGTATCGATAACCAGCTGCGTGGTCGTGCCGGTCGTCAGGGTGACCCTGGTGAGTCGCAGTTCTTCATTTCTCTCGAGGATAACCTGATGAGGCTGTTCGGTTCTGAGAGACTTATAAATATCTTTAATTCACTCGGTATTCCTGAAGGTGAGCAGATCCACCATAAGCTGCTCTCAAGTGCTATTGAGCATGCTCAGGAGAAGATTGAGTCGAACAACTTCAGCATCAGAAAGAACCTCCTCGAGTACGATGAAGTCACAAACGATCAGCGTGAGCTCGTATACAAGCAGAGACGCAGAGTTCTTGACGGCGAGGATATGCATGACCAGATCAAGCATATGATCGAGGGCCAGGTAAAGGATTCTGTTGAGACTGTTATTAATGATGGAATCAACAGAGATGACTGGGATTTAAATGAGCTGAACCGTGTCCTTTTAGATGTGGTTCCGTTGAAGCCTGTTACAGAGGATTATCTCGAGCAGCATGATATCAAGAGTGTAAAGGATCTCGAAGAGAAACTTACAGAGGATGCCTTCGCTCTATATGATGCGAAGGAAAAGGAATTCCCTGAGGAGATTGATTTCAGAGAGGTTGAGCGTACTATTCTTCTTCGTGTTATCGACCAGCACTGGATGGAAGAGATCGATAACATGGAGCAGCTCCGTCAGGGTATCGGTCTTCAGGCCTATGGTCAGAGAAACCCTATCGATGAGTACAAGGCTCAGTCCTACGAGATGATGGATGCGATGAACGCTGCTATCCAGCATGATACTGTTCAGATGATGTTCCGTCTCAGAGTCGAGAAGAAGGTCGAGCGTGAGGAAGTCGCAAAGGCTACCGGAACGAATAAGGAGGATGGTCCTTCACAGTCTGGTCCAAAGCGCCGTAAAGCCCCAAAGATCTACCCTAACGATCCGTGTCCATGTGGATCAGGTCTTAAGTATAAGAACTGCCACGGCAAGAAGATTTATGGCAACAAAGGTTGATGAGATTATAGAGACACTGGCCCTTTCTGATGAGAAAGCGGCCGGTGTTTCTCAGTTAAGGAATGATTTAAAATATGGCGGTAAAGAACTGCCTTGGAAAACTGACTGTTTTCTTGTCGCCTGGCTTCAGGAGGAGCTTTCGGCAGCAGGCCTTTTTGACGAGGCTGTCCTTGCTGCCCTCGGGTCAGATATCGCTGGACGGATGCCTTTCCTTAAGAAAATGCTGACTCATGATGCTGATTACCAGCGCTTTGTGCAGAAGGCTTCGCCGTATTTATTTTTTACAGGGGATAATATCTGTTTCGGGGTTCTGGAGGATTTCGCGAGGAAGCTTGGCGAGGCCTTCGAGAGAGCCGGATACAAAGTGGTGTTCCAGGAACGCACTCAGATACCGCAGGTGTATGAAAAGCGGTTTCATGGCAATTCCTACAGGGGTATTTTCGGACTTCAGGATCCGCTGATGGCTATGAGGGTTCAGGACGGCTCATATCTGCTGGGTGAAGTCAGTGCTCCTCGGTATTTCTGGTCATTCGACCATCCTGCCGGGTTTTATGATACTATACATAATACTCCAGATGATCTGATTATCCTGACTCTCGATAAGTATTATGTGGAGTATTCGAAGCGGTTTCTGTGCAGGAGAGCTCTTTTCTTTCCACCAGGTGGTGAAGGTCCATCAAAAGCCTGGAGGGACTTTGACGAGTTTAGAGCGGCAAAAATGAACGGGAATACGATGGATATCTCGTTTTTAGGCACTTCTGGTGTTGGCCTCAAGGAGAATATCGACTACACCCGTGAGCATAACCAGGAAATCTTTCCTTTGGTTTATAACTATTCCCGTGAGCTGATGGAGCATTCTGATGAGCCGAGTGATAAGGCATTTGCCAGGGCACTTGATGATATGCATCTGAATGACGACGGACAGCTAAGCAGTCAGGACTTCGCAAAGCTCTTCTATGAATGGGCAGGTATGGAGAAAAATGCTTCGAAGGATGTAAGAAAACGTGTTGTAAATGAACTGGCGAAATCGGGTTTCGACTTTCATGTGTTTGGCGAAGGATGGAAGGATTTGGGTGATTTCCCTGGTTTTCGGGTTCACGATAATATTCCGTACCAGCAGGCAAAGGAGATTTATGACAAATCCTGGATTTCTCTTAATGTTATGAGCTGGCATAAGGCGGGATTTACTGAGAGGATAGCTGAGCCACAGCTGCACGGTTCACTTGTCGTCTCAGACAGCACTGAGTATCTGCGGGAGAATTACACAGACGGTGAAGATATTATTCTGTTTGATCCGACTGAGCATGGTATTGCAGATTTTCCGGCGAGGATTAAAGCACTGCTTTCTGATAAGGACAGACTCCTGCATATAGCATGGAATGGGTATCAGAACGCACTGAAAAATCACACCTGGGACGCGAGAGTGGACCAGTTCCTTAGGATGACGGTGTAGTTTATAAAAAATGGTCTATTCTATATAAATTTTTAAAAGAACGTCCACAATTTTTTCACAGACGGAGAGTATATTAATAATTGTCAAAGGGAAATACCTTTGATGGAAATTGTTTTCGTTTTTCATACTCCCCCTCTTTTAGGACTGTGAGATTTCTCACAGTCCTTTTTTTTACGCGCGAATGAGCATGGAGCGAAGCGGAATGCGAATTGCACCGTATCGCGAAAGTACTTATAAAGATTGGTGACACCAGGAATTATTTGTGGTAGAATACATCTGCTATGGAAATAATTGTTGATGAAAAAAATATCAGATATAAAATAACCGGAAGCGGTGAAAAAACTGCCGTTATCCTTCAGGGCTGGGGCACCGATATGAAGCTCTACGACTCTATCGCGGCTGATATAAGTGATCAATACAGAGTGGTTCAGTTCAACCTTCCAGGATTTTCTGACAGCGATGAGCCTTCGGAGCCGTGGGGCATTGAAGAGTTCACTGCATGGTTCTGCCATTTTATGCAGGCTCTTGACATCAAGAAAGCTACGCTGATCGGACACAGTTTCGGTGGCAGGATCATGATCTGGCTTGGTTCCCTGTCAAAGGACGAGCTGCCATTTCAGATAGAAAAGCTTGTGCTCGTAGACGCAGCAGGCATCCAGAGAGAGAAGACACCGAAGCAGAAGAGAAGCATAAAGAGATACCATTTTAAGAGGGCTCTGTTTCATTTTCCGGTGATCTACTATTTTTTCAAGGATGCAGTTGATATCTGGCAGAGTCAGCAGGGTTCAGCTGATTACAGGAATTCATCTCCGATGATGAAGCAGTGTATGGTACGTGCGGTAAATAATGACCTGACCTACAGGCTGCCGGATATCCCGTATAAGACCTGCCTTATCTGGGGCGACCTCGATACGGCGACTCCTCTTGCAGATGCAAAGGATATGGACAGGCTTATCCCGAATTCAGAGCTTCATGTGCTGACAGGGACTGACCATTTTTCGTATCTGAGAAAGCCGGGCGAATTCAAAGAGATATTAAGGAGTTTCCTATGCTGATTACTATATATCAGGTGCTTGAATGGATCGAGACAGGCTTTCTGATGGTTACGCTTTTTCTCGGACTCCATTACAACCTGCAGATGTTCCAGCAAAACGGCTATAAAAACGGCGAGTATTTCAGCTGGGGCACTAAGAATTTTGACAGACAGCGGTTTCTTATGCCGACAGCGGTTATTTTTCTGCTGCAGTACTGGGTGAAGGTGCCAGTCGTACAGCTTATTCTGGCAATTGTTATGATCATCTGGTCGATTGCGATGATCATGGCTTACAGTCTCTATTGGAAAACTGAGACTAAAAAGAAGCTCGTAGTTACAGCGAGAGTCAAGAGACTTATCACAACTCTCGTGATCATCTACGTAGTGTTCCTTGTGATTTTGTACAGAGATCCGTGGTTCTGGACAGGGTTCTATCTGTTCGCGATGCAGGAGATTATTATTTTCTGCAACGTGATAAACCACCCGATTGAGGCCGGAATCAATAAGCACTATATCCACGATGCGCAGCGGATTATCCGCGCGAACCCTCAGATCAAAATTATCGGTATCACCGGAAGCTACGGCAAGACTTCTATGAAGTATTACCTGAATACGCTTCTCAAGGATTATTACGATGTGCTGATCACTCCCGGGAATTTTAATACAACACTTGGAGTCGTGCGCACGATCCGCGAGCACTTAAAGCCATCGAATCAGATTTTTCTCTGTGAGATGGGAGCAAGACACGTGCATGATATCAAGGAGATCTGTGACCTGTTCCCGCCGCAGGAGGGCATTATCACAAGTATCGGGCCTCAGCACCTTGAGACATTCCATACTCAGGAGAATATCGTAAACACCAAGTTTGAGCTGGCTGACGCTGTTCCGTACGGCGGCCGCATTTACCTGAACGCTGACAACGAATTCGAGCTGAAGAGAGCCAGCGAGTACACGGGTAAGAGAAAGATCGTCTTTTACTCATATAAAACAAACAAGGGCTACCATGCCTCTGAGGTAAGGCTTACGACGCTGGGCACAGAGTTTACGCTTACGACACCGAATGGTGAGACCGCCCGCTTTACTATGAGACTTATAGGTGAGCACAACGTCATCAATGTCTGCGGAGCTATCGCGGTGGCTGTCGAGCAGGGCATTCCTCTTGAAAAATTAAGAGTTCCGGTCAGAAGAATTGAACCGGTGCCACACCGTCTGCAGATGATTCAGCGTGGAGAGGTTACGATCATCGACGATGCGTATAACTCGAACCCGGCTGGATCAAAAGCTGCGGTCGAGACACTTCATATGTTTGACGGTACGAGGATCCTTGTGACTCCTGGAATGGTCGAGCTTGGTGATAAAGAGGTCGACTACAACTACAAATTCGGTACTTACGCAGCGGCAAACTGCGACTATATCCTGCTTGTCGGGAGACTTTCACATACTGATCCTATAAAGAAGGGTGCGCTCGATTCAGGATTCCCTGAGTCGAAAGTCCGCTCCTTTGAGGACCTCGAAGATGCGATGAACTGTGCGTATGGAATTTCTGGCGAAGGCCATAAGTATATATTGCTGGAAAATGACCTGCCGGATGCTTATTGATGAAAAACTGCGTTTATTTTTGAAAGGACAAAAATGAAGACTAGAGTTGCTGTAATGTATGGCGGAAAAAGCGTAGAGCATGAGGTTTCTGTTATTTCTGGTATTCAGGCTCTGATGAATATCGACACGGACAAGTATGAGACGATACCTGTCTATATCACAAAGCAGAACGAGTTTTATGTAGGCGACGACATCGGTAAAATCGAGGCTTACAAGGATATTGACGGACTTCTGTCACGTTCACAGAAGGTCGTTTGGGTAAACGAGGGCGACAAGGTCGTACTTTCCCCTTACCCTAAGAAGATGTTCGGCGGCATGAAGGATATTGAGGTCGATGTCGCTTTCCCTGTAGTTCACGGAACTAACGAGGAGGACGGAACCTTAGTCGGCTTCTTAAAGACACTTGGTGTGCCGTTCGTAGGCTGTGACGTGACCTCTGCAGCTGTCGGAATGGACAAGTACATTCAGAAGTGCGTCTTAAAGGATGTCGATATCCCGGTTCTTGACTGCGTCTGCTTCCATGAGGATGACTATGCCGATATCGAGAAGCTCCTTGATACTGCAGAGGCAAAGGTAGGCTATCCGGCCATCATTAAGCCTGTAAACTCAGGTTCTTCAGTCGGCATCTCTATGGCACGTAACAGGCAGGAGCTTACGAAGTCAATCGATGACGCTTTCACATATGCTTCAATCGTACTCGTAGAGCACGGTATTGAAAAATTAAAAGAGATCAACTGCTCTGTCCTTGGTGATGACAGTGGCGCAAAGGCCTCTATTCTTGAGGAGCCGTTCCACACTAAGGATATCCTTTCATACAAGGATAAGTATGAGAGCAATGGTGCGAAGTCAGGCGGCTCCAAGGGTATGGCTTCTGTTCAGAGAAAAATACCCGCTGACCTTCCAGAGGAGACAACAAAGCAGATTCAGGAATACGCTGTCCGCGCTTTCAAGGCCTTAGGCTGCAACGGTGTCGTTCGTATCGACTTCATGATCGACGAGTCCGACGGGAAGCTGTATTTCAACGAGATTAATACTATTCCGGGTTCTCTTTCATTCTATCTCTGGGAGCCATCGGGAATTCCTTATAAGGAACTTCTTGACCAGCTGATCCAGCTAGCACTTAAGAGAGCCAGAAAGTTCCAGAATCTGACGTTTACTTTTGACACAAATATCCTTAACTCTGCATCTTTTGGAGGCGCCAAGGGCGTAAAATAAATGGCTGAGATATTTGAACCGATTGAGTCTGGCAGCCGTCTGAACAGACCGGTTGCTGTGTTTGATTCTGGCGTTGGCGGAGTTTCTGTGCTTCGTGAGCTTGTCCGTGTTATGCCTAAGGAGCATTTCTATTTCTACGGGGATTCTGCAAATGCGCCTTATGGGACCAAGTCCAAATACGAGGTGCTTCAGCTGACCCGCGACCACGTGGAGCATTTTATTGATAATGGAGCGAAGGGCGTCTGCATCGCCTGCAATACCGCGACTTCTGCCGCTGTAAGAAAGCTGCGTCTTGAATATCCGGATTTTCCTATCGTGGGGATTGAGCCGGCTCTTAAGCCTGCGGTGTCATTTATGGACCATCCGAAGGTCCTCGTGATGGCTACTCCTATGACTATAAGTCAGGAAAAGTTTCAGACTCTTATGAATAAGTATGGTGAAGAGGCTGAGGTTTATCCTCTCGCCTGTCCGGGACTTATGGAGTATGTGGAGGCTGGAAAAGCAGGCTCTAAAGAAGTTCAGGACTTTTTAAATGATTTGCTGAAGGACTATGCGCCAGGTGGTAAATACGGCCCTATGGATGCTGTTGTAACAGGCTGTACTCACTATCCTTTCGTAAAGGACCAGATTGAGATCGCACTCGGCGGTGGCACCCGTGTTTTTGACGGCGCAAATGGCACTGCCCGCGAGATGCGCCGCAGACTTTTTGCCGCAGGCTGTCTGATTCCTGAGGAGCGCAATACAGAGGCTCTTTCTGACGAGCAGATTCTCTCACGCGTGACATTCGAAAACTCCGCCCCGGACAGAGAGGCGAAGATTGAACTGTGCAAGAAGTTGCTGCTGGCTAAATAACCTATGAGATATAAAAATATTTTTTTGGACCTGGACGGGACGATCACCGATTCCGGAAATGCTATAATGACCTGCGCGAAGTACGCCCTGGATAAAATGGGCTTCGCGAATGAGCCTGAGGAGAAGCTCAGAAGATTTGTCGGACCTTCTCTGATGGATTCCTTCGAGCATCTGTATGGGATGAGCGAGGAGCATGCTGCCGAGGCAACCCGTATTTTTCGTTCACTCTATGTCGATAACAAGATGTACGATGTCACTGTTTATCCGGGTATCCATGAGCTTCTTTCAAAGTGCCGCGATGCAGGACTTAAGACCTTCGTCGTGACATCTAAGGTTCAGGAATATGCTGGCCGTATCATGGAAAAAGTGGGCCTTCTCGACTACTTCACTGGAATCATCGGACCGGATCCACAGGACTTTTCTTCAGATAAATCAAGGCTTATCAACCGCGCAGTCAAGGACTACTCACTTGAAAAGAGCGAATGTGTTATGGTCGGCGATACCCGTTTTGATATCGAAGGCGCTGTAAAGGCGGGTGTTGATTCAATCGCTGTGACATATGGCTACGGCAATCCGGTCGAGATGCAGATGGTCCACCCGACATACAAGGCCGCTAATGCGGCTGAAATTGGGGATATTTTATTTTCGTGATTCTATTCTGCTTGTCTTCTGTGACTTTGAATTGACGGGATATATTTTTTTTACTGACACAAATTGTTTTTTTGAAATTCGGACTTCCCATGCCACCTTGTGGTGTGGGAAGTTTTAGACGATAGAGGTTTTATGGAAAAATCATATAAAAGGGAAAATGGTATCGTAAACGGGGTGATCTGGAAACAGATCCTTATTTTTTTCTTCCCGATTCTGGTGGGCGCTGTATTTCAGACGCTCTATAACACCGTAGACGCAGTCGTAGTGGGCCGTTTTTCAGGAAAAACGGCCCTTGCGAGTGTGGGCGGATCCTCGGGACAGATAGTAAATTTTATTTTTTCATTCTTTATGGGACTCTCGACAGGTGCGACTGTTATCATCGCGCAGGCCTACGGTGCTGAGGACCACAAGAGAGTTGATGAGGCACTGCATACCGCCTATACCTTTGCACTTTCGGGCGGAGTGGTACTTGGTGTGATAGGGGTTATTTTTGCAAGACCGATGCTGGAACTGCTCCAGACCCCGGCTGACCTCTTTGCTGAGTCGATAACTTACGTAAGGCTCCTTATGGGTGGCCTGGTTTTTACGCTTATCTACAATGTCGGCTCTGCCATTCTTCGTGCAATCGGGGATTCGAGGCGGCCGCTCTATATCCTTATGGCCTGCTGTGGAATAAATATCGTTCTTGACCTTATTTTTGTAGCAGTTCTCCATCAGGGAGTTTTCGGAGCAGGCATTGCCACGGTGATTTCACAGGCCTTTTCGGCAGTTCTTATCACCTGGCTTCTGATGAAAAAGACGCCGGGAATGGAGCTCTCGCTTAGAAGACTGCATATGAACGGTACCATCCTTGAAAAAATTCTTCAAATCGGCCTTCCTACTGCAATCAGCGGCTCGATGTTCTCGATTTCGAATATGATCCTTCAGGCTGCCATAAATCATATGGGCTCGGATACTGTCGCAGCCTGGACTGCTTACGGCAGAATCGACGCCTTCTGGTGGATGATAGACCAGGCCTTCTGTATCTCGATAACTACCTTTGTCGGGCAGAATTATGGTGCTGGAAAGCCGGAGCGAATCAAAAAGGGAATCACAGAAGTTATAATAATGGAGACTGTACTGGCTGTCGTAATTGGATTTTTTGTAGTGACTGCCGCGCCGGTGCTGCTTTCATTTTTTACAAAATCAAAGACAGTAATTGAAATCGGCCGACAAATTTCCCTTGAAATCGCGCCGTTCTACTGGACGTTTATCATTTCAGAGATTCTATCGTCGGCATTACGCGCAGAGAATTACGTGATGATAAGCACGATTACGAATCTGCTTGGAATCTGCGTTTTCCGCATCATCTGGGTCTACTTCATGGCCTCGAGCGGAATTGCGCACCTGCTCTACTGTTATCCGGTCAGCTACGTCATCACCTCGACCATCGTCTTTATCTATTTCTGCTGGCGCCAGCCGAGGATTTTTAAGAAAATGGCGAAGTGAAGATTTTCTTTTTTCAAAAATCCGGGTGTCTGTCAAGGCAGATTTGCCTGGCAGCATCCGGAAAACTTGATTTCTTACTGGTCGCTTATTTCAGATAGCAAAATTCTTTACGCATGACTCCAGAGTGCAAGCAGGTCCTTGCGAATCGGGTCATAGTGGCTGCCAATCAGACCAAAGTCCATCTCTTTGTAGCTCCAGACGGCGCAGCCGATGTTGTACTCCCTGAACACCTGGTCTACATCCTTAAACCAGTTTAAGGTATCCTGAACCGGAGCCTGGTCGATAACTCCGAATTCGCCACAGTAGAGCGGAACGCGTGCATTTTTCGCAGCAGAAACTGCCTCTTCAACCATCTCACGAATGAACTCAGGCCCCATAGTCTTTGACTTCGCTTGGGTTACGACCTCACCCTGATAGCCGAGCTTCTTCGACTTCTCGCAGTAATACTGCATCGATTCAGGGTAGGAGATGGTCTCATTCGGATCCATCGCGGCAACCCAGTGAGCCTTCTGGTGCGTGAACAGAAGTGGCTCGTAAAAATGAAAGGTATAGATGACGTTCTCGTACTTCGGTGGTTCCAAAAGCTTCAAAGTCTTCACGCTGTTCCACTGAATTCCGCCGTAGATGACAGGAGTTTCCTTCGTTAAAGAGCGGATTGCACTCATTGCCCGCTCAATCAGGTCGTTCCAGAGAAGGGCGTTTTCTTTTTCCACGACTTCGTTTAGCAGCTCGAATGCCACATTATCATAATCTTTAAAATTCGTGGCGATCCGTTTCCATAGATCAACAAAGCGCTGCTTCAGCCTTTCATCTGTGAACAGATTGTTTTTCTCAGCGTTGCCCGCGTCGTTAAAATCATATCCATACGCCTTGTGAAGGTCCAAAACGACATCGAGACCAGCCTTTCTGCACCATTCGACAACCCGCTTCACCAGCTCATATCCCTTTTCAAACGGCTCTCCGTTCTCCTGTTCAAATACCTCATAATCAATTGGCAGCCGCACATGGTCGAACCCAATGTCAGCAATCTTTTTGATATCTTCCTCACCGATAAAAGACTCATAGTGCGGGATAGAATGCTCACACTGTGAAAAATAACCGCCCAGATTTACTCCTCTATTAAGCTTCATTTTTGTCCTCCGCTAATTTTTGATTACGTTGTTTTATGATAAGGCTATTCTCTCACGTACACGAGATAATTTATGCCATTTTCATGCTGCTTTTATTATTTTTATGCTATACTTGAATTCGGATGACATACAGAAAGAGAAGTCTGCCAAATCTGTATGTAAGGGCTTGAAGAAAAATACGTACAGAAGAGGGATCGGGCTGAATCTGTATGTAAAAACATGAAGGTGACTGCGATGAGTTACGAGAAGGAATTAATCTACCAGGAATATGTACAGCGTGAAAATGAGATTCTGCACGCGCCGTATGACCCGGAATTCAGATTTTACACGGCAATAAAAGAAGGTAACGAGGAACTTGTTAAAGAGCTTTGCAGGGAACATTTGAAGGATAAAAAAGGATTGGGAAAATTGTCGGACAACCCGCTGCAAAATCTGAAATACCACTTTGTGATAACTACGGCACTTGTCGCGCGATACTGCATCGAGGGTGGAATGGAGCTTCCGCAGGCGTATGGACTCAGCGATTTTTATATCCAGAAGGCGGATGGCATGAAACGAATCGAGGATGTCTCAGCACTGCATCAGGTCATGTGCCTCGATTACACAAAGCGAATGCGCCAGCTGATAAAGAACAGCATCTGCTCCAAACCAATCGCACTCTGCGTCGACTACATCTATGATCATCTTCATCAAAAAATAACCGTTCCCATCCTGGCAAAACAGGTAGGCTTATCAGAGAACTACCTGTCGAGGCTGTTCAAAAAAGAGATGAAGGTCAGCATCAGCCAGTATATACTCACGAAAAAAATAGATACCGCCAAAAATATGCTTGCCTATTCGGATTATTCGATTTCTGAAATCTCTGCAACTCTGGCTTTCTCCAGCCAAAGCTACTTCACAGAAATTTTTAGAAAGCACACAGGCATGACACCTATGCAATACAGAGTGTCAAAAAACCGGTTCATGTGACATTTGCAATACGGTGTGATTTGAGATAAAACCATATTTCAAAATCGTTTATTTTTTAAAGACAACAAATTATTCAAGAGTATTAAGAGTCTATTAAGATTACGGAAAAATATTGAATTGTTCCCTTTTTCCGCTTATAATTCACTTTATCATATCATATAATGATCGTAGTAGTTTGTTACGATATTTATATCAATCAAGCCAAATAGTAAAATGAAGAGCAGAATTGGGTGACGCCGTTATGAGCAATAAAACTCTTGACCTGAAATTTTTAATAAATCTTATAAATTCATACAAGGAACTGTCCAAACAGGAGAGGGAGAAATTTCTTGACTTTAAACTGAACTATTACCAGTTTTTTATTAAGGTTTCTCTGATAGTCACCTGTATTGTGTCTATTTTATTTCTTGTTTCTGATGTACAGCTGAATGGAGTTCTTGGGCCTACAGTGATTCCGCGGTTCTCTGTTATGGTACCGCTGGCACTTTATCTTATTGTTGAGCCAAGGATAAAAGGCCGGCGAACGAAGACATTTGCAGATTATTTTCTGGCAGAATGCATAGTCTGGGCGACTATATGGTCAGTTTATCATTTGACCAATAAGCTTCATTTCGCTGAAGGCTCATTTTCCATGAACCTTATATTTATTATTCTTGGGCTGGGAACATCTCCTGTATCTGGGCTTATTAATTATGCGGCTTTTTTTGCGGGACTTATCATATCAAATACATTCAACTGTTATCCGAATTTTGATATAATCCTGTCGCTTAATATCCCTACAGCCATTGCAGTCACTGCCGCACAGGTTATTTTGTCCCTTGGTGCGTATGATAATTACCTCACAAGCACAAGGCTGGAAAAATCACTGATGTACGATGCCCTTACTGGAGTAGGCAACAGAGAACGTCTGCAAAGTCTTCTCTCTGGAAACAAGCTGGTTAAGGATATAATACCTACATCAATTGTCATGATTGATGTCGATAATTTCAAGGGTATAAATGATAACAATGGTCATGAAGCCGGCGATACTGTCCTTCATTTTGTCGGTGATTTTTTTCATCGCAATGTCAGAAGCGGAGATCATGTAATCAGATATGGCGGTGACGAATTTCTTGTTATTATGTATAACTGCAAAACTTCTGTCGCCTATAAACGAATTCAAATCATTCGTGAAAAAATGAACGCAGACAAGAAAAAACCATATGATTTTTCTTTTTCAGCCGGCATTGCAGCATACACCGGAGATTTCAAGGGAGACCTCGAGTGTGCTGACCAGGCGTTATACCATGTAAAGCAGGGCGGTAAGGGCTCGACATATATCTCAAAATAATAGTCTCTCCAGCCTGTACAGAAGAATTGACAGTTTTATCCGAGCAAGCCATGTGACAGCATTTTTAACGAATTTTTTATGTAGATATTTCTAAAATACGTGGTTATACTATAATCGTTCCAAGAGTTTTAGATAGTTATAGGAGAAAGAGTCTATGAGTTCTGTTAAAAACGGAAAAGCTCCAGAAGAATATATCAAGGATTTTGAGGAGAACAAGGGCCATCCTCTGAAGACCTTCATGGCTCTTTTCAAGGGGTATTATCATAACCTGATACTAGCGGGCATTTTTTTCTTTATAAAGCACAGCCCGGTGCTGGTTTTTCCAATAGTCACAGCAAATATCATAAACCTTATCATCGAAAATAAGCCTGGTTCCCTGCACAGCATCATAATAAATGCCATCGTGATCACGGCGCTTCTTATTCTGAACCTTCCGATGGCTGACCTTCAGATGCATTTCAGGAGTATCGCGCAGAGGTCGGTCGAGGCGGGACTTCGAAAAAGCCTGGTGTATAAGATTCAACAGCTTTCGATTCCGTATCAGAAGGACATCGAAACAGGTCGTATGCAGTCAAAAATGATCCGTGATGTCGAGGCTGTGGAGACCTTATCGGATCAGGTCTTTAACAATATGATGAGTATCATCACAGTCTCTGTTGCTGCGTTCGCTGTAACTGCTGTTAAAAGTCTGACTGTGCTAGTATTTTTCCTGCTGATGGGACCTGTCGGAGCTGTTGTGGTCTACTCCTTTAGGAAGCAGATTTTCAGAAGAAACAGGACATTCAGGAAAGAGATGGAGTCAGCGAGTGGAAAGGTAGCCGAGATGGTTGAGCTGGTTCCGGTGACCAGAGCTCACGCCCTTGAGGACGAGGAGTCCCGTGTTATGGGTGAGCAGATTGAAAAAATAGCCGAAAGCGGCTATCAGCTGGATATGGTGCAGACTAACTTTGGCGCCGTATCGTGGATCTGCTTCCAGCTGTTTCAGGTCATCTGTCTTATTTTTACTGCGAGAATGGCGTTAAAGGGCCTTATCCCAGCTGGTGATGTGGTTATGTATCAGAGCTTTTTCACGCAGATAGTCGGGCAGATGAACCAGCTTCTGAACCTGATTCCGATACTTACGAAGGGCCTTGAGTCTGTCACGAGTATAGGTGAGATTCTTACGGCGGATGATATAGAAGAGGACAACGGTAAGAGGATACTTACCAGCATGAACGGAGATTACGATTTTAAGGATGTGACCTACCGATATCCAGACAATACCGATCCGGCCGTTCTGAACCTGAATCTTCATGTAAATGCAGGTGAGACTGTCGCGTTTGTCGGCGAGAGCGGAGCGGGAAAGTCCACGATCCTAAATCTCCTGGTTGGCTTCGGACAGCCGTCAGAGGGTGAGATTTATATCGACGGCCAGCCGCTTTCAGAGGTTTCGCTCAGGTCTTACAGAAAATTCTTAGCAGTTGTACCGCAGAATACGATACTTTTTTCAGGAAGCGTAAGAGAAAATATCCTCTATGGTACAACCGGGGTTACAGAAGAGAAGTTTGAGGACGTACTGAAAAAATCAGGCCTTGAGAGCGTTATCAAAAATCTACCGAACGGTGCGGACACTATGGTTGGTGAGCATGGCGACAAGCTTTCCGGCGGTCAGAAGCAGAGGATTTCGATAGCAAGGGCTCTGATCAGAGATCCTAAGGTATTAATTCTCGATGAGGCGACCAGTGCTCTCGATGCTGTTTCAGAAAAAGAGGTTTCCGAGACTCTCGACAGCTTGGGAAACAGCTGCACGACATTTATCGTGGCTCATAGACTTTCTACTGTACGCAGAGCCGACCGTATCATTGTAATGAAGGATGGAAAAGTAATAGAAAGTGGCACCTTTGACGAATTGAGAAAACAAAATGGCGCATTCCAGGAGATGATAATGGCCGGAGCCGGGGACTAAAGGAGCTATGATAACACATATGTCACAGACTTGTAATTCTGCTTCACATGGTAGAACGCTGTTTCTGGCCTCATGACCGTTGGAGTCGTTTATTTTTTTAAATTATCGACATAAATCATGATAAGAAAAGTCGGGCGTACATCCTTAAATGGAAGTGCCCCAATTGATCTTAGCGCTCAATTTTTTATTGAAACAAATGTCTGGTTGCTTTATACTTATATTGAGCACTTTGGACGGAAGTGTCCAAAATACTCAATATAAGGAGGCATCTATGATACAACGTAATCTCTATATACAGCAGCTTATTTCTTACATGTGGGATGGTCAGATCAAGGTTATTACCGGTATACGTCGCTGTGGAAAATCTGTCCTTTTATTTGAACTATTTCGTGACTATCTGCTATCACAGGGGACAAATGCTGATCATATCATAACGATAGAATTGGATAAACGTAAAGATATTAAATACCGCAATCCGATTGCTCTTTGTGATATGGTTGAAGAAAAAATTCAGGAAAGCACTCAGCAGTACTATCTTTTTATTGATGAAATCCAGCTTTCTATTTCCGTCCCAGATCCAGATTTTCCAGGGGAAAAGGTAACTATTTATGAGATGCTGAACGAATTACGAGGATATAAAAACCTTGACATATATGTTACTGGCAGCAATTCAAAAATGCTTTCCAGCGACATTATGACAGAATTTCGAGGCCGTTCTTCACAGATCCATGTATTTCCGTTTTCCTTCAAGGAATTTTTCATGGCAGTTGGAGGGGATAAAAGAGACGCATTTGACAGGTATATGCTGTATGGAGGGATGCCATATCTCCTGAATTTAAAGGAAGACCGTCAGAAAAAAGACTATCTGAAGCAGCTTTTTGACGAAGTATATATAAAAGACATCGTGGAACGTGAAGGCATCGAGCGTCCTGATGTTTTATCAGATATTTTGGATTACCTGGCATCGTCTGTGAGTTCACTGACAAATCCAACAAATATCGCCAATACACTTAACAGCACAAAAAAAGCAAACATTAGCGCAAATACTGTCTCAAGTTATCTGGGGTATTTAAAAAATGCATTTCTTATTAATGAGGCAAAGCGCTGGGATGTAAAAGGAAAACGGTATTTTCAATATCCCAATAAATATTATTACACAGATATTGGCCTTCGCAATGCCCGAGTTAATTTCAGGCAATTCGATTCTGGGCATATAATGGAAAACATCCTGTATAATGAGTTGATCGAGCGAGGATATTCCGTTGACGTTGGTGTCGTATATGACCGCAGGAGGGGACAGAAGGTGCAGAAAGAGATTGATTTTGTTGTCAATCAGGGAGATAAAAAGGTATACATCCAGTCTGCATATGAAATGACTAATACAGAGAAGGCAGCAAGTGAATTGGATTCTCTCCGCCTGACTAATGATTTCTTTGGAAAAATAATCATGCGTCGTGATATACCGGCCTCCTTTACGGATGAAAATGGAATCCGCCATATCAATGTACTGGATTTCCTTCTGGGCAAAGAGTCTATCTTCTAGGAACATTATCTGCCTGTCGGTATGATTTCAAATCATTCCAATCATTCCAATTTAGAATATTTATATTTACATTCCGCACTCAAATGTGCTATGATAATTTCCAGCAAATTGAATACATAGAAAAATAAACGACACTGAATATCGCAAGGCTTATGTCTGATGGCCGAGCTGTTTGGTGTCGTTTTCTGCCTCGTATTTTTTGTTGTCACACATGTCGCGCTATATCTGGCAAGACGGATCAATGACGGCTCCAATCCGATTTTTATGATGCTGAGCATACAGTTCTTTACCGTATGCCTTGTCGTTCAATCAATCACGCTTTTTGCGACATTCTTCCATAATGGATTTACTTACAACTGGTTCGTTCAGTGGATTACTCTTGCAGTGGAATGTTTCCCTATGGCACTGTGTCTGCAGATTGCCTTAATCGGCCCATTTGTGAGGTTCTGCTTCAGAAGGATTTTTGCACGCTGATTTCATCCCATACTTAGACAAATCAACTTTCCCGTCTTTCACTTCAATCCCGTCTGCTTGGAGAAGTCTTTCCTGCACTCCTTCTCCGAATGCAAAATTTCCAGACAGACCACCTTTCGAGTTTACGACACGAAAACACGGGATGTGATCAGGATCTGGATTTCTATGAAGTGCATTGCCAACTGCTCGCGACATCCTCGGATTGCCAGCCATCGCAGCCACCTGAGCATAGGTAGCGACATGGCCTTTAGGTATTTTTTTTACGGCCTCATAAATCCTTTTGGTCGGAGAGTCAGTAACTAAGTAATAGCTAAGCGCTATCATATTTTTAATCTCATCATCAGGGATAGAGCCGTCGAGAATTATGGTGTTCCAGTGGTCCTTATTCTGATGATACGCAGGAATCACTGAAGGATATACCTGTCTCCATAAATCCCTGGAATCCGGATCAACCTTGACGTTCAGATTTATTAATCCATCCTTCTCATATGTCCATAAGAAGGCCTTTTTGCTTTCTTTAACTCTTACAAGCTGCCAGTTGGTCTCTTTAAATGGTGTATCTTTATATGTATTCGGGAATGACAGCCCGAAATCCAAAGCTTCTTTTCTGGTCTTCAATTTTACTCCTATGAATATTCTAGTTTCAAACCATGGCATTTCTGACAACTGTCATGATTTCCAATCAGGAATATTTTCATTATGAACCCTTTTAGCAGAAACGTCAATCTGTGCAAGAAGTGTCGAATTTTGAGCTGCTTCGCAACTTGATATTTCCAAATCTGACACCAGTTACTCGTTGACATATACACGCGATGCATGTATAATCAAAATATGATTAAAGGATTTGCAGATAAAGAGACTGAAAAGATATATAATCAGCAGTTTTCCAGGAAACTTCCGCAGTCAATTCAAAAAATTGCGTTGCGAAAGCTTATGATGATAAATGCTGCAAAATCCTTGGATGATCTTAGAGTACCTCCGGCCAATCACCTGGAGCTATTACAAGGGAATCGAGAAGGGCAATACAGTATTAGAATCAACAGTCAATATCGTATTTGCTTCAAAATTGATGGAGCCGATATCTTTGATGTAGAAATAACGGATTATCATTGATGAAGGAGACGGAAAATGAATGATTATATCGAAACGCCAAAAATCGGAGAAATTCTTTCGGAAGAATTCATGAAGCCATTAGGGATTACAGCGTATAAATTAGCAAAGGATATCCATGTTCCTACATCGCGAATACAGGATATTTTACATAATCGAAGAAAAATTACTGCTGATACATCTGTGCGCCTTGGCCGGTATTTCGGCTTATCAGAGGGGTATTTTTTAGATTTGCAGAATGATATAGATATTCGAGATGCTGAGCATGAGATTGGAGATGAATTATCACAGATCAAGCCTATTCAGTATGCTTGAGTAAATCTTATTACTGGTAACTGTCTTTTTCCACAGTATTATGAATTCTTTTTCTCGTCATTCTCATAAGAAATCAATAAAGGCATAAAAAATAAAAGGAAAGACTTCTTCAATCCCGTCTGCTTGAAATAATAGTTCAGTACACCCCAAGGAATTCGCCTATTTTTTTATCCATGCCAAGGATATGGGCAGTGAGCCAGTGGAGCAGATACTCAAGCAGATCGCTCAAATATGCTTCCTGGTTCTCGTCAACCTCATCGAGATTTATCTCCTCGAGTTTATCCACAAAGCCCTTATGCGCTTTCTTTTGTGCCTCAAGCCCCGGGTAGCTGTTCTCTTCCATAAGCTTCTCCTCGTCAGAGAAATGGAAAACCGTATAGTCTTTCAACTCATCGATAAGATTCAGGATTTCATCGAATCTGTCGTAGAGGTCATCATTATGAATTAGAGCATCCACTTGGCCCATAATCTCAAAAAGTTTTTTATGCTCTGAATCAATCAGTTCTATACCCGTCTTATACTCATCTGTAAAAGCAAAAGGGGATTTTGTCTTCCCAATAAGCGTATCAGAGCCAAGAATATGGTGCATCAGCCACTGCGACAGGTAATACAAAAGGTCATTTAAGGCTTCACGCATTTTGTCATCAGACATACCTACGAAATTCGTATGTTCTATCCTGTCTATGAATGCCTTGTGTGCCTTTCTCTGCCTCGGAAGCTCTGGATCGTCAATGCTTTCCATATATGCCTCTTCATGAGCAAAATGCGTCGCTGCGTAGTCCTGCAGTCCTCTGAACAGTTCCATCGCTGTGGCTCTTATGTCATCATCAGATTTGATATGCTCGCTTGCCTGTTCAATCATCACAAACAGTTTTTTATGCTCGCGGTCAATCTCGGGAATTCCAATCAAAAAATCTTCTGTAAACTGTATCATTAATATCCTCCAAAAAAAGACTTCATCCATATTATAGCAGAAAATAAGCAGAAGAAAGCGTGCCAGCGGCAACAGCTTTCAGGCATGCACGGTAATACTACATATTATTTTACCAAGAGTCTAATAAAAAATCTTTTCCATAAAAATACCAGACATTGCTCAACATTGCAATAACATTGCTCGACATTGCTTAACATTGTTTGAACATTACTATTATCTTTTACAAATGATAAATACAAGAAACTTTTTGATGGCACTGTGATAAAGACAGGTGACCTTCCATCAATTTTAACATCAAATCTTTATATACCATACTTAGACAAATCGACCTTCCCGTCTTTCACTTCAATCCCGTCTGCTAGAAGAAGTCTTTCCTGGACACCTTCTCCAAATGCAAAATTGCCGGACAGGCCACCTTCAGACCTCACCGACTTTTTTAACAGCCAGCTCCAAGTCGAGGTCATGAAGCCCCGGATATGCTTTTATTAAAAAATCAACCGGTATTTTTTTTGCAAGGACAGCACTAGGCAGGTTATAGTACCACTGGTAATATGCATAAAATTCTCCAATCCAGTCTGGCACAAATCCAAGCATAGCTGAACCATCCTTCAGTCTATAATTCTCTGTTTCAGAAAAATATCTCCAGAGATCAGAGGCATCCATTGTATTTACATATGCCTGACCTTCATCAATACTTTTTCTGGTTTTGCTCTGCATGTAAGAATTAATGAAAGCCTTTGTATCTTTATCAGGATAGTCCTGCGCGATCATATCAAAAAGCTTTCCCTGATTTTCAACTACATCATCCAGATAAACCTCTGGGTATGCACTCATAATAATAATCACCTCTGCCATAATTTTGTTTTCTTAGAGTCACTGACTTCATTATGAACTCTTTCAGTCAAAACGTCAATTTTATTGCCATTCGCGCATTGTAAAGACACTGGTACCGCCATCGCTGAATTCGGGAAAAACGGGTACAGCGGCGGCTCTTTAAATGCGGTCTGCGCGACTCTTGCCTCCGAACCATCCCTCGTCCGTATCGTCCAGGGCACGATAGCAGCAGCTGCAATCATCAACGAATTTATCGCCGTATTTGCAGCGAAGAAGGGCTTCGAGCTGGCTGGGGAGATTAACGTCGGGACAGTGTAACTGCCATGCAGGCTGTGTTTGTTTTTACGGATTAATTGCTTTATAATAGACTCGTTAACGTTTTTTCGAAAAAAGATGGAGTACAAATGCCTACTATAAAGGATTTAAAAATCGGACAGGCTGCCACGGTATCGGCAGTTGGCGGAGAGGGAGCACTGAGACAGCACTTCCTCGACATGGGTGTAATACCTGGGGTTACAGTGGAACTGATAAAGTACGCACCGATGGGCGACCCGATTGAGCTCAAGGTGCAGAGCTATGAGCTTACGCTTCGGCTGGCAGATGCGGCAAAAATTGATGTCGTAAATGTCAGGGATCCGCAGGAGGCTGAGAGATCACTTTCAGGAATCGCCTCGATGCCATCGGATACTAACAGGGATAAATTCATCGATCACCCTGGACTTGGTGAGGGTGGCCGTTATCATGATAAAAAGACAGAGCATCCGCTACCTGAGGGGACAGTGCTTACCTTTGCGCTGGCAGGAAATCAGAATTCCGGAAAGACGACACTTTTCAACCAGCTGACAGGCTCGAATCAGCATGTCGGGAATTTCCCGGGAGTCACAGTTGACAGAAAAGACGGTGTGATTCGCGGACACAAGGACACGCTCGTGACTGATCTGCCGGGCATTTATTCGATGTCGCCGTACACGAGTGAGGAGGTAGTGTCGCGTCAGTTCATCCTCGATGAAAAGCCAAAGGGCATTATAAATATCGTCGACGCGACTAATATCGAGAGAAATCTCTACCTGACACTTCAGCTTCTGACTCTAAATATACCGATGGTAGTAGCGCTGAATATGATGGATGAGGTCCAGTCAAACGGCGGCTCTGTAAATGTCAACAGGATGGAACAGCTCTTGGGTGTACCTGTCATTCCGATTTCCGCCGCAAAGAACGAGGGAATTGATGAGCTCGTAAGCCATGCTCTCCATGTTGCAAAATATCAGGAAAAACCGTTGAGACAGGATTTCTGTGATCCGGGCGAGAAGAACGGAGCTGTCCACAGGTCAATCCATGCGGTGATGCATCTGATTGAGGACCACTCTGAAGAGTCGGGTATCCCGATCCGCTTCGCGGCGACAAAGCTTATCGAGGGCGACAAGAGTGTTATAGACGCCTTAAAGCTCGATCAAAACGAGCAGGAGACCGTCGAGCATATCGTAAAGCAGATGGAGAAGGAGAGCGGACTCGACCGCTCGGCCGCAATTGCCGATATGCGCTTTAACTTCATTGAAAAAGTAGTTTCTTCTTCAGTAATAAAGCCTAAAAAGAGCAAGGAGCAGACCAGAAGCAGCCAGATAGATAAAATCCTGACTGGCAAGTACACTGCGATTCCGATGTTTATCCTGATAATGGCGTTGATTTTTTACCTGACCTTCAACGTCATAGGTGGAACTCTTCAGAATCTTTTAGACACCGGTATCACAGCATTAAGCAATGCCGCAGAAAATGCGATGAATGCAGCAGGCGTAAACTCTGTGCTTGTCTCCCTTGTCATAAATGGAGTGTTTAACGGCGTAGGTTCGGTGCTTTCATTTTTGCCAATAATCGTAACGCTTTTCTTCTTCCTCTCACTGTTAGAGGACTCGGGATATATGGCAAGAATCGCGTTTGTAATGGATAAGATCCTTAGAAAACTGGGACTTTCCGGGCGTAGCATAGTGCCTATGCTTATCGGCTTTGGCTGCTCGGTTCCGGCGGTAATGTCTTCGAGGACGCTGCCTTCTGAGCGCGACCGAAAGCTTACGGTAATTATGATTCCGTTCATGAGCTGCTCGGCAAAGCTCCCTATCTACTCATTCTTTATCTCGGCATTTTTCCCGGGGCATGGGGCGATAGTTATGCTGCTTCTGTATTTCACGGGAATCGCAGTCGGAATTCTTACAGCGGTTATTTCAAAAAACACCAGATACAAGGGTGAGGCGGTCCCGTTCGTAATGGAGCTTCCGACCTACAGAATGCCTCGTCCGAAGAACGTAGGTCAGCTTCTCTGGGAAAAATCAAAGGACTTCATCCAGAGAGCGTTTACGGTTATTTTTCTTGCGTCGATGGTGATCTGGTTCTTCCAGACCTTCTCACCGTCATTTGCTATGGTAAGCGACTCGTCGCAGAGTATGCTTGCGATACTCGCAGGTTTCTTGGCTCCTATTTTTGCACCGCTTGGATTCGGGGACTGGAGAATGGTCACAGCGCTGATTTCCGGCTTCCTTGCAAAGGAGAGTGTGGTTTCGACACTTGGAATACTGTTCGGAAGCGTTGCAGCTCTTCAGAAGACACTTACGCCGGCTACTGCCGCTTCCTTCCTTGTTTTCTGCCTGCTCTACACTCCATGTGTAGCAGCAATCGCCTCAATCAGGCGTGAGCTCGGCCGCAGATGGGCGTTCCAGATAGTAATCTTCCAGTGCGTAGTCGCCTGGGTGTGCGCATTTATCGTACATCTCGTGACACTGCTGTTTGCGTGATGGGTGTATCGTAAAAAGAGGAAAATATGATTACATTACTTAGTAGATTTTTCATAGATAAAAATCAGTCGGAGGAGAAGCAGAGAAGTGCCTGGGGCAGACTCTGCGGAACCTGCGGTATTATTTTAAACCTGCTGCTGTCAGCAGCGAAAATTTTTGCAGGACTTTTCACGCATTCTATATCAATCGTTGCTGACGCGATGAACAACTTCTCAGATGCGCTGTCATCATTTGTTACGATAGCAGGCTTTAAGCTGTCATCACAGAAGGCAGATCCGGAGCACCCATATGGCCACGGCAGGATAGAGTATGTCTCTGGATTCGTGGTTTCAGCTCTTATTATAATCATGGCATATGAGCTGATAAGAGACTCGGTGCTGCGTCTTGTGCACCCGGAGAAAACGTCATTTTCTATAGCTGCTATAATCATACTTCTTGCGTCGATAGGCGTGAAGCTTTACATGCTCTACTACAACCGCTCGGTCGGTAAGAAAATCGACTCGCTCCCACTTATGGCCGCAGCGAAGGACTCGATGAGCGACTGTGTGTCGACTTCCATCGTAACAATCGCGCAGATCGTATCTGCAAGAACAGGATTCATCTACCTCGATGGAATCTGCGGTATTCTGGTAGGACTTTTTGTAGCATACGAGGGATTTGAATCGGCAAAGGATACTTTAAATCCGCTTTTGGGGCAGGCGCCTGATCCACATTTTGTAGAGAAAGTGCGGGAGATAATGCTTGAACAGGATCCGCGGATTTCTGGAATCCACGACCTGATAGTCCACGACTATGGCCCAGGCAGACGGATGGTATCGCTCCACGCTGAGGTTCCGGCAGATGGAAATCTGATCGAGCTTCATGAGATAATAGATTCCGCAGAGGAGGCCCTTGAGGAAAAGCTGGGCTGTGAGGCAGTGATTCATATGGATCCGATAGTTACCGATGATCCGGAGGTCCTCTCTGTGAAAAATAAGGTCCTCTCGATTGTAGAGGAAATAAATCCGTCACTTTCACTCCACGACTTTCGCATTGTAAAAAGACATGATACTGACAGAATGGTTTTCGATGTGTTGGTTCCATATGGATTTGGAATGGATGCAGACCAATTGAAAAATGAAATCATGAAACTAATAAACAAAAGAATCGGCACATATGAAGTCTGCATTCATGTCGACACGGACTACTCAGTGCGGTCCGTGTGAGGTTCCTGTAAAAATCATGAATTTTGTGTTAATATATTCACCAGACTGTCCGATATAAAGATTGGATAGACTATATAGAAACGGAATTCTATCAGAACGGCGGCTTGTCCGGATACGGATGTCCGGAGAATGCCGGGAAAGATGATATAAGTAATGGTAAAAGGATTATATACCGGCTGGACCGGAATGATCGAGGAGCAGCGAAGACTCGATGTCCTGAGTAATAACCTGGCGAATTCAAATACCACAGGCTATAAGAAGGAGGGCACGACGAACGCGGCCTTTGACAGACAGCTGGCACTCCGTATCAGAGATTCAGGAGATTTTGGATTTTCAAGAGGCTTAGGTGACATACAGCAGGGAGTTAAGGTCGGGGAGACCTATACCGACTGGAGTCAGGGAAGCTTTCATATCACAGATGAAAAGAGCAACCTCGCTATCGGAGGCGACGGATTTTTTGCGATCGCCTATACAGACAAGCAGGGTAACACTTCTGTCAAGTACACCAGAGACGGAGAGTTCACAGTAGACAATCAGGGATATTTCAGAAACGGAAACGGCGACTATCTGCTTGATATGAATGGCGCTACTTCCGGTCAGATCAGCGAGGCGAATTACGTCAGAGTTGATCCTCTTCAGACCTATACAGTAGATGAGCTTGGAAATATCTGGCAGAATAACACAATTGTTGACACAGTCGGAGTCGTAGATGTAAATGATACAGACTACCTCTCCAAGTATGGTGAGAATCTCTATGACCTCGTAAATGGCGGGACAGTCACCAGAGGCACGAACTTCCAGATAGAGCAGGGAACCCTCGAGACCTCGAATGTCAACGTTGTCGATGAGATGGTATCGATGATCACAATTCAGAGGGCGTATGAGGCCGGACAGAAGGTTATCCAGGCAGAGGACGAAACACTTGAGATGGCTACGAGTCAGGTAGGCAAGGTCTGATAGGAGGAAATAGATTATGATGCGTTCATTATGGACCGCTGCCACGGGTATGAAGAGTCAGCAGACCGCCGTGGATACGATCTCAAACAATCTGGCAAATGTTAATACAGTAGGATTTAAGCAGAAGGACACTGAGTTCAAGTCACTTCTGTACCAGACACTTCAGACGAGAACAACCTCAGCAAATGGTGATACAAAGCCAACTCAGGCACAGGTTGGACTTGGAGTCAGAGTGGCTGCTACGAATACAAGCTTTACTACAGGTATTCAGGAGTCAAGCGACAATCCGGCAGCCTGCTTTATCGCAGGAAATGGATTTTTTTCAGTTCAGGGATTGGACGGAAATACCTATTACACAAGAGACGGTGATTTTACCTGGTCTGTAGATAATGACGGAGAGAGGGTTCTTACAAATAACAGTGGATTAAGAGTATTAGATTCCCGTGGCAGAAGGATAACCTTACCAGAGGGAGCAAGTGCCGATCAGGTATCTATAGATTCTGACGGAGTCATAGGGTATACGGATGCTAATGGAAATGCATTGACGACCGGTCAGCAGATTGGTATTTTCCAGTTCTCAAATATGGATGGACTTGAGGAACGCGGAGGAAATCTCTACGCTGAAACAGCAGCCAGTGGTGCACCTATTAATGAGGCCACAACGAACCTGAATATCGTAAGAAGCCAGATAAAGCAGGGCTATATCGAGGGCTCTAATGTCAGCATGGCAGACCAGATGGTAGACCTTATCATCGCGCAGAGAGCCTATGAGATGAACTCAAAGGCTATCACTACATCAGACAGTATGCTTGAGACAGCCAATAACCTTAGGAGGTAATAGATGAGCAGTATTGGTACAGATTTTACTACCTCATACTTAAACAGTCTGACAAGCCAGGCCACGAATCTACAGAATTCGCAGCAGGCATCAGATGTAGAGAAGGCAGCTTCTGGTATCTCAAAGAATTCCTCCAAGGAAGAGCTTACGAATGCGGCAAAGACATTTGAGTCTTATTTTGTCGAGCAGGTAATGAAGGAGATAAAAAAATCAACTGATGACCTGAATGGTGATGATGACTCGGATACCTACGCAAAGCAGGTATCGGATATGAATATGGATTATACGATCCAGACGATCGCCTCCGAGATAGTGGATAAATATGGAGACAGATTCACAGAGGAAATGGTCTCAAATATGCAGGCCCAGTACGGAATCACTGACACATCAGAAACAGCAGAATCATGACGACGATAGAGGGATACGTAGATCATATTATTTTCAGAAACGAAACAAACGCTTACACAGTGCTGGTACTCTCACCGGATGAACCGGTGAAGGAAGAGGGCTTGGACGACCCGCGGGAAATCACCTGTGTAGGCGTTTTTCCATCTGTAACGCAGGGAGAAAATCTCCGGGTTACGGGTATTTTTACAGTGCATGAAAACTTCGGCAAACAGCTTAAAGTCAGCTCATATGAGGAGATCGCCCCGAAGGATACCCAGGCGCTTTACCGTTACTTAAGCTCCGGTGCGGTAAAGGGAGTCGGAGAGGGATTAGCAAAGCGCATCATTGATAAGTTCGGTGAGAAGACCTTTGAGATAATGGAGATAGAACCTGAGAGGCTTGCTGAGGTAAAGGGCATCAGTGAGAGGAAGGCAATCCAGATAGCCGGGGACCTGCGCAGAAAACACGATCAACGCCAGGTGATGCTTGAACTTTCAAAGCTTAATATTACCGCAGGTACTTCTCTAAAAATCTACAACAAATACGGCCAGACGGCAATGACTGTCATAAAGAAAAATCCATACAGACTCGCAGAGGAGATTGATGGAATAGGCTTTAAGACAGCTGACGACATAGCACTTTCGATTGGTTATTCGCGCGAAAGTAATGAGAGGATAAAGTGCGGCATCCTCTATGTGCTTGGCTCTGCTTCGTCCGAAGGCAATACCTATATGAGACGGCCTGATCTGGTAGAACGTTCTACAGAAATCCTTGGCGTATCGGAAGAACAGGTCGAGAGCATGATCTTTGACCTGACGATGAACAGAAAAATAAAAACAGTCGGCGAAGCTGTCTATCTGTTCCCTTATTACAGGATGGAGGAGAGAACGGCCGACATGATGCTTGCGCTCACAGGCCGGATCGAAGTAAATGAGAAGAAAGTCCTTGAAAAAATAAAACGTCTCGAAAAAGAGGAGGGGATGACTTTAGATGAGAATCAGAGAAAAGCAGTAGCAGAGGCTGCCTGCAATGGAGTGCTTATTCTCACAGGAGGTCCGGGCACAGGAAAGACCACGACTATCAGGACTATCATCAGCTATTTTGAGTCTGAGGGACTTATGGTTAGACTGGCGGCTCCTACAGGACGTGCTGCCAAGAGGATGACTCAGGCGGTTGGACAGGATGCCCAGACTATTCACAGACTTCTGGAAGTCTCAAAGGGTGGAACTACAGATGACAGCGAGCCTGGCTCGAATCCGGGTATTTTTGAAAGAAATGAAGAGAATCCGATTGAAGCAGATGTCGTGATAATAGATGAGATGTCAATGGTCGACATCACACTTATGTATTCACTGCTTCGGGCTATACCTGTTGGAACAAAGCTCGTTCTCGTAGGAGATGTGGACCAGCTCCCATCAGTCGGTCCTGGAAATGTACTTAAGGACCTGATCGCCTCAGAAGCTTTTCCGGTAGTTCGTCTTACGAATATCTTCAGACAGGCGGAGACAAGTGACATAGTCCTGAATGCCCACCATATAAAAAATGGAGAAGACGTCAGGCTGGATAATAAAAGCAGAGATTTTTTCTTCCTGAAGAGATACGACGCCGACAGCATTATTACTACGATTCTTACTCTGCTGAAGACGAATCTGCCGAAATATGTGGATGCTGATGTACTTGACATCCAGGTACTCTCACCTATGAGAAAGGGAGCAGCAGGAGTAGAAAGACTGAACAGCATTCTCCAGCGCCAGCTGAATCCACCAGGTGAGTATAAGGAGGAGAAGAAATTCGGTGATATCGTATTCCGTGAAGGCGACAAGGTCATGCAGACTAAGAATGACTATGACGTGACCTGGAGAAAATACGGAGAAAATAAGGTGCTTTTAGATGAAGGCACAGGTATTTTTAACGGTGACTGTGGGATCATCAGAGAGGTGAACGAGTTCTCTTCAGATATGCTTATTGAATTCGATGAGGGACACTTTGTTGAGTATCCGTTCTCGAGCCTCGAGAATCTGAGCCTTGCTTATGCTGTGACCATCCATAAGTCACAGGGAAGCGAGTATCCGGCAGTGATTATTCCACTTATAGCTGGGCCGGAGGTCCTCTACAACAGAAACCTTCTATATACGGCGGTAACACGCGCAAAAAAGTGCGTTATCCTGGTGGGAGACGAGAAAGTTTTTTTTGGTATGGAGAGAAATGACAGACAGAGACTTCGTCTTTCGGGGCTTAAGGACAGAATTGTTGAGCTGAAGGGAGCTGAACAGGGATTATAAAGGAGAGACAGGATTATGAAGATGATTACAAAGGAGAAACTTTCGAGAGAGGCAAGAAGGCTTCTTTTTCCTCCCAGATGTCCGTCGTGTGATGGGCTTCTTGCCCCTGATGAGAACAGTATCTGCAGGGAATGCGAAAAGCTCGTTGTAAAAGTTCGGGGTAATTTCTGCAAAACCTGCGGAAAGCTATTAAAAAACAGGGGAGAGATTACCTGCTCAGACTGCAGCAGGTATCATCATATTTTTACAGAAGGGAGACCACTCTACGAGTATGAAGGACCTGTAAGGGAGGCTGTCTACAGGTTTAAATACAAGGGTAGAAAGTCCTATGCAGACGCGTTTGCCTATGATGCGATGGAACTCTGGGGAGAGTGGATAAAGGCATCGGCAGAATTAATAGTTCCTGTGCCTATGAATGCTAAAAAACTGAGACAGAGGGGCTATGACCAGGCTGATGTTTTAGCTCGTGCCATTAGTGCCGAGAGCGGTATTCCATACATGCATCTTTTAGACCGCGTCAGAAAAACAGTTCCGATGAAAGCACTTTCCAGGGGCGAGAGACAGAATAATCTTAAAAACGCTTTTCAAGTAAGAGATTTTGATGTAAAATTAAAAAGAATACTTTTGGTCGATGACATATATACTACGGGGTCTACCCTTGATGAATGTGCCAGAGTCCTTCTGGCAAATGGGGCATCCGAAGTGAATGGTATATATATTAGTATCGGAGGGTGACAGAAAGGAAAGGTGGTTTTCGATGGATCTTAGAAACTGTAGGAAATGTGGTAGAATTTTCGGATACAGTGGTGTTGGTCCTGTTATATGCGAGAACTGCAAGAAAGAGGCAGAGGAGCGTTTTCAAAAGGTTAAGGACTTTATTCGTGATAATCCGGCTACATCTATTAATGATGTGGCAGAGGAATGTGAGGTTACAGTTCAGCAGATAAAACAGTGGGTCAGAGAAGAGCGGCTTGAATTCTCTAAGGAATCAGGTGTAGTTTTTCATTGTGAGAATTGCGGCGCTCCTATCAGATCAGGAAGGTTTTGTGAGAACTGCAAGAACCAGATGGCAAATGAACTTGGGAATATGTATGAGAAACCAAAGCCAAAGAATACGGCACCACTTAAGATTGGACACGAAGAAGACCGCATGAGGTTCATGGGAAAGAAAAAATGATCTATGATTGATACTGAGCGCGTCAAAAAAA
Source organism: uncultured Lachnospiraceae bacterium (assembly GCA_900316165.1). GTDB lineage: Bacteria > Bacillota > Clostridia > Lachnospirales > Lachnospiraceae > Weimeria. The sequence goes on along the minus strand of ONBW01000012.1, from coordinate 12,425 downwards.
TGACTCAGATGGCTTTACGTGAGAAAAAAAGTGGAATCAGACTTGATAGTTTCGATGATCCTGATAGAAAGGACTTTATTTCATTCTATGGAGTGCGTTCATTTTTTCGTGCGACTATCATATATATAGTCGCACTTTTCCTGATTCTGGTGTTTGTTTTTTCGACAGTCACAGTTCAGGTGAGCAGGCTCTATATCATGATCACGCTTTTTGCAGCTATTATAGGTTATCTGTTCTTTCTATTGTTTTATTCCGGGGTTTCGAGAAAGAAGACCATAAAGCGGTTTGAGACATACCAGAATATCGTAAAGGAACAGAGAAACGATCTGAAGATTCTAGAGGAGATATACGAGAAAGAGGAGAGGGAGAGTCACGGTCAGCAGGTGAAGACAGACAGGAACGAATGGGATGAAGATAGATTTAGCGACTCGCAGCCGCATCAATAATTTCATATCGACCCATGAGAACACTATAAGACGTATAGCAGGAGGATTGTGGACATTTTTTGGGGTAAGTGTCTTAGCTGATTCGTTTGGCTTTTCACCACTTCTCTCGTCACCTGTTATTATACTTATCCTTACAGCAGCCGGAGTTTTTATTCCGGCTTCTGGCATAGCTCTTATGCTTGTGCTCTATTCAGTACTTCAGATTTTAAGCCTTTCACAGTCGGCTGGTGTAATTCTGGTACTGATGTATCTGTTTTTTTATGCATTTTGTTACGCGTATAAGGCAAAGCATATGAATCTGCTTCCGGGTATGGCTGTCCTGTACAGGACATCTATGCCATCTCTGGCACCTATGCTGGCAGGCCTTTTCGGAGATTATCACGAGGTTACCTCAGTCATCAGCGGAAGTGCAATAGCTTACTTTATGAAAAGTATCCACGATGCTGTTCCAACGCTCTCAGAGTCTGGAAATGCCACGAGCGGACTTGATATCCTTTCAGCTATGATAGGAAACAGCGGTTTTTATTTTTTTATGGCTGCTATGGTCACGATGTTCATTGTAGTGACTCTGGTCAGAAATATCCGTTCACCGCATTCGTGGATATTTGCAGTAATGCTTGGCATTCTGTCAGAGGCTCTTATCATGTCAGGTGGCGAGATATTTTTTGGACAGGGTCCAAGCGTGGCCGCTCTGTTTTTTGGGAATGTAGTGACGGCAGCCGCAGGCTTTGCCGCAGCATTTCTTTTTCAAAATCTTGACTATACGAGGGTTGAGAGAGTGCAGTTTGAAGACGATGAATACTACTATTATGTGACTGCTGTACCGAAGATCCGTATCTCTGAGGAAGACAAGGAAATAAAGAGAATAACTCCGGATAAAAGGGAGAAAACTGACACTGAAGAGAAGGAGGTGAAAGCGTGACTGATGTATTAGATAATATCAATGCATTTCTCTATGATAATTTTACACTGACTATACCGACTCCCCATGTCATAGATGTTATAGAGATTATCATTATTGCATTCTTTATTTATGAGATACTGCTCTGGATAAAAAACAGCCGCGCTTACATGCTCCTGCGTGGTATAGTAGTCATTATATTGTTTTTCGTAGTTGCAGGCCTTCTGCAGATGAATACTATACTCTGGCTGGGCGAGAAACTCTTGAGTGTTGGTATTGTGGCGCTGGTTGTCGTGTTTCAGCCTGAGCTCAGGTCTGCCCTTGAACAGCTTGGACGAAGGAATCTGTTCCAGGCACTTGCAAAAGGATTTTCCAGAAATGTGGGTGAACGGTTCAGCGACCACACCCTAAATGACCTGGTGAAGGCATGCTATGATATGGGTGCTGTAAAGACAGGTGCACTTATAGTTATTGAGATGGAAACAGGACTTTCAGAGTATGAGCGTACCGGAATACCGATTGATGCTATACTTTCGAGACAGCTGCTTATAAATATCTTTGAAAAAAATACACCGCTCCACGATGGAGCAGTTTTGGTCAGAGGAGACAGGGTTGTTTCGGCAACCTGTTATCTGCCTTTATCAGATAATCTGGAGATATCAAAGGATTTAGGTACCCGTCACAGGGCGGCACTTGGTATATCAGAGGTATCTGATGCAGTAACTATCGTTGTTTCAGAGGAGACCGGTCAGGTTTCTGTAACGCAGGGAGGAAAGCTGAGACATGGAATTACTTCCGAGCAGCTGACAAAGCTTCTAAGAAGTATCCAAAATAAGAAGGAGAGCGGAAAACAGGAAGGAGGATCGGCTGATGAGCAGAAAAAAGATTCATGACTTCCTGACCAGAAATTGGGGACTGAAGATTCTGGCAGTTATCCTGTCGATCATCCTTTGGATCGTTGTGGTGAGTGTAAATGATCCTATTGAGAAAAGAAATTTTACCGCGAAGGTTTCGCTTGAGAACCAGGAGACTATAAGCGAGCAGGGAAAGTACGTCTCGGTTGCTGATTCTTCGCTTTCGGTTACTTTCCGTGTGAGCGCGCACAGGTCTGTAATGGACAGACTGAGCAATTCCGATTTTATTGCAACAGCTGATCTGGACTATCTTGATGAAGATGGCAAAGTTCCGATTCAGATTACATGCTCTGCATATTCCCAGGCCCAGGTCAAAATCATCGGTGCTACTCATTACCTGGAGGTAGAAGTCGGAAAGAAGCAGTCGAAGAAGTTCATGATAAATGCGACTACAAAGGGTACTCCTGCTGATGGCTTTGCAGTAAAGGATACTACGGTTACTCCAAATGTTGTGACAGTTGAAGGCCCTGCAAGCATAGTAAAGACTATTGACCATGTGAGCGCTGTGGCTGATGTCGATGGTATTTCTGAGGACGTTACTGAGAAGGTCGTTCCGATCCTATATGATTCGGATAATAATGAGATAAATACTACAAGACTTACACTAAGCACTACTACTGTAAATGTCTCTGTAACTATGGAATCAGTAAAGACGGTTCCTATAGAAGTATCAGATCCTGCCAGCAGCCAGCTGCCGGACGGCGTTACTATAGACAGTGTCACTGTGGACCCGGATGAGGCGAGTCTGGTCGGAACTGCAGAGAATCTGAACCAGATAAGTAAGATTGAGATTCCTTTCTCAGTGCTTGATGCAGCCTCAAATGATGAGAGTTTTTCAACTACGATAGATATAACGAGTTATCTTCCAGATGGAGTGAACTTGAGCGATGACACCAAGTCAAATGTAACCGTGAAGGTAAACTACAAGACAGAGACTGAAAAGACAGTTGAGGTTCCGACTGATAACTTAACTGTCAAAAATCTCCCAGATGGCTATGAGGCCGCTTTTGAGGATTCGACCGTGAGCATCGTGCTGACGGGTTATGAAGATGATCTGGCATCTGTGTCGGATTCAGAACTAACTGGTTCGGTTGATGCAAGTGGATTATCTGAGGGAGAACACAAAGTTTCAGTTGAACTTACCCTGCCAGACGGGGTGAAAGCTCAGAACGTTTCGACTAAAATCACTATTACCAAGCGTTCTGACGGGGACAGTAATTAATGGAGGATAAATTGGTTTATGGTAAGTCATAAGCTTACGATAAAAAATCCAGCAGGTTTACACCTCCGACCTGCAGGAATACTTTGCCAGGAGGCTATGAAATACAAGTCAAAGATTACATTCAAGTATGGCCCAAATGACATGGGCGAGGCAAATGCCAAGAGTATACTCTCGGTCCTAGGAGCCTGCATCAGGAAAGGCGACGAGATTACTCTGATTTGCGATGGCGAGGACGAGATAGAGGCCATGCACCGCCTGGTGCCGATAATTGTTGATGGATTAGGCGACGAATTTTGACTTATAGAAGTTTGGAAAGGAAATAGAAGAAATGATGAATTATAAGCACTATGTCAAGAATCCTGTATTGAAATTCCCGGAGAGAACCTGGCCTGATAAAGAGATCACAAAGCATCCTATCTGGTGCTCAGTCGATCTGCGTGATGGTAACCAGGCGCTTGTGGAACCGATGGATGTCGATGAAAAAATGGAGATGTTCGAACTTTTGTTAAAGCTTGGCTTTAAGGAAATAGAGATCGGCTTCCCGGCAGCATCTCAGATCGAGTATGATTTCTTAAGAAAGCTTGTAAAAGAGCATAAGATCCCAGATGATGTAAAGGTACAGGTACTCTGCCAGTGCAGACAGAACCTGATAGACAGGACATTTGAAGCTATCCAGGGCATTCCAAATGTTATTTTTCATATATATAATTCTACCTCTACTCTGCAGCGTGACGTTGTTTTCCACAAGGATAAGGAAGGCATCAAGCAGATCGCTATAGATGGAACCAAAATGGTAAAAGACGGCCTTAAGAAGTACGACGGCAATCTTCAGCTGGAGTACTCACCGGAGAGCTTCACCGGAACTGAGGTAGAGTATGCGGCAGAGGTCTGCAACGCAGTAGCAAAAGAGTGGAATCATGCCACAGATGCTCCGATCATCTTCAATCTGCCTGCTACTGTAGAGATGAATACACCAAATGTCTATGCCGACCAGATAGAGTGGATGAACAACCATCTTGATGAAAGGGAGAACGTAATCCTTTCTCTTCATCCACACAATGACCGCGGAACAGGAATCGCCTGTGCAGAGCTTGGACTCTTAGCAGGAGCTGACCGAATCGAGGGAACTCTCCTTGGAAACGGTGAGAGAACTGGAAATGTCGACATCCTTAATGTCGCATATAACATGTTCTCACAGGGCATTGATCCGGGTCTTGAGATCTCAGATATCAAGGAGATCACAGAGGTCTGCGAGAGATGCACAAAGATGAATGTAGACCCTAGACATCCTTATGCTGGAAGCCTTGTATTTACAGCATTCTCAGGCTCACATCAGGATGCTATTAACAAGGGCGAGCAGGCTATGAAGGAGAGAAAGTCAGACATCTGGCAGGTTCCTTATCTGCCGATCGACCCTTCAGATATCGGAAGAGAGTACGAGCCAGTCGTTCGTATCAACAGCCAGTCTGGACGTGGCGGAGTTGCCTTTGTCATGGACAAGGTCTATGGCTACAAGCTGCCGAAGGTCATGCAGCGTGAGTTTGCAGATGTCATTCAGGCTATCAGTGAAAAAGAAGGCGGCGAGGTAAAGCCAGAGCGTATCATGAAGGAGTTCAAGAGAGAGTATCTCGACAAGAAATCTCCATTTACGCTGGACTTCGTAGATATCGATGATAACACTGAGAATGAGGATACACATGTATCACTTGACTTCAAGTATAATGGAGAGGCCTTCCACTCGGAGGCTGACGGAAACGGACCTGTCGATGCTGTAAAGACTGCAATAAGACAGTGCGTTCCAGAAGTCGATTTCGTACTTACAGATTACTCAGAGCATGCATTAGGCGTAGGTTCACATGCAAAGGCTGCAGCATATATCGAGCTTCAGGACCCACGCACTGAGAATATCAGCTTTGGTGTCGGCCTTTCTTCAAATATCACGAGAGCCTCGATCAGAGGAATTTTCTCAGCCTTAAACAGAATGGTTGAGAAGGAAAAGGACCTTTGAGTTTAATTTTTGCTTTAAAGCAGTGAGTAGGATAATGAGAAAAATAGCAGTGACAGGGGCAAATGGTCAGTTGGGGAAAGCAGTAATCGAGGAGTACGCTAATGACACGCAGGCGGAGGTCATAGCACTTACTCATCAGGATATGCCGATAGAGAGTCTTGACGCAGTTCTTAAGGGGATAGAATCAGAGAAGCCTGACGTGATCATAAATTGTGCAGCCTATACCGATGTGGATGGCTGTGAGAAGAACACTCATCTGGCTGGAAGGATAAATGCCTTAGGCCCAAGAAACCTTGCGATAGCTGCACAGAAGGCAGATGCAAAGATTATCCATATCTCTACAGACTATGTGTTTAACGGCTGCGGCACCAGACCATATCTCGAGTCTGATGCCCCTGGTCCTGTCAGTGCCTATGGCCGTTCGAAGCTTATGGGAGAAAAGTACGTAAGCGAGTTCTGCAACAAGCATTTCGTCATCAGGACTGCCTGGCTCTATGGAGATGGTAAGAATTTCGTAAAGACAATGCTCCGTCTCGCAGAGACTCATGATGAGGTATCGGTAGTTGACGATCAGGTCGGCTGTCCTACCAGTACCAAAGAGCTTGCCAGAATGATCCACTATCTCGAGCAGACAGAGCAGTACGGACTGTATCACGGAGTCTGCCGCGGACAGACTTCATGGGCTGATTTTGCTGAAGAAATTTTTAAGCTTTCAGGATTAGATGTAAAAGTAAACCACATCTCATCTGAGGAGTACGCCAGAATGAATCCGGCTGCTGCCACAAGACCTCACTACTCCGTGCTTGAAGACCAGATGCTCTCTCTTATCTCTGACGATGGAGATGGATTTCAGATGGCTGACTGGCACGACGCTTTAAAAGAATACTTAAAGAAATGAAACCACTTATTAGCATAATCATACCGGCTTATCACATAGCCGGACTGCTGCCCGGAATGGTCAAGGACCTGCTCGGGCAGCCATTTAAATTTTTTGAGATTCTGATAGTTATCAGAGCGGATGACCCGGACACTGCCGCTGTGGCAGAGGAACTGGCGAAAAGTGATGACAGGGTCAGGGTGATCTGCCGGAAGCAGCCTGGAGTCTCATCTGGAAGAAATGCCGGAATTGAGGCTGCCCAGGGCGAGTATCTCGTTTTTCCGGATGGGGACGACAGAGTGACGAAGGGGTATCTCGGTACACTTCTTGGGACTATTGCGGATTCGGAAAAGAAGCCTTTGTCCAAGGGATTCCCAAGAATCAGTGCACAGATGGGACTTATCGGCTACGATGTCATAGAGGATGACAGGGTTATTGATCAGACTGAAGAGTCCGGAATCCGTGTGATGAATCAGGAGGATTTTCTCTGTCGGTTATTTTTCCAGGAAAATTATCAGGGATATGTATGGAATAAAATCTTCAAAAAGAGTATAATCGATAAGTTCAATCTGCGATTTGACGAGAGAGTCTATTATCGTGAGGACCAGCTCTTTGTCTGTGAGTATGCGCTCCACTGTGACGCAATCAGATACAATCCTGCGCGGATGTACCACTATGTACAGAGAAGTGATTCCGCGACTGCAGCACTTATGCCTGAGGACGGAGTCTTGGATATTAAGACGCTCGAGAGGGAAATGACGCAGTGCATTGCTTTTTCAAAGATGCGTTCACTTTTAAAAGAACACGAGGACCCGCAGTGGTTTTTGGAGCAGGAGTACGTATTCTACGCGCTTGAGACGTTCTATCGGATGAGGCTTGTAGAAGACCACGAATACTTTAAGGACAGCTATTTCAGAGATATTGCGAAAGAGATTTTAAGCATCGAGTATTACCCGCTCGATGACTGGGAGAAGGAGCAGCTTGACTCCTTGAAAAAATACGAACAAACCGGAATAACAGAGGAAAACAAAGATGAAGGTTAATGACCTGGTAGTAGGAAGCGGTCTCTTCGGAGCCGTATATGCTAGAGAAGCATTGGATTCTGGCCGCAGCGTGGCCGTGATCGACAAGAGAGACCATATCGGCGGGAACGTCTACACGAAGAAGATTTCGGATATAGATGTGCATGTCTACGGAGCTCATATTTTTCATACATCGAACCGGGAGGTCTGGGAGTATGTGAACAGGTTTGCAGAATTCAACAACTACATCAATTCGCCGATTGCGATTTATGGAGACGAGCTCTACAACCTCCCATTTAATATGAACACCTTCTCGAAGATGTGGGGCATCAAGACCCCGGCTGAGGCAAAGGCAAAGATCGCTGAGCAGATAAAGGACCTGGATATCAGGAATCCTCAGAATCTGGAGGAGCAGGCGCTTTCACTGGTCGGAAGAGATGTATATGAGAAGCTTATCAAGGGCTATACCCAGAAGCAGTGGGGCCGTCCGTGCACGGAGCTTCCTGCCTTTATCATAAAGAGACTGCCACTTCGATTTACCTATGATAACAATTATTTCACTGACCGCTACCAGGGAATTCCTGTGGATGGCTATACCGCGATTGTAGAGAAGCTGTTAAAAGGTGCTGAAGTATTTTTAAACGAGGATTTCAAGGACTTCAGAAAGAACAATACCTTAAAGGATGGCACTGAGATAGAGTATGACAGGTTGATCTACACAGGCCAGATAGATGAGTATTTCGGATTTACCTATGGTCCTCTTTCATGGAGAAGTGTCCGCTTCGAGACAGAGGAGCTCGACACCGATAACTATCAGGGAAATGCCGTTGTAAACTACACTTCGGCAGATGTACCTTATACAAGAATCATAGAGCACAAGCATTTTAATTTCGGAAAGCAGCCTGTGACTATCATTTCACGTGAGTACTCACATGAGTGGAAGCCAGGTGAGGAGCCTTACTATCCGGTAAATGATGAGGCTAATACTGCACTTTTCGAGCGTTACAGTGAGCTTGCTGAAAAAGAGAAGAAAAACGAAGTCTACTTCGGGGGAAGACTGGGACAGTATAAATACTATAACATGGATCAGGTAATCGCAGAGGCCCTTAAGCTCTCTGAAGAGATACTGTGAGGTTAATTAATGAAGAAACCGGCAGACTGGCTGGATTCGGTGTTTAATTATTTCTTTAATAAGTACCCGAAGAGCCGGAAAGTAGAACCTTTATACAAAAAGTACAAAGAGCTGATGCTGTATGGGATGTTCGGACTCGGAACATTTATAGTATCTATTTTTACATATTGGCTCTTTACAGAACCGTTTCATTGGAATATACTAATCGGAAATGCGCTGTCGTGGGTTTTTGCCACCGCGTTTGCTTTTATCACAAACAGGAGGTTCGTGTTCTATAACCACACCTCAGGAGTGTTCGCATTCTTCTATCAGCTTGGCACCTTCTGCGTAGGAAGGCTCATTACACTGGCTATAGAGGAGCTGATGCTTGGTATTCTCATCGGTATCTGCCATTTTCCGAACATGCTGATAAAATTTATAGCGCAGTTTGTTGTGATAACGCTTAACTACGTTTTTTCAAAGATTTTTGTATTCAAAAGGGATTAACAGATGTCAGAAAAAATGGAAGGCGCAAAACACCTATACCGCTTTCTAACAAATCTAATAATTACTGCAGTAGTCACGGTGCTTTTTGCCTATGACTGGATCAACTGGCTGAATATCCTTCTCGACAGGCCTTTCCTGGGGCTTGGTCAGCTGACAATGATAGTCATTTACATGGTCCTGGCTATTTTTTTCATATACAGCTTTGGCGGCTATGAGGTCGGGGTGAGCAGGATTTCACATGGCTCGATTGGCTGTGCACTGGCTTCGCTTATAGTAGACCTGATCATGGCTGTCATGACTATAATGATGGTAGGATACAGAAGGCTGGCACCAACTATCGTTTTCGTGTATTTACAGCTTTTCCTGGTTGATGTGATCATTCTTTTTATCATCACGTACTTTGGAACCTGGCTGTATAGAAAGATTTTTCCACCGTATCAGATGCTCCAGATCCACGGTGAGCATGTGAACAATCTTGATCATAAGATGAGTCAGCGCCGCGACAGATATGTTATTGCGGAGACGATAATGGGCACTGCACCGTTATCTGAGATCTGGGAAAAGATTGACAAGTACGACGCAGTTCTAATAAATGATGTTCCGTCCGAATTAAAAAACAAGATATTAAAGTATTGCTTTGACAGGCAGAAGAGAGTATATTTTACTCCGAAGATTTCGGATATTATCGTACGTGAGTCTGATGAGCTTAATCTTTTCGATTCGCCACTGTATCTGTCAAGGAACGTTGGCTTTTCGTTGTGGCAGAGAGCTGTGAAGCGTACAGGAGACATTATCCTTTCACTTATCGGCATCATACTCACATCGCCTATAATGCTTGTGGTCGCTATACTGATTCATTCTTATGACAAAGGACCGGTGTTCTATAAGCAGGAGCGCTACACGATTCATAAGAAGGTATTTAAAGTCATAAAGTTTCGTAGTATGATAGTGGACGCTGAGAAAAATTCCGGCGCCCGCCTCGCTTCCGAGAATGACGACAGGATAACGCCTGTCGGTCATTTTATCAGGTCGACACGTATTGATGAGATACCGCAGTTCTTTAACATACTTAAAGGCGATATGTCATTCGTCGGGCCGCGTCCGGAAAGACCGGAGATTCACGAGGAGTACTGTGAGAAGGTTCCTGAGTTCGACTTCAGACTTTCTGTAAAAGCGGGTCTCACAGGCTACGCTCAGGTATTCGGCAAATACAATACGACCACCTATGATAAGCTGAAATTCGATATGATCTATGTACAGAAGGCATCAATCCTTCTCGACATGCAGCTAATACTTCTTACACTCAGGGTTGTTTTCCAGAAGGAAAGTACAGAGGGTGTGGAAGAAGGAGAAAAAACAGCAAAATGAAAAAATACATTAAAGGCTTTTTTGATTACCGCTTTCTTCTAAGCGAGCTCGTAAAGCGCGGTATCAGATTAAAGTACAGAAAAAGTTACCTTGGTATCGTCTGGTCTCTTATAGAGCCTCTGATGACGACAGCCGTACTTGTAGTAGTATTCGGTGCCTTATTCGACAGGCTAAAGGATCAGACTTTCGCGACATACATCATGTGTGGACGTTTGACGTATACTTTTTTCCAGAATGGTACAAAAGGCGCGAGCAAAGCTATTCGTGGCAATGCCAGCATGATTAAAAAAGTATACGTTCCCAAATATCTGTACCCATTGTCGAATGTGCTCTACAACTTTATCATCTACCTGATTTCGCTTGTAGTTCTCGTTCCGGTACTTATCATTTCACATCTGGCACCTTCGCTTCGTATGTGGAAGCTTATTCCGGCTATAGTTATGCTTCTTATCCTGACTATCGGTGTCGGTATGATTCTTTCGGTGCTCGACGTATTTTTCCGTGATATCGAGTATCTCTGGAACGTGCTTTTGATGATAATCATGTATTTATCAGCTATTTTCTACCCGATAGAGAGAATAGAGAAGCATCATCTGATGTGGCTTCTTCACCTGAATCCGCTCTACTGCATCATCAATCTGTTCCGTGGAGGCTTGATGCATTACAGCAATTCGCTCTGGGAATATGGATATCCGTTTATTTTTGGACTTATCTGCTTTGTTATCGGATTCATAGCTATGAAGAAGAAACAGGACGAGTTTATTTTACATCTGTAATTGAGGTATTTATATGCAGCCAACAGTTGAAGTGTCACACCTCGGAATGAAGTTCAACCTGAGTCAGGAGATGCATGACACTCTTAAAGATTATTTCATAAATCTGTTTGCCCATCATCAGAAAATGAAGAAGGATGAGTTCTGGGCTCTTTCAGATGTGAGCTTTAAGCTCTATCCGGGAGACAGGCTCGGCATCCTTGGCCTTAACGGTGCCGGAAAGTCTACTATTCTTAAGGCTATCGCCGGTGTCTATCATCCGACAACAGGTTATGTAAAGAAAAAAGGAAAGCTTGCTCCACTGCTCGAGCTCGGTGCAGGCTTTGAGCCACAGTATTCGGCAAGAGAGAATATCTTCCTCTATGGTTCAATCCTTGGATATAAGAAGGAATTCATCCAGTCGAAGTTCGATGAGATAATCGACTTTGCTGAGCTCCGTGATTTCATAGAGGTTCCTGTTAAAAATTACTCGTCAGGTATGAAGAGCCGTCTGGGTTTCGCTATCTGCACGGCCGTAAATCCGGATATCCTGATCCTGGATGAGGTTCTCTCTGTCGGTGATAAAAAATTCCGCAGAAAATCAGAGGATAAAATCATGAGCATGTTTGACGGAAATGTCACCGTGCTTTTTGTCTCACATTCGCTGGATCAGGTCCGCCGTATCTGCAATAAAGCGATGATCCTCGACCACGGCCACCTGAAGTGCTTTGGCGATATTAATGATATCGCTCCTATCTATGAGCAGATGACTCAGGAGGATCCGGAAGAGATAGCTAAGCGTGAGGCAAAGGCCAGAGAAGCACGTGCGAAGAAGCTCCGCGCTTCTAGAAAGACCAAGGGCCGCGACATCATCCGCATGACGAATAATCTCTCACTTACACCGGAGGAGGCTATGGCTGCTCTCGATATCCCTGAGGATAAATTCCAGATCTACCGTGATGTGATTAAAGAGATCGAAGAGAATGAGGGCATGCTTACCAAGCAGGAGGCCATGAAACAGGCCGCTGCAGAAGAGGCTGAAATCGACCGTGAGGCGACCTTCCCATCCGAAGAAGAGCAGCAGGCAACCGGTGACTCTGATGACTGACCGAAACTCTGAATTTTTACTTGACACCCATGTTTTTCCGCGCTATAATAACATAGCGTGCGTAAAAACGCGGGTGTTTTTTGCGCGTAAAAACGTACAGTATTTTTTACAGGAGGTGAAATAAATGCCAACATTTAACCAGTTAGTGAGAAAGGGCAGACAGACATCTGAGAAGAAGTCAAACTCACC